>DALTWG010000019.1 GCA_029987245.1 Methanocorpusculum sp. | reverse complement strand
CCGCAGCAAAATCCGCGCCCCCGCGGGAAAAAACGCCCGTTTTTATCATCATCCTCATTACAGCAGGGGCCCTCCTTACAGCGGGAGCAGTCGCCGCGTTTACCCTCGATGCCGCCGCACACCCGGGACAGGAGCGGGACACGAATCCGGGCGATGCCACCCTCGTCATCACCTCCGAACCGGCAGGGGCCCTGGTTACCATCGGCGGCAAAGAACAGGGCACAACACCGCTTGCAGTCACCCTTGCCCCCGGCTCCAAATACGCCGTGTTTGTCGAAAAGGACGGCTATGAAACATATTATGAATCAGTCACCCTTGATGCCGGTGAAAAACGGACGCTTTTTGTAACATTTGATGAAACAAACCGCGCAGAGCCGGCCGCGCGCACAATCTGCGGCATCTGGCGCTCTGTTGACCCGGTGCCCGATAAGGAAAACAACTATTATACCCTGTACTACGAATTCGCCGAAGACGGCAGCGGAAAAGAATACTGGTATGCAGACGCCAAAACCAAAACGGTAAGCCCCTTTACCTGGGAAACAGAAACCGGCCGGTACAAAATAACCTATGATGCAAACTCAGGCGTTGAATATGTCAAACTCTCGCGCGACGGCAGTTTCCTTATCGACGCATACGGCTACAGCTACCGCAAAGCCGAAACGCTGCCCTCCGTCACCTTCGGCGACGGCGCGCTTGAGCCGGGAGCTGATGAAACATACTATACGCGCACCTTTACCTGGCACGCCTGCGGGACTTCCTGGAACTATACCATAACCTTTCCCAAATCCGCCTATGAACAGTATGCCGCCGAACCCCGGCATCTGAACCAGTACCTGCACTACACCGCAGAGCCCTACAACCGCGCACTCGCAAAAAAGATTGCAGCGGATTTTCTTGAGCAAACCGAAGCCGGCTTCAGCCGGGACGAACTGTTTGCCTCCGTCTGCGCCTTTGTCCAGTCGCTTCCCTATGTTAGCGACCTCGAAAGCACAGGCTTGCGCGAATACTACCGCTATCCGGTGGAAACACTCTGCGCCGGCTTCGGCGACTGCGAGGATAAATCCTTCCTGCTTGCCGCCGTACTCAAAGAAATGGGCTGTGACGTCGCCTTAATCAGATTTGACGACCACATGGGAATCGGCATCGCCGGCGTCGAATCCGGCGGCGCATATTTTGAGTATGACGGCCGCAAATACTATTATCTTGAAACAACCGCAAACGGCCTTGGCGTCGGAGACATGCCCGATGAGATGCTTGGCAAAAGCGCGAAGGTGTTTTACGTAGAGTAAATGATGACTTTTATTTATATGTTTTGATGCATATCGTTGTTTCCCCCGACCCGGGGGAAGGCAACAGCATTAGCATAAAAAAGATTTGTGTGGGGTGTTAACGGTAATAGCCGGCCTGCTGCGCGGCTGGCGGTGAATTTAGTTCTTGTCCTTGACAAGCCAGGTGGTGCTGTTGGAGTAGCTCCAGCGGGAGATTTCCAGTTCGTCGCAGGTGTCTGCGAGAATGGCGAGATTGGTTCCGACTTCTTTGGAGGAAAGACCAAGGTCTTTTGCAATGTACTTTGCCTTGAAGAATTTGCCGCCCTTCTCAATGCCTGCTTTCAGGTATCCGAGGATTTTGGACTGTGTTGCGTTTATTTTTCCTGCTTCTGTGGTATTGTTTTTTGTCATGTTTTGACTTACCTCACGTAAATATTAGCAGTGCGAACATATAAAAGTATCGTTACTGTCGAACATTACAAAAATTTTCGCACATAAAAACATCCCTGAAAAATGCAAAGGAAAAAAAGCGGTTATTGAACCGGAAATTCGGAAATCTTCTCAATCATGCGTTTGATTACCTCGCTGCGCATGCCTTCCACGAACTTTATGCTGCCGACAACCAGGTGACCGCCGCCCGAAATACCGGCGCCCGGCATCTCATCGCGCATGGAACGCACCATCTGAGGGATGTTCATAAAGACACCGCGCGAGCGTATTACGGCAAAGTCAGGACCAAGCCCAAGCGTAACAATCGCCTCCTCCGGATAGGTCTTGCAAAGCACATCGTGAACCTCGCCCGAGGATTTGCCCGGCGGCGGGAAGGTGAACCGGTGCGCAAACATCTCTACATCGGCAAGGAACAGATGTGCACCGGAGGCAAGCGTCTGGTCTTTGACATGCGGCATCATGGTGTTGAGCTGGTCTTCCATCATGGCGTTCGCCTCGGCGACAAGCAGGTTCACGAGTTTTATGTGGCGCTGGGGCGCATTGTTTAAGTTCAGGATGTCTTTTACAATCTCGCGCCCGTCGTTGAATCTCAGCCAGTACTGCTCATAATCAAGGGCAAGCGCCATGTCTTTGCAGTCGTCGATGGTGTACTTTCCTTCAATGAGCGCCAGATAGCGCGCAAGCTCCGGCGCTTCGCTTCTGTCGGCAACGCCGGCAACTGAGGGGAAATGCAGAATCTTTTCCTCCACGCCCGGAAGAATCAGGCGCGCGATTTCGGTGCCAAGCATGCCGGCGGTCACACCGAAGTCCCCGCCCACATGATACGGGTTTACATGCGCGATTAAGTATTTGTCAATCGTCTCGTCCGGGTGATGGTGGTCGGCAACGACGACATCAAGACCATATACCTCGGTCATCTTGTAGGAAGGCATGTCTTCCTCGGTGGAGCCGTTGTCCATGAGAAGAATCAGCGGCAGTTTCTGGCCGAATCTGACGTTATCCTTGAGCATCATGTCAAGGTCGCGCGTCACGTCTTCTATTTCATAGAACGGCGCCTTGGAAGGCGAGCGGCGGAAGAGGAAGTTGTCCATGTCCGGGTCGCCGCCGCAGTCGCGGATTAACTGCAGCACGGCGGTTTCGACCGATACCGCCGCGCAGATGCCGTCTGCATCCGCATGGTGGCGCAGAATAATGGGCTGCTGCGTCATTACCGCGCGGCGCACGATTTTGGCGAGCTTGCGCATTTCCGGCCAGAGCGCGTTTAATACGTCGCTTTCAATCAACGGCGTTACGGACTCGTCCGGCTCGGCGCGGGCTTCCAGGGCGCTGTTGATTCTTGCGCGCACCGCGTTAGCTTCTTCGCCTTTTAAGACAAGCATATTCGATACTTCAATCTGCATCTGATTGTTTCTCTTGTTTACTTCGCCGGTTAAGCGCACGACATCGCCTAAGTTTACCTCGGGGTAGGAGCGCACGCCTGCCTCGGTAAAGGCGGCCGCGTCTTCCACGCCGGTGTCATCGCAGACGGTAAATATGGTTGGTCCCGAGGTCTGCTTAATCTGGACAACATCCGCTTCAATGGTGATGGTTCTGCCCACTTTGGTTTTCAGGTCGCCGAGATGCGAAACTACTGTTTTCTTTGAGACGAGTTTTGTTTCGTAATCGCCGTCGTGCATGAGAACCTCGCGCAGGTCAATGTTTCCGTTGGGGCGGATATTGTTTACCTGGACAAAAATGCTGTCGCGTTCTTTTTTCTCGGTCTTGACATTGCTTTTGTGGAGCAGGCCTTTTGTTTTGTCATTAAGCTGTACAAATGTGCCAAAGGTTGCAAAACCCTGGACTTTTCCGAGGTAGACGTTTCCTTCGACAACGTCTTCAACTTCGCACCCCGGGCCTAAACGATATACTGTTTTCATGTATTCATCCTCGTAGTATTCATTCTCGTAGTATTCATTCTCATATTATTCATCCTCGTATTCTTCTATTTCATCGGTGTCTGCGCGGCAGAGTTCATAGAGTTTTTCCTCGCCGTCGCGGCGTCCTCTGGCTACAAGCAGGTCGCCGACGTGGAGCACGGTGTTTCTTCCCGGGCGGTAGTTCCAGCGGTTTTCGTGTTTGACGGCAAATACGACCATGCCGGTTACGGTGCCGAGTTTGCTTTGTGAAAAGGATTTTTCCGCCAGAGGCGAGCCTTTATTGACGGTCACCCATGAGATGATTTCATCGGATTCGCGCACGATTCTTTTAATAATCGGTGGTACGTCGATTTCACGCAGCACGACGTCTGCTATGGAGCAGGCGGCATCTGATATGGATTCGGCAAAGGAAGACATGTAAAGCATGCCGCGCAGGCTCGAGGGGTCTGCCAGGCGTTTGGCGGCTTCGAGTGTCCATAAATCGAGTTTGAGGCGCATTTCGTCGAGTTCTTCTTCGAGGGCGGCTACTTCGTTTGCGAGGTCCATGTTTTCATGCAGCAGCGCGGTGTAGGCGAGGCCGACGGAGAGTTCGGCGATGTTTTTCATCTCTATCATGAGGTTTGCGGCGCGGTCGAGGTCGGTGATTTTTTCAACGGTTATCTCTTCGTCATTGGGTCTGGGCTGTCCTGCGAGTTCGCAGAGTTCGCCAAGGCCGTATTCGGGGCCGCGGCCGACTAAGATGTCGCCTGCGCGCAGGACGGCGTGTTTGTCGGGGTCGTAGATGCGGTGCTGCATTCTTCTGATCAGGATGATGCGTATGCCGGTTACGGACTGGAGTTTGATGTCGCCGAGGCGCGCGCCGTCGAGTCTGCTTCCGGGGGCCACTACGGTCCGGTGGGTTGCTTCTTCTGCATCGGGGAGGGCTTTGCGCAGGTTTGCGGGGAAGGAGACGTGGCGCATGATGTTTTTGGCGATGTCTGCTGCCTGGGTTGAGATGCGGTTGGAGGCTTCTGCGAGCTGTAAGAGGCCGCTCATGGGTTCGGTTTCTTCGATGCGGCGCACGCTCATCATGCTGGTGATGCGGGCCTGGTAGACGAGGTCGTTCATGCGGTCGCCGAGTTCTATTACTTCGTCTGCTATGGCGTTGCTTTCAAAGAGCACGGCTGAATATGCCAGGTCAACCATGAGTTCGGAGATGTCTTTCATCTCGACGAGGACGTCTTTGAGGTTGATTGGCTGGTTGTCTTTGTCCATATTGTGTTTATGAATAGGTTTTATGAATACTTAATTATGTGGATAGAGTGTGCCGGGGGGCGGGGTTGTGCATCGCAGGAGATAGAAAAACAAACAAAACCCTTTTTTCCCCGCACGCCAATTATATTCTATGCAAATTACCTTCCTCGGCCATGCAGCCTTCCTCATCACCGGCTCGAAAACCATCCTTACCGACCCCGGAGAAAACGACCCCGCAAAATACAACGCAGACATAACACTTCTCACCCACGGCCACATCGACCACATGGGCACACACCCGCAAAACTACGGCCGCACCTGCGCCATCCACGAACTCGCCTCCTACCTCGCCGGCTTCGGCGTACAAACCACAGGCATGAACTTCGGCGGCAGCGCAAAAACAGACAACGTCACCATCAGCCTTGTCCCCGCGCTCCACT
Source organism: Methanocorpusculum sp. (assembly GCA_029987245.1). GTDB lineage: Archaea > Halobacteriota > Methanomicrobia > Methanomicrobiales > Methanocorpusculaceae > Methanocorpusculum. The sequence continues at coordinate 21,634 of DALTWG010000019.1, read as the reverse complement.
CCTCCTCCGTCCCCTCAGAAACCGGCCCCGTGTACATGGGAGAGCCCTGCGGCTTTGTTTTCACGATGGACGGCCACACCACCTACTTCGCCGGCGACACCGGCCTCTTCTCCGACATGAAATTAATCGCCGACCTGTACCACCCCGACATCGCCATCCTCCCCGTCGGCGGCCTGTTTACCATGGGACCGGACCAGGCCATGATAGCAGCCCAACTCATTGGCGCGCCCCTCGTGATACCAATGCACTTCAATACATTCCCCGGCATCGCACAGGACCTGAAAGAGTTCAAACGGGCCGTAGAAATGACCGGAGCGAAAAAAGTACAAGTGATGAAACCGGGCGAAACAATAGAAGTATAAAAAATAATGACCGGGAAAAAACCCTGACTTTTTTCACCCGCGCCCGACACACACCCGGCACCCCTTATCCAAACCATTATCCCCCACCCAAACCAATAATATACACATTATGAAGATACTCCAGGTAATCGCAGCAGACAGATTTATGGACATGGAATACACCGTCCCCAAAAAAATCCTCGAAACAGCCGGCCACACCATCACCACCGCCTCCACCCGCAAAGGCACCTGTTACGGCATGCACGGCGAAATCGTCGAATCCGACATCACCATCGACGAAATAAACCCGGCAGACTTTGACGGAATCATAATCTGCGGCGGCATCGGCTGCCAGGACGAACTCTGGCGAAACGAAAAACTCATCCAGGCAGCAAACATCATCGGCACCACCAAAAAATTCGCCGCCGCAATCTGCCTTGCCCCCGTCATTTTAGCCGAAGCAGGCCTGCTTGCCGGCAAAAAAGCAACCGCATTTCCCTCGCCCGCCACCAAACGCCTTCTCTTCCTTGACAAAGCAGAATACGTCGACGACAACGTCACGGTCGACGGCAACATCGTAACCGCAAAAGGCCCCTTCGACTCCGAAGCCTTCGCAAAAGCCATCTTAACCCTCCTCTGAAAACATGCAAACCCCGCAAGACACCGCACAGACCATAAGCGACGCGATGGAACTCTTCAACGCGGAAAAATACGACGAAGTCATTACCTTCGCCTCCGGCTCAAACGACCCCGCGCTCCTCCTCCTCGCCGCGCGAAGCTACGCCCGCACCGGAAACCTTGAGACCGCCGAAAACATCTTATGCGGTCTCATCAAAACCATGCCTGACTCCTCCTACCTCCACGGCTACCTCGCCACGGTCTACGAAAAACAAAACCGCCTGGGAAAAGCCCTCGAGGAATACGCAACCGCCCTCACCCAGGACCCCGACAACAAAACCGCCCTGCGCTCCTTTGCCGGCGCGCTCCTAACAAGAGGCGACCTGCGCGCCGCCATCCCCCCGCTGCGCGCGCTGGTCCGCCTCGACAACAAAGCAGAAGACATCAGACTCCTGATGCACACCTTAACCGAAATCGGCGAACCCGGCGAAGCAGTCGCCCTGCACATCGCAAACTTCGGCGAAATAGGCTGGAACAAAGAATTCATCGAAGCCCTGATAGCTTCAAAGGATTACCAGAAAGCACTCAACGTCGCCCTTCCCGCCTGGCAGGCTACAAACGACACCGCCTATCTGCGCCTCGACCTCGAAGCACTCGGCGCCCTTGACACCGAAGCAGCCGAAAGCGCCTACCGCTCGGCGCTCGACAGCTTCGAAGAGGAAAACCTGGAAGATGAAAACGTCAGCTCCATCCGCTTTTCCTTTATTCTGCTTGAAAAACTGCTCGGCAACTATGAAGCGGCGCTCTTTGAACTCTCCGAACTCCTGAAATCCAGCGACGACCCGGTATTTAGAATGCTCGAAGCAGAACTGCAGTCGCGCCTGGACAACGGCGAAGAGGCAAATCTCATCTTCCGCCGGCTTATTACCGACTTATGCTCCAAAGACGCGGTGGACTATGAGACAGCAGAACTGGTTATCGACCGGTTCGCGGCATTTTTATCCGCCGTCCACTCAAAAGAAGAGGTTGCAGGCATTATCAGCGTTATCCTCTCGCCCTACCAGACGCCGGTATGCCTTGTCAAAATCGGCGAGGCATACGAAGCCGCGGGCGCCCTTTCCCAGGCAAAAGACTGGTACTACCGCGCGTACCGGGCGGACTACATAAGAGGCGGCCTTGCCTATGCGCGCTTTTTAAAGCGCGCGGGCCACATCCGCGAGTGCGAAACCGTCATCCGCTACATGACCACCAACACCTCGGACGTCGTCGAGGTGGAGCGGATTGCAGATGTGGTCTTAAACGGCACGGAAGGGCTCTATCAGCTCACCAAGGCAAAAGAACTGGTCCTCAAAAAACTCGCCCAGGTCTCGGTGCATCTTTCCTCCGCAGGCAGGGAAATGCTTTGTGCAGGCTATCTTTACTCCGGCCTTGACGCACTCGAACGCCAGGACTATGAGGAGTGTAAATGGTACTGTCTTGCCGGAATCGACATGCTGCCCTGCTATCCGGACAAAATCACGGTGCAGGACTTTACCGACGTGCTTGCCCGCGCCAAGGGCCGCGCGCTTGTAGAGCGGCCGGTTCTGGTGGACAAGGAAGCCGAAGCGCAGGCTGCTGCCGCCGCCGCGGCTGCAGCAGGCGCTGACGGCGATGCGGTAGAAATCGACATGGACGAGTTCGACGAACGCGAGCAAAAAGCAATCGCCTTTATCAAAGAGCACCGGGAGGCGACCGAGATGGATTTAAGAAGTGTGCTTGAGACACGGCGCGTTGCAGGCATTATGAATGCGGTCCTTGCAAAGACCGCGGAGATGGGCATTTCCCTGATAGAAAAGCGCGGCGTCGGAGACCGCGGAGAAGTCTATGGCTATATCGGCAGTTAATCCGCGTGACGAGCGCAAACTGGAATCCACGGCGATAATAAACGCGCTTCGCCGCGGCACCGTTCCCAAATCCGGGCTGTCGCGTCTTGCCGTCGGTCTTGCAGCCGAGGAGCATGTGATATCCGGTCAGCTCGCCTTTACCGCCGCAGGACACGCGGACTGCAAATTTGTGCGCGGCGAGTACGGCTCGGGAAAGACGTTTCTTATCTCCCGGGCGGCTGAAATCGGCATCCGGGAAAAATTCGTCACCTCCCATGTGGTGATTTCCCCGGACACGCCGCTGCACAAACTGCAGGCGGTCTATGCAAAAATCTGCGCAGGCCTTGCGACTGCCACAGAAGACCATGCCTTAAAAAGCATCATCGACACCTGGATTTACGGCATCGAAGACCGGCTTATCAGCACCGGCATCGACGAAGATTCAGACGAACTGACGCAGATGACCGAAAAAGAAATAGAGTCGGTGCTCGAGCGGGTCTCGGGAATCAGAAGCGGTCTTGCTGCAGCGCTTCGCACCTATTACGCCGCCAATATCAAAGGCGATTTTGCAACCGCCCAGGCCGCTATTTCCTGGATTTGCGCCGACAGCACGGTAGGCCGCAGTTTCAAGGCGCAGGCAGGCATCAAAGGCGGCGTTGAGGAAACAGACGCCCTCTATTACCTGCGCGGCATTGTCTACATCATCGTGCAGGCAGGCTTTGCCGGCCTGCTCGTGACATTTGACGAAGTCGAGACCATCCAGGCCTTTTCGCGGCCGCTGCGCGAAAAAGGCTTCATTAATCTGCGCCAGATTGTGGATATGATAGACAAAAACGAACTGCCGAACTGCTTCTTCCTGTTTGCCGGCACCCCGGCATTTTTCGACAGCTCCCGCGGCATGCGCTCTCTTCCGCCGCTCTATGACAGAATCGGCATCATCTCCGACGATGGATTTGCCAATCCGCGCCAGACACAGATAGTCTTGTCCAAGTTCGATGCGGAAAAGCTGTCGCTGGTCTCCTACAAGGTAATGGAAATCTATGCCGAGGCTTACGGCGAAATCGACAAAACCCGGGTCACGCCCAAATTCATCCGCTCGATGATAGAAAAGGTAACCAGCCGCTTTGGCGGGCGCGTGGATGTGGTCCCGCGTCTGTACCTGCGCGAATTCGTCGACGTGCTTGACAAATGCGCGCTCTATGATAATTACCTGCCGGAGGAAAAATACGCCTTTGTGCCGAAAGTTGAACAGTCAGAACTCAAAGAAGAAGAAAAAGCAGTAATGGAAGTGGAATGGTAATGACAAAACTCTATGTAAAAGACATCGCGGAAGGAACAGATGTAGACGCGCTCTTTCAGATAAAGCGGGCCGATTTGCGCAACAAGCACGGCGCGCAGTATGTGCACCTTACTATCGCAGACAAGACCGGCGTCACCGAGGCAAAACTGTTTGGCGAAACCGCGCCCTCTGTTGCCCGCAGCTTAAAAAACGGCAGCGTCTACCGGATTAAAGGCAAAGCGGTTATTCCCCCCAACGGGGAACTGTATGTTTTCAGCGACGCCAAAGAGTCGCTGGATTTGCTTGCAGCAGGGCCGGAGACTCTGCGCGCCGGTGAGGAAATCGAATTCATATACACCCCGGCAGACATTAAAGGCAACGCGCTCGAACTCCAGAAAATTGTTGCCTCCATCCTCGACCCCGGTCTCAAAATGTTTGTCGCCTGCCTGCTTGACAACAGGTTCTACGAATGTCCCGCTGCCATCCGGCGCCATCATGAATATACCGGCGGTCTTTGCGAGCACTCGCTTGAGACCGCCCGCATCGCATTAGCCATGGTCGACAACATGCAGCGGACCAGAATTTCGCGCGACATGGTTATTGCAGGCGCTGTTTTGCATGACATCGGCAAAATATTCTGCTTTGACAAAACACAGGGCGGCTATGTGCCCAATGACACCTACAATCTTGTCGAACACCTAACCATGGGTATTATGTACATCGAAGAGTACAAAAACCTCATTACCAAAGACCAGCTGATGCAGATTCGCCATATTATCCAGTCGCATCACGGCACCTACGGCGACGTGATACCGCTCACCGCGGAAGCATGGATTGTGCACCACGCAGATACGGCAAGCTCTGCCATGCGAAGCGTAGTCGATGATTTGGAAACCATCCCTGCGGGCCAGAAAAAGAAGGGACTGCACTCCGAGAAGTTCCTCTGGAAGGCAGTCTGAGCAATCCTTTATACGAAGGAAGGATAAACTAATAATCAATAACAGGATACTGATATGGAACATACAGAAATAATAAACGAAGCATTTCAGTTTACCAAAAAGGCATTTTTCAGCGCAGACTGCCTTCATCGTTGGATTAAACTCTTTCTCTTTGCGATAGTTCCCGGTGTCGTCGGCTATATTGTTTCGAAAATCGTCTTCCAGTTTGTGGTACTGCCGATTCTTTCCAATATTTTAATTACCGATTATCTGGGCTTTACGGAGGGAAATCTCGCCGAACTGCTTGACTGGTGCTCGCTTGTTATTGCAATACTTTGCGTCTTTTTCGTACCGCTTATTCAGGGGTACGCCTATCGTATCTTCAGAACAGGCAGCGAAATGCCTTCAACCGAAAACGCTTTCGGTCTGTTCTTTTCAGGCTGGCGTGTTAATATTGTCATGTTCTGCTATGCGCTGCCGCTGATTATTATCTCCCTGCTTTATTTCATCCTGTTTTTGCACTTGTTCCCGAGTGCGCTTACCTACAAGCCGGCAACGAACTTTATTTTCTCGTTTGAGGACCTTGCCTCCGGTGTGATGTTTTTTATCTATGTCGCGGTGGAATTTATTACCTTCATCTTTGTGAGTCTGTTTGAAATCATTGCACTTGTCCATGTTGCCCGCGCGGGTTCTCTGGGTGAAGCGCTCAAATTCAGGAAGATGGCAGAGATTATTACGAAAATCGGCTGGTATGACTATGTGTTGTCCCTTGTTATTATGTCGATTATGTTCCTTTTGATAAGCGTGGTGTTTGTCCTGATTTCCCAGGCAGTTACTACATTTACGGGCGGGGTTGTCCTGCTGCTGGTGTATGTCTTTGTTATGATTCCGGTCATCACGTATTTCATTAAATACATGACCGAGGTATATGAAACTGCATTCTTTGAGGAAGAGGAAGAAGATGCAGACTTCGATGATTTCTAAACGGAAGTCTCAATGGAATTTAAACTGAAAGCCCCGTACAAGCCAAAAGGTTCGCAGCCGAAGGCAATAGAGGAGTTATGCGGCGGTCTGGCCGCGGGAAAACGCTTTCAGACGCTTTTGGGGGTAACGGGTTCGGGAAAGACGTTTACAATTGCAAATGTTATTGAGAAGGTGCAAAAGCCGACGCTGGTTCTTGCGCACAATAAAACGCTTGCAGCACAGCTTTATAACGAGTTCAAGGAGTTCTTTCCGGAAAACCATGTAGAATATTTCATTTCCTATTATGATTATTATCAGCCGGAAAGTTATATTCCCAAAAAGGATATGTATATTGAAAAGGATGCGGCAATTAATCCGAAAATCGAGATGATGCGTCTTGCTGCAACGGCGTCGGTGCTGACCAATCCTGACACGATTATTGTTGCTTCTGTTTCCTGCATTTACAGTGTGGGCAATCCTGCAAATTTCAAGAACTTAGGATTCGAGCTGCGCAAAGGTCAGTCCACAGGACGGCGTGAAATTCTTGAAAAGCTGGTGGGCATCCTGTTTGAGCGAAATGACGTAGAGCTCATGCCGGGCCGGTTCCGTGTTAAAGGCGACACAATTGATGTAATCCCGGGTTATATGAACAATATCATCCGGATTGAGCTGTTCGGGGATGAAATCGACCGGATTTGCGAGCTGGATAAAAACACGGGGCGTGTTTTGGAAGAGCACAGCTATTTCTATTTCTATCCGGCCCGGCATTTCGTTTCAAGCGAGGAGGAGCAAAAAGATGCCATGGCGTCTATCAGGCAGGAGCTCGAAGAGGTCCTGGCCAAAGGAAATCTCGATGACCTTGCAGCGCACAGGCTTTGCCAAAGAACGCAGTATGACCTGGAGATGATGGAGGAAACAGGCTCCTGCAAGGGGATTGAGAATTATTCGCGGCATTTCGACAAACGGCGTCCGGGGGAGAAGCCGTACTGTCTGCTGGATTATTTCCCAGAGGATTTCCTGTTTGTTATCGATGAAAGCCATCAGTCGCTTCCGCAGGTCCGGGGGATGTATAACGGGGACAAGTCGCGTAAAGAGCCGCTGGTGGAGTATGGTTTTCGTCTTCCGAGCACATTTGACAATCGTCCTCTGAAATTCCCGGAGTTTGAAAAATATCTCAGGCATGTAATTTTTGTTTCGGCAACGCCGGGCGAGTATGAGGTAAAGCACTGCGGCGATGTGGTCGAGCAGATTATCCGGCCCACCGGTCTTGTTGACCCGGAGGTTGAGGTACGGCCGATTACGGGGCAGACAGAGGATTTGCTCAAAGAAATCCGCAAGACGATTGAGAAGGGGGACAGAGTACTGGTAACGACGCTTACCAAGCGGCTGGCGGAGGAATTAACGGAGTTTCTTGCGTCGCAGGGGATTAAGACGCGTTATCTGCATTCGGAGATTAAGACGCTGGAGAGGACGGAATTAATCCGGCAGCTTCGGCTTGGTATTTTTGATGTGCTGGTAGGTATCAATTTATTGCGGGAGGGGCTGGATATTCCGGAGGTCGGGTTTATCGGGATTTTAGACGGCGACAAGGAGGGGTTTTTGCGCAATACGCGCAGTCTTATTCAGATTATAGGACGTGCTGCGCGAAACAGCGATTCGCATGTGGTGATTTATGCAGACACTATGACTGATTCGCTCAAAAGTGCGATTGCGGAAACCAGGCGCCGGCGCGAGTTGCAGTCGGCGTATAACGCTGAGCACGGCATTGTGCCAAAGACGATTAAAAAGCCGGTGCCGGAAAAGGAGGTAGATATCAAGGATATTAAGCATCTACCCAAATCGGAGATTCCCAATCTTATTATTCAGCTGGAGGCTGAAATGCAGGCTGCGGCTGCGGCGCTTGATTTCGAACGGGCGATTGAGATACGCGACCGGGTGAAGGAGCTAAAGGGGATGGTGTAACGGGCAAAAATCCAACGGTCAAATTCAGGGTATAAGCAGGAAAATCAAAAACAGATGGAATAGATTATTAGAAAAAAACCGGAAATTCAGAAAAAACCCTTAACCCGCGTTTCTTTCCGCTTCCATCTCTTTGAGCGTGCGCTCGGCCAAATCCTTCATTCTCTGCGGAATACCGCGCGAGGAAATCGTCTCAATCTCCTTCATTGCAGCAGCGATTTCGCTTCCGAGAACAAAAATCGCATATTTGTGCTCAAGTTTGCTCTTATTTATCATGTCCGGCTTGATATTTAACGATTCATATTCAGGGAACTTCAGGTCGGGATTAATCGACGAATAATATTCCTTGATATCGAAAAATATCTGGTGAAGTTCAAGTAACTCTTCTTTATGCATTGTCCTAAATTATAGGACGCCGGATTACTTAATGGTATTGTCGAACATTGGCAAAACATATCACCTTATGCAACAAATATACTATTACCTAAATCCCCATACACAGGAGAAACACGTGAAAAATATTTACATCATAGGGCACAAACACCCGGATACAGACTCAATCTGCAGCTGCATCGGCTATGCCGCATTTTTAAACGCAACCGGCAAAAACACCTGCATTCCCGCGCGCTGCGGCGAACTGAATGCGGAAACAAAGTTCGTGCTGAAAAAATTCGGCATCGAGCCGCCCGAGCTCGTCCTCGACCTGGAACCCTCGGTTTCCGATTTGCCCGCGCTGCACACCGAATCGGCAACCGCGCGCACTCCAACCTTCGATGTCATCGACAAAATGGACAAAAACAACCTCCGCAACCTGCCGATTACTGATGAATCAGGCAAACTCATCGGTCTTGTGAGTGAACACGGCCTTGCGCGCGCCTTTATGCTCAACCGCAAAATGGAAACCCTGTCCATCTCCCCCGTCCGCATCGAAACCCTTGCGCGCATTTTAAGCGGTAAAATAATCGTTCACGGGCCGGAAATACTCGAAGGCTCGGTGTATATCTCCATCGACGCTTTGCATGTCATTCTTTCCCGCATTACAAGCAAGGATATCGCCATCGTCGGCGACGATGAACCAACGCAGCTGGCGCTGCTTGCAGCAGGTATCGCGGCTTTGATTATCGCCGATTCCGCGCCTGCAGGCGAGCGGGTGGTAAATCTGGCAAAGGAAAAGGGTGTCTGCATTATTTCGACCGATATCGACGCTTTCGGTGTCGCAAATATGATCCACTTAACGCTGCCTGCAGAAAACCTGATGACAACGGATATGGCGGTTGTGCGCGGCTCTGATTCCATGGAAATGGTAAAGCAGCTGGTTTCCAGTTCCAAATACCGGGCGGCCTGTGTGGTTGACAAAAACGGCAAATTCCTCGGTTCGATTTCGCGAAATACTCTGTTAAACAATGTGGCAAAGTCGGTTATCCTGCTGGACCACAATGAGTACAGCCAGGCGGTAAAAGGCGTTGAATCAGCCGATATTATCGAAATTGTGGACCATCACCGCTTAGGCGCGATGTCGACTCTGCAGCCGATTCGCTTTGATCTGGAGCCGCTCGGCTCAACCTGCACGATTATTGCAAAGCGGTTTATGGATTCCGGCATCCGCCCGGAAAAGCCAATCGCCGGGGCGCTTTTGTCCGGTATTTTATCTGATACCTTAGGGCTGCAGATGTCGACGACGACTGAGACCGACCGCAAGGCGGCTGCCCGGCTTGCAGATATTGCTGAAGTTGACCCGCAGAAATATGCGCAGGAGCTGATTTTCGAGGGTATGGAGCTTGCAGGGGTGTCGCAAAGCGAGCTTTTGGAGCGGGACACGAAGGAGTTTAATTTGTGTTCGCGGCGGATTGTGATTGCGCAGGTGCTTATTCCGTCATTTGCGTATACCAAGGAAAATTACGACAATATTTATGCTGCTCTGCGCGAAAAGCTGACGGGGCCAAATGCGCCGGATGTGTATGTGTGTCTTTATACGAGTATCAATGATATGGGTTCGGTTATGTTTGCAGCGGGGGACGCTAAGCTTACTGCTGCAATGCACTGGGAAAAACCGATGATGCTGCCGGGTGTGGTGTCACGGAAGAAGGATTTCGTGCCGGCGTTCGGGCGGATTATGGAGTCGCTGGTGTAATTTTGCGAATGTAAGAAAAAAAAATCAGAAGAAGTCCAGTGTCATCTGCGACACCGCTTGCTTTTTCTCCTCGACCACAGGCTCCGGCGGTGCGGCAGGAGTCTTATCCGCCTCAAATGCAGGAGCGGCGGCAGGTGCTTTATCCGCGGATAAATCCAGCGGCTTTTCAGCCGCCTTCTTCGGTTCCGTCTTCTTTTTCGCCGCCGCCGCCTTTTTCACCTTCATCTCCCGCTCTTTGGCCGCCTTCTGCACCGCTTTAAAAACCTCGCCCGCCCGTGTTTTATCATGAATTAAGACAGTCAACTGGTCCGCATCAAGATTATGCTCCTCGCAGAATGCATACGCGTCCGCGCCTGCAAAGACCGAAAGCAAATCCATATATGTGCTCTGCACCTGCGCATCCGGAATCGCAAAATCCTCGGAAAGAATCGCAGAAAGCGACCGGCGCACAATTTTCTGCTTCTTTGCCGTGCCCATGCGGCGCCAGCGCGACGGCGGCATTATTCTGGGGCGGAAAGGCGCCGCCTCGTTTTCAGCGGCGACACCTGAGGTCATAAGACCTGTTGCATAGCGCCACATCATATAATACTGGCGGCGCATTGTACGGCCTAAATATACATCGGCGCGCGAAATGCGCCGGTAGGCCGCGCTTCGCCGGGCGGGATTATTTATTAAGGGCAGCGACTCTTCTATCCACTGCATCACCGTATCGGGCTTTTCCTCGCATTCACGCGAAAGCTTCTGGAGGCGTGCATCGGAGGCGCCTGTAAAAACACCGCCGGCGAGGTCGAAAATAGTCGCGCGCTCGTCTTTTTGCGAGGTATTGACATCAGCCGCCTGCAAAGTCTGTTTTCCCGCGGCGGAACCAAACAACATGTTTACTGCTGAGCGCATGTCTCCTGAGGCGGCCTCTGCTATAGTAAGCAGCGATTCTTCGGTCGCGCTTACATGTTCCACGGCGCAGATTTCTTTCAGGCGCCGTGCGAGCGTAGTCGCGGTAATCGCGCGGAATATTACGGTGTCGCAGAGTTTGCGAATCGAATCGGAGACGCCGTAAGCGTCATTTGCAATAAGTAAAACCGGCTGGCGTGCGTCTTTTAAAATCTCGGCGATTGCCTTTGCGCCGCCTCTGTCCGCATTTCCTTCGAGGTTGTCAGCTTCGTCAATCACAATGAGTTTTTTGTCCGAGCCAAACAAACTCGCCGTCTGGCTGGAATTGCCCGCAACGCGCTCGATAATGGTTTTGGTGCGCGCATCGGAGGCATTGAGTTCGAGCACTTCCCAGTTGTAGTCCCGGGCCAAAGCCAGAGCTGCCGAGGTTTTGCCGATGCCGGGTTTGCCGGTCAAAAGAAGCGGCCGCGAATCCGGTGTCCAGCGAGCTGCCCAGTCGTTCATCTGTTTGACGGCGGCGTTGTTGCCTAATATGTCAGCGAGGTGAAGGGGGCGGTATTTTTCAGCCCAGTCCATTGTGGTATAGTATTGGTTTTGATACAGGATTAAGGGTGTGGTTTGATGAGATAGTGTACTCTTTGAACGAACAATCAATAGACGACAGTGATAGTATTAACTGCAAATAAAACCAACAATCTTCGCCGGAAAAAATAAACATATTTTTCCTGCCATTGACCATCAATGTAAAAAAGGAGGCATACCAATGTCTTTAGACTATATTGTACCTGTTTGCAGCATTGTTTCAACGATGCTGCTTGTAGTTCGCGAAATATGTGAACTGTATCGCCTGAGGAAAAAGAGGGGGAAATAACCTCCCCTCTCTATCCCAGGCAAAAGTATTTATTCTGCATAAACACATACTTATATTGTAACAGTATATCCGGTATATCCGATACTGTATACTGATACAATATAGTCAGGCGCGAATGCAGCCGGAGTTGGTATCCCGGCTTTGAAACACTCGCGTTTTCATGTCTGTTTTCAATAAATTGTTAAAGGTTTGTAACTATTCACGTATCCTGGACGGCTGGTCTTATTTTTTGAACAGCGCGTTTTGCGCGTGAGCGCTTCAGTAAAGATGATTTAAAAAATACAACCATTTAATTGGAGGGGGTGAATAGTTACAAAGACCCTACTGATACTCCACAAATCCCTGCGTTTCCTTTGCCATCCCGCCTTTGAATCTTTTCGCAATGCCCTCATAATAGCTGCGTACCTGCTCATTCATCGTCGGGTGCACCACGCCCTTTGCATACTCGAAATCCGAAAGCGTGACAACCCCGCGCCCCTCGCGCAATGCCCGCATCGCCGCTTCGCGGCAGATGCCTGCGATATCCGAGCCGACACAGCCTTCTGTTTCCTCAGCCAGGCGCGCCGAAAGCTCTTGACGCACCGGGTCTTTGCAGGTTACCTGATGCTTTGCAAACGCATCGCCCAGGGCGCGCCTTACTTCGTAAACAGGGCGCATCTCGCCCGCTGAAAGCGTGCGTGCCGCTGCTCTAATCTGCTTTACGCTGCGGCTTTTGCCGGAAATCCTGGCGGCAAGCGCCTCAATAGCTTCATCGCCGAGGCAGGCAAGCTCCGCGGCGAGTTCGTCGAATTGTGAACCCTCGATGGGCATGCCCCGCATATGGACGGCAAAAATCGCCTCACGGTCCGCTTTAGTTGGCGGCGCAATATACACAAGGCGGTCAAACCTGCCGCTGCGAAGCAGCGCGGGGTCGATAATATCAGGCCGGTTGGACGCCGCCAGAATCACCACATCATGGAGTTCTTCAATGCCGTCCATTTCGGTTAAAATCTGATTCAGCACGTTTTCTGTCACATGACTCGAGTCGCCGCCGCCCCGCGGCGGCGTAAGCGAATCGATTTCATCAAAGAAAATGACCGCCGGCGCAACCTGACGCGCTTTTTTGAACATGTCCCGGACCGCTTTTTCCGACTCGCCCACCCATTTGGATAACAGCTGCGGGCCCTTTACCGCGATGAAATTTGCCCCGCTCTCGTTTGCAACCGCTTTTGCAATAAGCGTCTTGCCGGTGCCCGGGGGACCGTATAAAAGCACGCCTTTGGGCGGACGAATGCCTAACGCGGCAAAACGCGCTTTTTCAGTCAGCGGGTATTCAACCGACTCGCGCACATCGCGGACCGCCGATTCAAGCCCTCCTATGTCAGTCCACTTTGCGTCCGCCGTCTCCAGCGCAATTTCCCGCATGGCTGAAGGCGTTATCTCACGGAAGGCCGCCAAAAAGTCCGCCCCGGTGACTTCAAGGGTTTTCAGGACGGATTCGGGCACCTTGTCCAGCTGCAGCGTTGCAGCATCCACCTGACGGCGCAAAGCCGTGACCGCCGCCTCGCGGGCGAGGCAGGCGAGATCAGCGCCCACAAATCCTTTCGTAAGCGCGGCAAGCGACGCTAAAATGCGCTTTTTCGCCGCATCATATTTCGCCTGCGCTGACGGAGTGGCGCGAAGCGCCGCCCTGCCTTCAAAGGGCATATTGCGGGTGTGTATTGTTAAAATCTCAAGCCGGTCCGCTTCAGACGGCACGCCGATTTCGATTTCGCGGTCAAACCGGCCCGGACGGCGAAGCGCGGGGTCAACTGCATCAGGCCGGTTGGTGGCGCCTATCACAATCACCTGGCCCCGTTCTTCAATCCCGTCGAGCATGGTTAAAAGCTGGGCAACCACGCGGCGCTCCACCTCGCCTGCCGCCTCATCGCGGCAGGGGGCAATCGAGTCCAGTTCGTCGATGAAAATAACCGATGGAGCTTTATCGCGCGCCTCTTCGAAGACCTCGCGCAGTTTCTGCTCGGACTCGCCGTAGTATTTCGATATGATTTCAGGACCGGCCACCGGGATAAAATGCGCTTTCGACTCGTTTGCGACCGCCTTTGCAAGAAGCGTCTTGCCGGTTCCGGGCGGTCCGAATAAAAGCACGCCTTTGGGCGAGTCTATGCCCATGGTCTCAAAGAGCTCCGGGTGGCGCAGCGGCAGCTCAATCATCTCGCGCACGCGGGCGATTTCGGCTTTCAGCCCGCCGATGTCTTCGTAGGTGATGTCCTGCGGCCTTGCAAAGGAGCCGGGCCCGTCATCGAGTTCAAATTCGGTGGTTTTACTGATAAGGCAGGCGTTTTCCGGATAAATTTCAGCAACTTTAAACTCAATCGGGATATTGTTTATAATTAAGGGCCGGATTGGTAAAATATCGCCGACTGCAACCGGATAAGTGGTTAAAGCAGGAATATCGAGAACGTCCTCGCTGATGAGCGAACGTGGCAGTTCGTCGGGGGGCGTTATGGTGAGTATTTCGATATGTTTCTGTTCGGTGACTTTTTCTAATTTCACGGTGTCGCCGAGTTTAACTCCGGCATTCATGCGGGTGTATTTGTCTATTCTGGTCTTGTGTAAGCCCCAGTCGGGGGTAAGCGCCCGCCATACTTTTGCAACGGTGCTTTTTGTGCCGGTGATTTTTACAATGTCGCCGGGGGTGACGGAAAGTGCCTGCATAGCGGGGGGATCAAGTCTGATGCGCCCCCATCCCTGGTCTTCGGGATTCGCGCTGTCGACGATGCATTCTATTTGTTTCATGCTACAATATTTCGGCGGATAAGGTTATTTAGGTTTGGATAGGGGGCGTGCTATGTGTGCAGACGGAATTAAAAAACCCGAATGAAAAAAGTAAAGGAAAAAATTTCAGAGCGCCGGATAACTCAAATCATCCATCGCAAACTCTGTACCAAACCTCTTATTGAACTCTGTTAACACGCCGTCAGCCGTCAAATCAGTCAGAACACCCGGATGACACATCTCAAACAGCGCCACCGCCGCCGCACAGGAACGCGGACCATAGGTCAAATCATTGATAATAAGCCAGACCTTGTTGTTTTTCACCGCGGAAATCGTCTTAAAGCCCGCATCACGGTTCATTAATTCAGTATACTGGTCCTTTGCATTCTCCATCGAATTTACCAGCTTTACCATAACCTCCGGACTCGATGAAACCACCCACTCATCCGAAACCTTTTCCGACGCCGCATTCGTCATAATATTCTGCGCCCCGACCAGCGAAATCAGCTGCCCCATGCCGGAGTCCGTTCCCTGACCCCAGTAGTTGGTGTAGCTTTCCGCATACACCGTCGGCTTTGAGTCGACTGACGCCGCAGCCGCGGCTACTTTGTCCATTACCTCTGTATAGAACTGCGCAATATCAGACGCGACATCTTCATCGCCGGCGATTTTACCCACCTCGATAATATCCTGCGCCATCGTTGCAGGCTTCGTACAGTCGATGTACACAATCGCAATACCTGCCGCTGCAAGCACCTCCGCATTCTTCGGCTTGCTTGTCGCATAGCCGATAATCAAATCCGCATTCAGATTGAGCAGATATTCCACATTCGGCTCGTTCCAGGCGCCGGTGACGACCGCATTCGGATACATAGCCGCCTGCTCCTTGTTGTTTGCAATCGACTGGGAAATACCCACAACCTTGTCCGCGCAGCCAAGCATATATAAAATCTCGCCCGCATTGGAATTTAACAGAGCAATACGCTCAGGCACAGCATCCAGATGCGTGATTGTACCATCTGAATTCGTAATGTCAATGCCGCCTGCGGAATTGTTTTCAGAAACGCAGCCTGCTGCAGCAAGAGAGAGTACAACTGCAGCGATAAGAATCAGAGTAAGTGGTAATTTTTTCATAAATCCTCCTCCACGGGGTCGCCCGCTAAAATAAAGCGCCCCCGCTCGTTTTCAATAATATCAGCCTCGACGCCGTAGACATCGCGCACCGCTTCGGGCGTGAGCACGTCAGCAGGGGCGCCGCAGGCATAAGTGACGCCGTTTTTGAGCATTAAGACCTTGTCGCAGTACCGCATTGCAAGACTTAAATCATGCAGTGCGATAATCATCCCGGATTTGTTCTCATGCACGATGTCGCGCATGCGTGCAAGCGTCATCAGCTGATGGCGCAAATCAAGGGAACTTGTCGGCTCATCGAAGATGAAAAAGGACGGCTCCTGCGCCAAAGCCCGGGCGATAAACACCCGCTGGCGCTGACCGCCGGAAAGCTCGTTTACATAGCGAGATGCGAGGTCACTGATGTTCATTGCCGCAAGACTTCTATCCACAATTGCAAGGTCATTGTCCGAGACCGACCAGCTCATATAGGGGCGCCGTCCTATTAGGACGGTGTCAAGCACGCTCGTAAACGAGGTATAATGGAAGTACTGGGGCACATAGCCAATCATCTTCGCCCGCTCGGTTTTGTCGATGTCATGATAAGAGACCCCGTCGATTTTGATGTCGCCCTTGAACTGTTCCATGACGCCGGCGATGGTTTTAATCAGCGTGGACTTTCCCGAGCCGTTTGGCCCGAGCAGGGCGAGAACCTCGCCCGCGCCCGACTCGAAACTGACGTCATGCAGGATTTCGGTTTTGCCGTAGCTCTGATATACGTGTTCGACGCAAATATTCATCCCAGATACCTCCCGCGCCCTCTGGTGATAAGAAAGATGAAGAAGATGCCGCCTAATATATACATGATAATGCCCACCGGAATTTCAATCGGGGCAAATATGACGCGCGCCACGGTGTCTGATGCAAGTAAAATCAGGGCGCCCAAAAGCGCCGAGGATGGAATCAGGTACCGGTAGTCATTTCCCACCACCATCCGGCAGATGTGCGGCGCCATCAGACCGATAAAGCCTATGATGCCGGTAAAAGCAAGGCAGGCAGAGGCTGCAAAGCTTACTATCAAAAGACCGGTGATTCTGAAACGGGCTACATTGATGCCGAGGTTTTTGGCTACGTCGTCGCCGGCGGAAAGGGTGTTTAAGTCCCATGCGCGCCGCATGACAAGGGCAAAGCAGACGGCGACTACCGGTACGAGAATAATAATCGCCTGCCAGGTGGCGCCCCACATTCCCCCCATCATCCAGGTGACGATTTCGCGCAGGGCGTCGTCGTTGGATACGTATTTGAGGGCAAGGAGACCTGCCTGGAAGAGGTAGCCGATTACCACGCCGGCAAGAACCATTATCGCCTGTGAGGTATTTCTTGTTTTGGAGACGAAAAACACGATGACAATCGAAAGCCAGCCAAACAGGAATGCGGATGCAATCAAAAGGAGAGTCTTTGCACTCATCGTAAGACCGAGGAAGGTTATCGAGCTTACAAACAGGGCGCCGAAAATCGCGGGGCCTAAAACTATCATTAATGCGGCGCCAAAGGACGCGGCCGAGGAAAGGCCGAGGGTGAACGGGGATACAAGGGGATTGCGCAACAGACCCTGCATCACGGCGCCGGCGACGGCAAGCGCTATTCCTGCAAGAATGGCAAGAAGAATGCGGGGAAGGCGGTATTGCAGGACTATAATGGTATTGGCCGAGTCGGGGGAGGCGCCGAAGATGGAGGCAAGGACGTCGCCCGGAGGGATGAAGACCGAGCCGATGCCGGTTGCAAGAACGGCGCAGACAACCAAAGCCGCGGCTAACAGGATGATAATGAGCAGTTTCTGTTTTGCTGCAAGGTGGTAAAGCCGTGTGGTCTGGGGCGTCGTGTTACTCTCGGCGGCTTTTTTCATAACTATATAATAGGATGTTATGGAATATATATCTGATGAAATCTTACGGCGGGTGGGGATGCGTGTGAAACAGGCGGGGTGTAGAAGCAAGCGGTCCATCCGGGTTTTTCCAAAAGCGGTAAAAAAAGAGGGATTGCGGGACTTTCGGCGGTTTGCTCAACGGCCGGTGTGTTCCTAAAAGGGGCTGTTACAGAAGCTTTGATATGTGGCCGCCTGCCTCCATGGTAATGGGGTATTCTAACACTCTCACTACTTTTCCGGGATATAATAACTCTTCAACCGTCAGTATGTGCTCACCTTCAAGTATCTCATATTCTTTAGTCTCGTATATTTCCAGTGTACCTTGAAACATATCGTCAATTAAGATATTACATAGACAGCCAACTGCTGTAAGCTCAAGGATGCCGTAATCTTCATGGCCTATCTGGTAATTGCCTGCTGCAGCGGCAGAAACCGCCGCACTGCTGTTGCTTGTCAGATTAAAGGCTTTAAACAATTCCTTGAATGCGTTAATCAGAGACTGCATCGGTTCGGGGAGGCTGGCAG
Organism: Methanocorpusculum sp.; assembly: GCA_029987245.1. Taxonomy (GTDB): domain Archaea; phylum Halobacteriota; class Methanomicrobia; order Methanomicrobiales; family Methanocorpusculaceae; genus Methanocorpusculum. The sequence continues at coordinate 3,462 of DALTWG010000019.1, read as the reverse complement.
AAACAGAGTCGGGAACAGCCTGCGCCTGAATGGCGGCATCGGCAAGGAAAGCCGGCATATCTCCCGAGGCGGGCGATACGTCTTCTAAGGCAGCCTCCGCGGCATTGTGTTCAATAAGCGACGCATCCGCCGCCGCGGCTGAGCCGGCAAACAGACCGGCACAAAGTATGCATGCGATGCACAGGATAAGTAATTTTTTAACAGTCATGGTAATGGATAATATGTTTTTATTGTATAAGTAGTTGTTGCAGGGGTTTTTGGCTCTCTCACAGTTCAAGACTGTTTTCGTTCAGGAGAAAATCAAAAATACTCATAGTGGTAATGCCGTCATTATCTCTCCTGGGCATAATAGCATCCTTCACCACAATAATCTTCTTGAAATTATCCCCGGCGTTTAAGAGGGATTTTTTCTCCTGCGCGGTCTTTTCAGCTGTCGGCATTGAAAATGCCGACTGCACGTAATATTTTTTGCTTCCCTGATTTGCAACAAAATCTATTTCCAGCTGTTTTCGTGCCCGGACCCCGTTATCCTGCGTTTCACGCAATTCAACCACGCCCACATCAACATGGTAACCCCGCACCCTAAGCTCGTTGAAAATAACGTTTTCCATGAGATACGTATCCTCCTGCTGACGGAAATGAAGCCGGGCATTGCGCAGCCCCGTGTCTTCAAAATAATATTTCAGCGGGGAACCGATGTATTTTCGACCCCTGACATCAAAGCGTCTGGAAGAGATGATAAGAAACGCATATTCGAGGGCATCCAGATAGGATTTTATCGTGACCGCGGAAACAGTCGTTTTTTCAACGCTTGCAAAGGTATTGCAGATACGCTGCGGATTGGTAAGCGAGCCCATTGATGATGAGAGAACATCTATAAGGGTTTCGAGCTGCGCGGTGTTTTTAATGTGGTTGCGCGCAATAATGTCTTTCAGATAGGTTTCGGTAAAAAGGTCGGTGAGATATTTTGCTTTCTGTTCATGGGTTTCGCGCAAAATTACGGGAGGGAGCCCTCCGTAGGTTATGTATTCATCCCATCCTTTCTGTTCAGTTCCCTGATAGACGGACATGAATTCACGAAAGGTCAGGGGATAGAGGTGCACTTCGTCGCCGCGTCCCCGAAATCCGGTGATAATGTCGCGGGAGAGGAATTTTGAGTTGCTGCCGGTTACATAGATATCTGCGTTTTGCAGGTGAAGCAGGGAGTTTAAGAGGGCTTCAAAGCGGGGCACTTCCTGGACTTCATCGAGAAGAATGTAATACATGTCTGTATCGGTGATGCAGGATTTTATGTAGGATAAAAGCGCGTGCGGCTCGCAGAGGTCTTCGTTTTCGAGGTCGTCAAGGACGATTTCTATGATATGGTCTTCTGCGATGCCGGATTGTTTCAGATGGTTTTTAAAGAGGGTGAACAAAAGGAAGGATTTTCCGCATCGTCTGAGTCCGGTGACTACTTTGATGGAGCCGTTGTGTTTTCTTTGGATGAGGGCGTTTACGTAGTGGTCGCGGTTGATTATCATGGCTGTCTATTGTAGATTTCCGGTCAGTTGACCGGTTTTCTACAGTTGATACATGATAGTGGGTTGTGAATGGTAATAAATGTATGGGATGTTCACTGTAGAAAACCAGTCAGCTGACCGGTTTTCTACAGTGGCACATCAAAATTATTTCCGTACCCCTGCACGCTCTGCCAGATTAAATGCAACCGCCTCGGCCTTTGCCATAATCTCTTCCATGCCCGGAATATATTTGTCATGCATCAGCACAACCCCGTCGCAGATGGTGGTGGCCACATCCTTGCCGCATGTCGCATACACCGCATTCGATGTCGTGGAAAACGCCGGCACCGACGAGGGATTGCGCTCGACTAAAATAATATCCGCCAGGTACCCCGGTGCAAGCAGCCCGCCTTTGAGCCCCATCGCCTTTGCGCCGTTGAAGGATGCGACTTTGAGCGCTTCTGCCGCGGGCATTATGGTGGGGTCGTTTGTGGATAACTTCTGCGCAATGGATGCAACCTTCATTTCCTCGAACATATCCAGCGAGTTGTTGGAAGAGGCCCCGTCGGTGCCTAAGGCCACGTTTGCGCCGGCATTGACTAATTCGCGGTACGGCGACATTTTACCGCTTGCAAGTTTCATGTTGCTTACCGGGTTCATGACGGCTGTTACACCGCGCTTTGCATAGAGTTCGACATCGTTAGCATCGAGCCAGCAGGAGTGGGCCGCAAGGCAGCGCGGGGAAAGCACGCCGCATTTATCCAGCCAGGCAACGGGTGACATGCCGTGGTCCGCAATGCAGTCGGTTACCTCTTTTTGCGTCTCGGAAACGTGGACATGCAGGAAGGTGTCCTCTTCTTCGGCAAGTTCGGCAAGGGCGCTGAGGCCTTCGCCTGATACGGTGTAGACTGCGTGGGGCGCGACTGCGGTGAGCAGGCGCGGATTGTTTCTGGCACGGACGGCGCGGATTGCGTCCCGGGTGGTTTGCAGTTCGGATGCGCGTTTGTCTGCGTCGCCGTTGTCCACCGTTGCGTAGCTTAGGCAGGCGCGCATGCCGGATTCGTCGGCTGCTCTGGCGATTGATTCGATGCCGAAGTACATGTCGTTGAAGAAGGTGGTGCCGGTACGGACCATTTCAAGGCAGGCGAGTTTGGTGCCCCAGTAGAGGTCGTCTGAGGTGAGGTGTGCTTCGGTGGGCCAGATGAGGGTGGAGAGCCATTCGAAGAGTTCCAGGTCGTCTGAGTAGCCGCGCAGAAGCGACATGGGGGCATGGGTGTGCATGTTGTAGAGGCCGGGCAGGGCTGTTGCGCGGTCGCCGTCGAGGATGAATTCGGCGTCATGGTCTTTGATTTTTTCGCCGACCGAGCTGATAAGCCCGTTTTCGATGTAGATTTCGGCGGGTTTGTTTTCTATGCGGATGTTTCTTATGAGGAGGTTTGTTTTTCTGCCGTAGAGGTCAAGGTCGAGGTCGAGGTCGGGGCAGTTGTCGATGCAGGCGGCGGTGGCGGTGTTGGTGCCGGTGCCGGCGCCGGGGTTGGTTCCGGGTTTGCTGATATTTTGTTTCATGCGAGTGTCTCTATTATTTTTGTTATGAGGTTGGTAATTTTTGTTCCGTTCTGTTGTGCGGCGGCGATGACTTCGTCGTAGGTTGTTTCGTGGCTGCAGATGCCGGTTGCGTAGTTGTCTATGGTGCAAAGGGCTGCGGCGGGGATGTTGAGTTCTGCTGCGAGGGTGAGTTCGGATGCTATGGTCATGCCTACGATGTCGGCGGCTTTTGCGAAGCGGGCGATTTCGGCGGTGGTTTCAAAGCGCGGGCCGTTTGTCTGGAGGTAGGTGCAGCAGGGTGCTTCGGGGATGAGTTCTTTGAGGCGGTCGGTAAGTTGTGTGTCGATTTTGGGGGTGGTGTGGCAGATGTCGGTGTTGTGGAGGGTGGGGATGTTCCAGGGGGAGTACCAGTCGTTTA
>DALTWG010000018.1 GCA_029987245.1 Methanocorpusculum sp. | reverse complement strand
ATTCATTATAGGAGTTAGGACAATTTCAATTTTACAGACAATTAGTTACACTATCGTTGAATAGTTACGAAAATTTTATCATCAAGAAAAGAGGAATGCAAAATATACTCTATTGGTTTGTGTATGCTGATAAAAAGAGGGATTTTTATTTTCTTCTCAATACCAGAAGCGCCGCAAGCGCGCCAAGCACCAAGCCTGCCAGCGGCGCCGGACTCTTTGCCCCCTTCGTCGCCGTCTCTGTCGCCGCCGCTGTCGCGACTTTCGTCGCGACTGCGGTCGGCGCAGCGGTCTGCTCGGCAACAGCCGGCGCGGCTGTCTGCTGCACCGTAGGTGCAGCGGCAGTCGGCGCCGCAGAAGCCGCAGCAACCGCCTTATCTTCCGCAGCGCCGCTTTCCGCCTTGAACACAAACGTGTCCACGCCGCCGGAAGGCGTGTAGTAAGCAAGATACTGCCAGTTGCCATTGCGCTCACCAGAATACACCGTCGTCAGCGGCGTCATGGCGCCGTTTGCATCGACCTGGTAGACTTTGAAGTCATGGTCGCCGTAGCCAAAGAGCCCCGCCTGCGTACCGGCGACCTGTGTCTGCAGCGTTCCGTTAGCGCCGCCGGCGCCGACGGTGCTCACGGTGAACTTATAGCTGTTGCTCTTGTCTGCGGTCGGCCAGTTGGAAACATCTTTCGTGGCGTCGCGACCGTAGTCGCCAATTACGCCTTTGTCAACGGTTGCTTTGACAAAGATGTCAGCCGGTCTGCCGCCGGATGAGGAATTTGTAGTTATTGATTTTTTGATGGTGAAAATTTCATCGCGGCTGTCTGTGAAGTTTTGGATACCTGTGATGGTTACAGTTGCAGTGCCCGGTTCGGTGTTGTCTTTGTAAATTACCGTGTAGTCGGTGCCTTTTGTCAGCGTAGTGTCGTTGAATTTGACTTTCGGTTCCGGTGTTATCGGGTCGCCGGTGTATTCCTGGTCAGGGATGGCTGTTACAGTGACTGTGCTGTCGCTGATTGACCGGGGAGTGATGTCGGCGGTTGCAGTGGTCTGGCTGTCTGAGGCAATGGTGTAGTTGTTTGCATCAGTGCCGGTGCCGCCGGCAAGATGTAAGGTGGCGAGAGTAACAGTTTTGCCGGCGCCGGCAGATGCGTCTTCAAAGGTTCCGGTGGTGCTGACAGTTAAGGTTTCGATGCCTACCGTACCATCAATTTTTGCAGAAGTACAGTTAACGTGTGCATCTTTTGTGCCGTCGTATACTTTGTTTTCGGCGGTAATGCCGCTGACAGTAACTTCTTTAGCAGTAATCTTTGCTTTGACTGAAGCAGGCTGACCGCTCATGTCATAGTTGGCTGCGTCCGTTCCTTCCAGGGAATAGTTGTCGAATGTAACTGTCTTGTCCACACCGACGTTTTTGTCTTCAAAGGTGGCAGAACCTGCTTTCACGGTTACGGTATCTCCTGTAATCAGTTCGGGAATTGTTGGAGTACCGGTTGCGGTTGCTGTGGTATTTCCGTCGTAGGTTTTGTCTTCTGCTCCCAGACCGGTAATGTTTACATATTTCTTTGCAATGTTTGCTGTTGCATCATTAGGCTGGCTGAGTGCATAGTTTGCTGCATCTTCGCCTTCCAACTCATATCCGGTGAATATAACTTTCTTTCCGTCAGCTGCGTTCTTATCTTCGAATGCTGCTGTTCCCTCTTTCACGGTTACGGCATCTCCCTCAATTTTTCCGGTAATCTCTGGGGTTCCGGTTGGGGTTGCTGTGGTATTTCCGTCGTAGGTTTTGTCTTTTGCTCCCAGTCCGGTGATAGTAACTCCTTTTTCGGTGATGTTTGCGGTTATAGTTGCCGTATCGGGGCTGAGGCTGTAGTTTGAGGCAGCAGTGCCGGAAAGGGCATAGGTGATGGTTACCCCTTTACCAGTTCCAACTTTTTTATCCGCAAACGCACCTGTTGCGGTAAAGCCAACATCATCACCGTCTATGAAACCAGTGGCTGTTCCTTTATTGTCAATTTCAGCAGTCTTTGTGCCGTCATAGACTTTGTCCTTTACCGTGGTTCCGGTTATGGCGACGGGTTTTTGAGCGATGGTAATAGCGTCCAGAGTTTTTTCTTCAGTGTCGTTATAGTTCTCATTTCCGAATACTTTGTAGGAAACAGTGTATGTGCCTGCATCGGTTCCGGTGGGTGCGTCTTCGGTGTAGTCGCCGGTGCCGAGTTTATACTTCAGTGTGCCGCCGTCGGTTGAGCCTTTATTTATCAGTTCCTGTGCCGTTTTGTTGTATTCCAGCGGGGATTTTGCCGTTGGCGCTGTGACTTTCGGGTCGGCTTTGTTCATGATGTATTCTTCCGTTATCTCGGATTTTACTTCGTAGTTGCCGTTGCCGTATGTCTTCTTGGTTACGGTTGCGGTATAGGTTCCTGCGTTCCGGTATTCTGTTTCAGTGGAGTCGTTCTTCTGAACAGTTACTGTGAGGTCGATGGCTCCTTTGTTGAGCGGGTCAGCTGCGGCGGTAATTTCAGATGTGTAGTCTTTGCCGTCGTAGGTTTGGTGAGTTGGTGTGCTCCAGGTAACCGAGTCTGAGGTAATTTCACACGGAGTGATGGCGAATGTTGTTGTGGGCGTGTCCGGAAGTATGTAGTTGTTATTGCCCGGATTTACAGCTGTTGCGGGATAGCCGGTGCCTGCATTGGTTTGTCCTCCGTCAACTTCTATGGTGCATTCATCGCCTTCGCAAAGGTTGGTTGCACTGACCGTTGGTTTCTGCTCTGTGCCGTTATAGGTGAAGGTTGTGCCGGTCCACTGGAGTTTGAGTTCTTTTTGCTTAATGGTCTGTCCTGTCAAATCTGCCGGCTGGCCGGTCAGGTGATAGTTTTCGGCTTTATCTCCGGTTAGTGCAAAGCCGCTGAATTTGACTGTTCTATTGCCGGTTCCTGCTTCACAGCTGTCGAAGGCTGCGGTAGCTTTTGCTGTATCTACGCTGACAAATTCTTTATCTCCGTCTATCACGCCGTCTATTGTTCCGTAGTTTGTAATTGCAGCGGCTGTGGTCTTGTCATAGGTTTTTTCAGCAATTGCTACACCGGTAATGGTTACGACTTTTGCCTTAATTGACCAGTGGATATCTTTAGTTTCTCTTGAACCGGTGCCTCCGGCCCAGCAGTAACCGTCATCAGGGGTTGCTTTCGCAGTGTAATTGCCAGCATTGGCTGCTTTATAATCTCCGCTTAATGTGTAGCCGATACCTGCAGCGACTCCGGTTTGTTCAGTACCGTTATATACTAAACCCGTTTCTGCGGTTGGTACTGCAATTTCCTCCAGCCATTTTGCATACAAATCAAGATCGTTATCGGGCATAGGTTTATTAAAGTCCCATGCATTGGTGCATGTATCTTCTTTGTACCAGCCGTCGAACGTGTATCCATCTTTAGTCGGGTCATCCGGTTGGATAACTTTTTCTCCCGGAACTACATGTTGTTCTTCAACAGAAGTTCCCCCTTGCGAATAAAAGGTAACCGTTTTTGTGGCGGCAAGATATGCCTCGCCTTCTTTTAGTCTAACAGCAAATGCAGGATTATCGCTGGTGAAGTAGTCTTTCGGGTCGGCGGGACTCATATAAGTTGTCCAGCCGGAGGTGAACACGTTATCATCCGGGGTTTGCATAGTCACACCAAGAGCAGCGTCTTTACTCAGCGTTGAACCCAGTGTCACTACTGTTCCAGTGGGGAGATAGACATTGTTTGCTTCGGTTTTGTTTGTATTGCCGGTGACATTTGCGGCACCGTGAATAGTAAAAGTACCTTTGGAACCTACACCCACACCGCCGCCGTATTGTGCGTCGCATCCGGTGATGCTGCTGGCGCCTTTCATAGTAAACTCACCCTTGTTCCAAACGCCGCCGCCGCCTTCCTTCCATTTCTCTGACCCAGGATTGCTTGCCTTACAGTCTTTAATCACGCTGTCGAACATGAAGAATTTACCAATATCTGTGCCATTATTTTCAGTAAAAACAGCGCCGCCGGCATTATCTGCACTGCAGTCGTTAATGGTACTGGAATTTATTGTTAAAGTACCATTTAAAATGTTTACAGCGCCGCCGTTATCCTTTCTACTGCAGCAGTTGGAAATGATGACTTTAGTCATGGTTAGTTTACTACTACCATAAATACGAACACCACCGCCGTTATATTCTGCATTACAGCCGGAAATGGTGACATAATTCATAGTTAGAATACTACCTCCAGAAATAGAAACACCGCCTCCGTTCTCTGAGCTGCATCCGATAATGCTACTTTTGTCTAATGTACCTTTTGAGTTATATGCAAATAATCCACCGCCATCACATTTATCATAATTACATCCCGCTATGTTGCCGCCATTCATGTTGAAGGTGCCATTATACACATACACGCCGCCGCCGCTGATGCCTGCGCTGCATCCGGTGATGCTGCCGCCATTCATGTTGAAGGTGCATAATGTATCGATGTACACGCCGCCGCCCCGTGTTTCGCCTTTGTCATTCTTATGACCGGTGCCGCCGGTGATAATGCCGCCCTTCATTTTTACAACTGTGTTTATAAGCTCACCCGGGCTTCTAACATCATTAAGCTCGATATAATCTGTGGGTGTCCCGCTATATCGTGTCCATGCCCCGCCAAGGGTTTCAGGAGTCTTATAATAGAATTCATCGTATGATGAGTCAATCAGCGTCATGTTGCCGGTACTGGTAATATAGATAACAGATTTCGGATCGCTGCTGCTGCCTTCACCCGTGAGAATCTTTCCATTCAGGTCAAGAATTACTGCTGATGTAGAAGTTCCCTTATTCCATGTAACTGATTCGATAATGTCATTCATCAGTTTAATGGTGTCGCCGGGTGATGCTGCTTGAAGAGCTGCTGTAATATTTGCATATGGTTGCCCATTGCCTACCAGCAGTTCCGTCGCCGCGCCCGCCCCGGCAAACACCGCGGCAATGAGCAACAGGGCTAAAAGCGTTAATAGAGTTCGTCTAACAATACGGGTTCCATGCGAAACCACCCCCCCCCTATGTATGGGGACAGAGCGCGCGCGGATTTGGGTGCGTGTGTTGATGACATAATGATACTGCCTTTGCATCAGCTGATGCTGATGAATTGTGATTATATAATATTAGGTTTTGCAGGTATTTAAAGGATGTGTCAGGGAAATCTTTTATAGGGGGAGGCTGTCCAATGAAGTTGAAGCTGGTTAGACAACATCATTCAGATGTTTCCTTTAGCGGAAACTATATTTTTTTAAACGTCAACATACTAAGTAATTATGACTGAAACGGTAACAGTATCACTCAGCCGTGATGTTCTGCAAAAACTTGACAGGCTTCGTGACGATGATTCTACAACCTATGCTGAAATTGTGGCAAAAATTATAGAAGATGCAGTAGAAGACGAAGAAATTACGCCGGAAGAACGACGGGAACTGGAAGAGCTTCGTGCTGAAGTCAAAGCCGGAATCTATTATACAGCAAAGGAAGTTGACGAAATGATAGCACTGAAATCCGAATGATACCCGCATGTATAAGATAGTCTATACATCTCAGGCGCATACATTTTTAAAAGGGCTTGATAAAAAGACTGCTGAGCGTATCAGAAATAAAATTAATCGGGCAGCTGCTGACCCGTATGCTTACTCTTTTCCGTTGACTGACATGGATAGTATGCGAAAAATCCGTGTCGGTGATTTTCGTGTCATTATTGATATAGACTGCGGGAATGTTACTGTGATGGTAGTACGGATTAAGCACCGGCGTAATGTCTATAAATAAATCAGCATTTTTCTGCCGTATAACATTATTTCAGAAAAAAGAATTAAGCTCCCTGTCCGAACAGTGACTTAATCCAGTTCACCAGCATCGCAATTAAATCCATATCTTTCGGCTCAGGCTGCTGCGCCGCCGGAGCCGCTGTAACCTCCACAGTCGGGATTTCAGTCGCCACCGGCGTTTCAACTGCTATGGGAGTAAATGTCGGCAGGGCAACTGGCTGCTTTTCTCCAATCTGCTGCACGGGCGACACAAACGAGCCGTGCTCGCCTGCATCTATGGAGAGAAGAGATACCTCTGCGCCGTCAAGATTTTCCGGAACCGTTCCAGTAAACGTAATTTTGATACTGTAAGCTTCGTCAATATACACCGTTGATGCAGGAATCGTAAAAGGAGAACCGTTTGCCTTCAGATAGGCAAGCTGCCGCCCGTCAGAGCAGGACTGCACAGCCGAGAAATGCACATTTTCAAGCGGGGAGGCAAGTGTGATTTCCGCACTCAGCTTCTTGGGAACCTTGACTGTCATTTCCCCGGTAACATATTTTCCAACATAAAGCTCTTCGGGCGTTACCGAAAATGCATTTTTATCACAGGAAATGCGCAAAACCGGCTCACTTGCCGCGGTCTGCGATGCTGCCGGAGTCGGGACTGCAGTAGTTACAAGCACTCTGCCCTGAATATTCTGGACCGGGGTCGCATAGCCGGCGCCGTTTTTATCTGTTATCTCAAACATGGAAACACTGTAGCCGGACAAACGCAGGGGGACGGTGCCTTCCAGGGAAACGCGAACTGAAACCGTCAAATCCTCATTAACCGGGCAGGACGAAAATGCAAATGAATCACCGGTAGGTGTGTAGTATAAAAGGCGCGATTTTCCGTTGTAGACACTGATGTCCCATGCTGCTTTTTCCAGGGGCGTGGAGAAGGAAAGATTCGTGAGTTCCTTTGCTTTTACCTCAAAGGTCATAGATACCAAGACTTTCTCACTGATTTTCAAATCACCCGAAGGCGTCACAACAGCCTCCGATGTAAAACTTACCGCCGCTGCTGCCCCGCAAAACAGGGCGAGCGCAAGCAGGAACATGCAGATGCCTGCATAGCATTTTTTCATCATAATCAATTAATGTGTCCGCATATTATAAAGCAGTTACTGAATAAGTCCCGCCTCGCCGCGAGTAATCAAATCAGTATCCACTTTTGCCGGCACAATCTGCGGAAGCTTTCCCCATGTTCCAATCCAGTCGCCGGCTACCGCATACACGCCGGAAATATCCGCGTCACCCGGTGGGGGGAAATTCTCCGGCGTAATTATGTTGCAAAGCCCTGTCGCCCATGCATCGGCTTTTGCCGGATTGCGAGAAAAACAGACAACCGCATCAGCGATGCCGAATGAGACGGATGGACCAACTGTCGCCGAACTGGTGCAAATCCCGCAGATTTTTTCCTGCGGGGGAAGAATGAATGCATATTTGGAAGACGAGGGCGCATTTCCTGCAAAAATCCCGATGCGCACATCGCGGTCTGAAAAGACCGCGATGTCGCCTCCGTTGTCGATAAGACCAAAGGATGCTCCCGCATCCTGCATTGCCTCCGCGCCCGCCCAGGCAATAGATGCCGCAACCGCGGCCATGGGACCCACATTCGCCGAAAGCGACGCCTCGCTCATGCGCCGCACAATTTCCGGCGCGGATTCGGCGGCGCAGTAGGCATCATACGTCATGGAGAAAAAGGGGTCCCGGGCGATATAGCCTTCCAAATCTGCGCGGGCGCAAAGCATCGCGGCTTTTGCGGCCTCAATATCCTCTTTTGCATCCGCAAGAATCGTTGTAATCGTCTGCTTATGGGCAAAATGATCGCGCAGCATAAAAAAAAGTTAGTCGTCTTTTTCAACAGATAACGCGCGCTGGGGGCAGAATGCGGCGCAGCGCCCGCATAAGACGCATTTATCCGCATTAATTACCAGACGCCACTCGCTGTCAAAGGAAAAGACCTGTTTCTGGCAGATACTGATGCAAAGCCCGCAGTCAACACACTCGTCCGGATTGTGCGTAACCGAATCTTTCTGAATTTTAATCGAAACACCGGGCGCATCAATCGCCGAAATAAATTTCTCCGCTTCCTTTTCGTCAACTGAAAGCAGCGTCCAGCCGAAATCGCCGTCAATCTGCGCGCGCTCAATGTTTACCTCAACGCCCGACTTCAAAATGGCGGCCGCGATACTCGGCTTCTGCGTTGCAGTGCCGGTGTATTCAACTAACAGCTTCACTGCAATCCCCTCCGGCCGACAAGGTCACCTAAAGCATACGAATGAAGCAGCCCAAGGACTTTATTTCCGGAATCCACGACGACCAGGGCGCCGATATTGTTTTTCTGCAGAGTGCGCGCGGCTACATCCACCGGCACATCCGGCCCGGTCGTAATAACACGCTTTGTCATAATATCTCCCACATTTTTGTCCTGATTGTCATTTGCAAATGCTTTTGAGACATCATAGGTTGTCACAATACCGCACAGACGGTTTTCCTTGTCTATAACCGGCAGATGATTGGTTTCACCCTTCAAAAGCCGGCGCGCGGCCTCTTTTACACTGTCCTCCTCGCTGATGGAGATAAATTTGCGTCCCATCATCTCGCTTACAAGGACCGTTGTGCCTTTTTCAGCCATCGGACGGTTTATTTTCGTTCCGTTAATCGGCCGTGTTGGCAAGGCCACGGTAAACGTGCCAGACTCGATTCTTTTCGTCAGTTCCGCTGCAACCTCGCAGGCTTTTCTGTAGCTCGAAAGCGAAGAGGTTCTGATTTCCTCGCCGTTTATCTCGACTTTACCGGATTTAAGCTCGGCATAGGTGACTTTGCGAAGCACCGGTCTGTCCCGGCACGGCGTCCCGTAATCAACGATTTCCGTAACTAAATCCTCGTCGCGGACGGCGGTATTTTTCACAATCTGCTCGTTTATCACCGGAATCGGCACACCTACACCGACATACATCGTGACTCCGTAACCTGTCATAGTAGCAGCGCGCAGGTAGTCGATTGACATATCTTTCATATTGGCGCAGGTCATCAGGGTTGCAAAACCGTTTCCGGGCGAGGACTGGGTTCCTTCACCGACAACGATGCCGTTTGCGCCCGCAAGGAAAATCGGCGTTCCGGAACCGATGCTATGGAATCCCGGGTCGTTTGTTGTAGGCGAAAGCGCGCCGGCGCCCGAATAGGTGACATTTTTGTGATTGGGAAGCAGATAGCCCATGTAGGTTCTGATTGGCTTGTTTCCCATATTGGTTGCCGCGTCATAGCACTGATAGGAGTTGCGCGGGTTTACCATGATTGCCTGATTTAAGTCGGCAAGCGTAAACTCGTTGATAAGTTCGCGGCGCGGATAGCAGTCGGTGCCTTTGGAAGAGGCGCGCAGTTCCACGGTTTTTCCGGCGATAAAGTCTTCAATAACGTGCGCGCCCCCATAGGCGTCGCGGACGGTGACTGATTCCTGGGTTGCGCCGAGATAGCAGTCAACCGCGGCAAGTCCCGCATGTGCTTCGACGTTATTTAAGTACATGTGGTCCATTCTGATGGGAATTTCCGCATGACCGAAGTTGAAGAATGCGCCCGAAGAACACATCGCGCCAAAGGTTCCGGTAGTTACCACATCAACTTCTTTGAGCGCGCCTTCAACGCCTAATTCGTCAACGATATCCGGCATTTTGTCAGCAGTGACTACACGAACGCTTCCATCGCGTATCCGTTCATTTATTTCTTCGATGGATTTTTGCATAGTAATTAAGTATTCTACTTCAATCTATTTAAAAGAAAGGTTTGTGTCGCGTAAAAAAGAAGTGAGTGACAGGTTAGTCAAGTTTTGCGCCGCACTTGCCGCAGAACTTCATCTCAGCGGTGACTTCCGCGCCGCACTGGGTACAAAATTTCTTGGAAGGCTCCTCTTCAGCTGCCGCTTCGCCTTCGGTCTTTGCCTCTTCTGCTTCCGGCTCGGGCTTTTTCTCTAAAACTGCAAGTTCGTTCTTTTTGGTTTCGATTTCGGACTGCAGTTTCATAAGATTTTCGCCTTTTTCACCGAACTTGTCAGGGCCGTCTAAAGCCACTGCCTCGCGGCCGATTTCAGCGTATGCCTCGTTTTCCTTGCGTTCAAGGTCGCGAATCTGACTTTTCAGTTCTTCTGTTTTCACAGATTTTTTGATGTCGTCGACGCCTTCCTTGGCCGATGTTTTCAAGTCGTTAAAAAATCCCATGCTTACTAATTAGCAGTAATAATGGATAAGGTTTCTTACTCAATTCTGGAAAAGTGCGAGAGGAGGGATTCGAACCCGCGAACATCTGCATGAGCTGATCTTGAGTCAGCCTCCTTTGGCCGCTCGGATACTCTCGCAAAAATACGGCTATAGTATTTGTTCAGATGAATTATCAACTTTACCGTTTTACCCCGGCCGGACTGCTGAAAATCACCACAAGATACTGCTGCTCATCAGTCATGGTAAAAGGCACCGTGCGGATGTCACACGGATATTTTTCCTCCATAAGCATAATGACATCGGAGGTCGTCTGCAAAGAAAACCGGCCGGCTTTTGCCTCCGCAAAAATTCTTTCCAGCGACGCGGATGCAAGAACCGAGGCAAACTCATTTGCATCAAGAAGCGTGAGCTGCTCTTTCGGATAGCCGATTTCCTCTTCCAGCCGCTCATTTACGTAAACGATTTTCTGGTCTTTCAGGTCGACTACTGCAATAAGAGACGGAATATTGTCAATTACCGCGCCAAGAAACTGCTTCCACCGCCGCGCGGAAAGCTCCGCCGAATGCTGGGCAGTTACGTCGTGCAGAGCGCCGGAATAGCCCAAAAATACATCAGCCTCGCCTTCGATAATAACAGGCGTTGCACAAAATTCCCCATAAACGGTTTTGCCCTCTTTTGTCAAAAGAGGGAAGTCATAGAGCGTAAAGCCGGTTTCCTGCGCAGAACCCGAGCCAATCTCCCGCAAAAAATGCAGCGCGGCCTCTTCAGGCATCAACTCCGCAAAACTGCGGCCGGCAAGCTCTTCCGGCGTGTAGCCGAGCATGGATTCAATCTGCGGGCTGACATACTGAATGGCAAAAGTTTCATCGATTTCCCACAATACGTCCTTCACCGTTTCAACCAGCCGGCGAAACAGGGATTCGCTCTGCTCCAGCGCGGTTTTTGCCTGCACCTCTGCGGTTATGTCATCTAAAATCAGCGTGACGCCGGGTCTTCCGTCTGCAAGAACCATCGGAGAAATCCGTTCTTCAAGGTAATGCTCGGCGTTATCGACATACAGCCGCAGCTCGCTTTTTATCATCTCGCCTGAGAGGGCGCGCCGGATTTGTTCGGTGAGAATGCCTGAACAAAACGCGCGGCAGGCCCCTTCATACACAAAGGTTCCTGCAATATCATCTGCCTCTGCGTGCAGAAAAGAAAGAAGCGAATCATTGACCTGAATAATTTTCAAATCGGAATCGATTAAAAGCACCATCTCGGATGAGAGATTGAGCATGGCCGAAACCGGCACGCGCTTTGACTCAAAGAATACCTTTGCCTTGCCAAACGTCCGCATCTCCACGCGCCCGGAGACCAAAAGATTGTCCAGATAGCGGGCGGCTGTATTTCTGTTTGTGTGCACCGCTTCGGCTATTTCCGTTACCGACATGCCCCGCGGATTTGCTTTCAGCAGGGCAAGGATTTCAGAAAAGCCTGATTCAGTATCACTCATACTACCATTATTTGTCGCACAGCAATATTAATGCATCGCGCCGATGCCAAACGTCAATGCTGTGCATTGGTGAAAATGTTTATATACAATTACGAGAAATATAGTAGTAGCAGACCTAAAACCCATACAGCCTCAGGTGTGTCCGGTCTGTCTGAAACAATACAATAGCAAATGACACGTACCATTTTGTTTCCCGAACGGGAAACACCCCAATAGTTAGAAAATAAAAAAGTTATTCGGTTTTTATCGTTGTCAGTTTTACCGACTCAACCCCTTTAAGCGCCATAAGCCGCTCGGCAAGGACTTTTAATTTCTTTCCGTCGCCTCTCACCATCACCACCTCAAGACAGCGCTCATCGTTAACATGCGAGTGAATAGTAGACTGAATAATATCACGGTTCGAATGCTGGATTTCTGTTATCGCCTCCATAAGTCCGCGCTGATCGTGATCATACACCATCGTTATTACCCCCTGGCGGTCGCCTGCAACATCATTCATCCACTCGTAATACGTGATATAAGACCGGATTGCATCGCGAATCCCCTCCGAACGCGATGAATAACCTCTTCCGCCAATAATTGTATCAAACTTGGTAAGAAGATTTTCCGGAAGCGAAACACCGATTCTTGATAACTCAGAGTCACCTGGCATAAGCATTTATTTGGTTTCAAAGTATATCAGTGTTCTTACAGAGTCTGAAAAAAAGTATACCTCACGCATACAAACGGCTATTTGCGCTCGGAAACCATCTCAAGCAAATCCTCCCCGTCCTCCATTTTTTTCAGCCGTTCCTCGCCGATAACAAGGGTTTTGCCTATCTTTTTCTCTTTGCTGTAGTCGCTTACCACACACAGCGAATGCGTCCCGGAAATCTGCGAGATGTTGCCAACAAGCTCCGCCCGGTTCACAGTTTTTTGCTGCGTGCCGTAGCAGGTTAAAATTGTTTCATCCTCGAATACCGCAAATGCGTGGAAAGGCGATCTGCGCAGCTCATGCACATTGATGCCTATTGAGCGGAGATGGTCTTCAGGCCGGGCGGCTGCCTCGCCTTCGGTGTGCGCCGATGCCAGGGCAGCCGGAATCCATTCATCCTCTGCCGGCGTATACCTGAACAACTCAATGGGCTGCACAATATCCTCATCGAAAAACTCCTCGAGCCGCATCGCCATGTCAAGTGTTGTGCCCATCCCGTCCTCGTATTTGGAAATCGTCCGCCGCGAAACCCCTAAAGCATGCGCAAGGTCACCTAAAGACATCGAAAGCTCCTCGCGGCGTTTGCGGATTTTTTCCGAATCAATATTCACATACAACCCGCCTGAAGACGCATAGACAAGCGGCAGCTCGCCCTCGGCTAAATAATCATAGAGCGTTGCAGACGAAACCGCGTTGATGCCGTAGCGCAGATATATTGCCCCGCGCTCGAGAGGCAGGTCGCGCGCGCGCTCACCGATGATAAGAGGTATTGCCTTGAGATGTTTTGCGATTTTATCCAGGTCCCAGGCAACATCTTCGTTTACTGAATCAATCTGCGAAACAACCTTGATAACGAGCAGATTCTCTCCGTTTGACGTCATAAGGTCGAAACTGCGCGGACGTATTTCGCACCTTTCCGAGACATTGTAACCGCACATCAGAAGTATGCTGACCACGTTGGAGAGAAGTCTGTCGTTTGACATAATCTATAATTCTAATAGTATTGCGGTTCAATAAATGTTTATCGAAATGTATCTCGGAATAGATGACACCGACTCGCCTGAAGGTATGTGCACAACCTATTTAGGCGCGCTTGCGGCGCGAAAACTCATTGCAGACGGCTATCTGGTAACCGGCGCACGCCTTATCAGGCTCAATCCCAATGTCGTCTGGAAAACGCGCGGCAACGCGGGCATCTGTCTTGAGACGAACGCGCCAAAGGAATATCTGTTTCATCTTGCCTGTGATCTGGTCGAAAAATACGCCATGTTTGACTGCGAAAACACCAATCCGGGCGTGGTTGTGCTGGATCACAAACCCGCGCCGGACTTTTATTATCAGGCACTGCAGCGCTTCTGCACGGTAGAAGAAGCCGAGGCGCTGCTGAAAGCCGAGGGCGCGCTCTACAAAGGCTGGAAACTGCGGCGGGGTCTTATCGGCGCGACTGCATCAGTGTGTGCAGTCCTGCCGGATTATACATACGAGTACCTCGCCTACCGGCGCGCGGAAGTTCTGGGTACCCCGCGGCGGTTTGAAAAACCGGGCTTTTTCGCATCGGAAAAAGAAACCGCGCCGCACACATGGGACACCGTCGATTTCATCCGGCAGACAGTGATTTGCATCCCGCACGGAAAAGACCCGGTTTTATACGGAATCCGCGGCGACGCGCCCGAATCGGTGACAGAAGCCGTCGGCTTCCTGCAAACCGAGGCGCCTGCATTCCACCAGATATGGCAGACAAACCAGGGGACCGATGCGCATATTTTAGATGGGCCGCTATTCGAAGGCGGATCTTTCAAATTTACCGGGACGGTTGAAGCCGCGCCGGTTACCCGGCGCGGCGGACACGTATCGATCTCAGTTGCAGGCGTAGAGTGTTTTGCATTTGAGCCGACGAAATATTTCAGAAACTATGTGCGCGCGCTTGCCCCGGGCGATGTGATAACAGTCTTTGGCAGTTTCACCGGCGGCGTGCTGCACCTGGAAAAAATCCGCGTCATGCACCTTGCAAAAGTGGAACGGCGCGTCTCGCCGCGCTGCCCGCTTTGCGGCGGACGCATGACATCGGCCGGTGCCGGAAAGGGCTGGAAATGCCGGGAGTGCGCCGGGCGGATTCGCGAAACAGAGGCAGTTGCGCGGGAGGTAGCCGAAGGACAATGGTATGAGGTGCCTCCCGGGTCACGGCGGCATCTTGCAAAACCGGTAGTAAGGTGCAAAGAAAACCCGCCGGAAAAATAAACCGGAGATTATGGTATCCGGACACTATATATTTTCGCCATCCTGCACATTGAATCACCCGCATAAAATATTTATTTTACCCATGCACCATAGATATACTGAACATATGACAAAAGTCAGCACCAGCATCACCCTTGACCCGGAACTCAAAAAAGCAGTTGTCCCGCTGCTTGCAGAACTGGGCCTGGACTTATCCACCGCAGTAACGATATTTTTGAAACAAACCCTGCGTGAACAGGCAATCCCTTTCAAAGTCGGTGTGGAAATCCCTAATCCGGAAACAAGAGCGGCACTTGCCGAATATCAGATGATGTGTGAAAACAAAACTGCATATAAACGATACTCTTCATTTTCAGATGTTATGAAAGACTGCGAAAACGAGGAGTAACTGCTGATATGCTCCCTGCGGTACCGGCACGCAGGCAAAAAAAGTAATTATTCCTCCGCCGCTTTCTCCTTGTTCACCCCGAACCAGGAAAGAAGTATCGCCGCTGCAAGCACCACAATTGAAGCAATAATAGTTCCATGCAGCATTGTCAGAAACTCAGACGAATAACTCTCCGCAACCCCGGTGATAAACAGCGTCTCTAAGATTGCGACAATACCAAACGAAAGCGCCATACCAAGCATCCTGACCGTTGAAAGCGTGCCAGATGCCATACTGTACTCCTTTTCCGAAACCGAATTCATAATTGCAGTTGAGTTCGGCGTAACAAAGATGGAAATACCGATACCAAACAAAGCCTCGACCACAATAAGCAGCCACAGGTTCATCTCCTCACCGGAGAACAGGAACACAACCATACCTCCTATGATAATTAACAGACCAAGCGAGGTCGCATACTTCGGCGGCGCATCCTTTTTCACTAAATCGATGATGCCAAGAATAATCGAACCGATAGCAAACGCAGCAATACTTGCAACAATTACCGCACCCGTCATTAACAGCTCATTCGTCTGCAAATCCCAGAGATGACGAATCTGCAAAGCCGCAACCACCGCAAGAATTCCCCCGATGCCGAGAACGAACTTAGGCAGCATATGGTCATAGAATCTGCCCGCCATGATGGTGAAGAAGACCAGAATCAAGCCCTCCGTCGTGATAATAAGCGCCCTCAGGAACGGGTCTTCGATTCCCCAGAGTTCCGCCATATAGGTGGAAATCAGCGAATCCATGGAATAGATTGCAACATAATAAAGCAGGTTTGCCCCGCTGTTGAAACTAAATCCTCTGTTTTTGAGGATTAAATCCACCGGCATAAGCGGATTTGCATTGCGCTTTTCCCAGACGAAGAAAAATATCATCAGGATAATGCCGACGACCATGCAAATAACGGCGGTCATGTCCGGAAGTTTCGAGAAGCCGTAAACGGCAAAAGCCATGCCCACAATGAAAATAAGACTGCCTATCCAGTCGAATTTGCCGGTGTCAATCGGCGCATCCTTGGGGATGCAGATAATTGCAAGAATGAACGAAAGCAGTGCGACCGGAAGCAGGACAACATAGACCGCATACCAGCCGATAGCATTGGTAAGCGCGCCTGCCGTAAGCGGCGCCGCAAGCTGGCCTAAGAATACGCCGGTCATTGCAATGCCGATGGCTGTTCCGCGAATCTTTGGCGGGACCGCTGCTGCCACAAGAGCAATTGCTGTTCCAAACATCAGCGCGTTTCCAATACCCTGAACCACGCGCATGAACAAAAGCATCTCCATGGTGGTGGAAAATCCTATGCCAAGCGAAGATGCGCCCAAAAGCAGGACGCCGATAAGGAAGAAGATTTTCTTGTTGAATTTATCCGCCAGGCGCGCCGCGGGGATTAAAAAGATGGTCGATGCAAGCGTGTACGTGGTAAAGACCCAGGGGAAGAGCCCCGAGCCGAACGCTGCTTCATAGCCGAAGAAATTGATAATATCCGATGCAATCAGGCCTGTTGCCGAGCCGATAAATGGCGGCAGGAAACAGGCAATGGCAACAGTTACAGATATCATCATCTGTTTGGCTGTCAGTCGTATTTTTTCCATACAGATATATTCGTCCGGAAAGATATTAAATTGTATCTGTTTTGGTTTGTTACTCAAAAATGAGATTGATGAGTGGGAAGGTTACCAGCTGTGTTCATACCCGCGGGCGGGAAGTTCCTTTCCCTGATAAAAAACGCCGCGGCCTTCGCGCACCCGCCCTATTACCTGACGGGGCACACCTGCGTGTGCCCCGTCAGGCATGCAAAAGAGAAGGCCGTAATCTCCGCCGCCGAAGAAAAAGTAATCCTCCGGCTTTCCTGCGACATCCGGGAGGGTGACGCCCGCTAAATCTATATCAATCCGCACCCCGGAAGCCTCCGCCAAATCCCACAGTGAAATGGCGAGCCCGTCAGATACATCCATCATTGCGCTTGCGCCTGCGCGGGCGATGGCGATGCCCTCGGCCACCTGCGGGATTGGCTTTACCAGATTGTTCCACCAGCGCGCATCGCCTTCAAGCGCCGCCTGCGCCAGGCCCGGAATTTTGGTGATGCATACCGCGTCGCCCGGGCGGGCCCCGCTTCTCTGACACAGATACTCCTTTTCCACGATGCCAAAGGCCGTGGTAACCACGGTTAACTCATCATGCGAATCGATGTCCCCGCCGGAAACCGCGCAGCCGCAGGATTTTGCGCAGGCAGAGGCCCCCTCCATAAAGGGGAGAAGACGGTCGGGCTCGTCTAAGCCGACCGCGACCAACACCTGCACCGGCTTCGCCCCGCAGGAAGCGATATCAGACAGCGTCACCGCAACGCTTTGCCAGCCGTTTTCAAAATCGGTCGAGCCTTGCGGGAAATCAGTCTTTCTGTGCAGCATGTCGGTGCTTGAAACAAGCACCCTGCCGTCGCCTAAATCAAAGGCGGCGCAGTCATCAGAAGTCTCTTCTTTTCCTATCAGCGGAATAATGGTTTTCAGTAATTCACGGTCATTCATCAGTGCCCAGCTCCTTTTTGCGCTCGGCTTTGTACTCTTTAAGCACGCCGAGCAAAATCTCCGACGCGTTTTTCTCCGGAGGCTTTTCTTCTTCTTTTTCCGGCTTGATTTCCGGCGTTTTGCGCAGCGTGGAAAATTCCGGAACCGCAGGCAGCGCCGGCTTTTCAGCCGGCGCAGGCTGCGGTACCGGCTGCGGTTTCGGTTTCGGTTTCGGCGTCGAGACCGGCGCCGAGGCCGGCGCCGGTTTTCGCTTCTCCACCTTGAAGATATATGATTCCGGGTCGATGCCTAAAACCGCAACCTCCCGGCGCCGCTCAACCTGATATTCTGCTACCATGCCGTGCAGTTCGCCGGTCTTTTTCTCCTTCAAATACGCCTCCTGTGATTTGTTCCACGCCTCCATCGAAAGCAAAAACGCTTTTTCGTCAACCACACCGATTTTTCCCTTCACCCGCGGCGACAAATCCGCTCCGGAGAGCAGGGCAACCCCCGCCTCGCGGAACTCTTCAATTAAATGCTGCTCTTTGGCGCGGTCAAAGGTAAGCCGCGGCAGAATAACCGCTTTGATTTTTGCCTCTGCGAGGTCCCGCACAACCGATTTGCCCCAGCCGTCGATTTTGAGCACATACAAAATGTCATCCTCGTTTACGCCCATCTCCGCATCAATAGCCCTGACATCCTCGCGCGAAAGCTGCTGCAGGACCTTTAAGGCAAGGTGCCCTTCGCCCGCCTGCAAAGCGACATAGCGCTTCATCCGCTCGAGTTTTTCCCGCGTGTTTTTGCACCGGCGCTCCTCTTTGCGCAGCGCCTTTTTCACCTGCGCAAGCTCTTTGTCGCGCGATTCAATCTCCTCGGAATAAAGCATGGCTGTGCTGCGCACATCCCGCTCGGATTCAAGACGCTGCTGCAGCGTTACCGCAGCCTTGGATTTTATCTCCAGCTCTTCCGAAAGACTGCGCGCCAGCTCGCGCAGTTTCTGCACCTCCTCTTCGAGAGCGGCGATTTTTCTGTCCCGCTCGTCTGAAACGGCTGCAGCCGCAGGTTCCGGCGCAGACGCGGGCGAATGCGCCGGCGCCGGGGCAGAGCCCTTTGCCCCGGCGGCCTGCTTTTGTTCGCCAAGAATCTGATCAACGGTTTTTCCCTGAATCACACCGGCTTTTACCAGCTCCAGGTCGGTACCGGGCGCCAGGCGCCGCGCCAGGTTGTCGAATTTCGCGCTGTAGGACTGAAAAGCATAGACGGCGGCAGAAAGCGAATCACGCTCATGATCATTTTTGAATGCAAAACCTTCCACCGCCTCGTATTTTTCACGGATGAGAATATCCTTTTTCGGCGCCCAGACCGCGGCGGAAAACGTCCTCCGGACGCGATCCACCCCGCCCGGAATCTCCGCCTTGTCGGTAGCAACAAGCACCGGCCGCCCGATCTTTGTAATCTCAAAGACAATTTCCGCATGCGTGGGATTGCGCAGACTTACCAGGCCGGCAAGGTTTCCCTCCAAATCCAGCGCCGCTATGCCCACGCTTGTTCCCGGGTCAAAACCCACGATAATATACGGCGGCCGCTTCGACACCGGCGCGAATTCAATCCGGTCCTTGCGCCGGCCTTCAACTTTGACACAGACATCGCCCGCCTTTGCGTTTGCAGCGGGCACCAGCCGGCGCGGGGCATTGACAGTGAACACAATCCGCGATTCCCCGCCGAAGGCGCGCCGCGCCGACGTGCTGTAAGCAAGCCCCGCCTCTTTGAGATGCTCTTCGATTTCACGGGCGCGAACCTTTACCGCGCCGTGCACTTTGCGCACATACCGGTTCTGCGACCAGCCCCCCCGGCCCAGCGAGCGGCCGCGGGAGACGGTGACCGAAGTCACCGGCTCGAATGCAATCACCTCATATCCCCCGCCGAACGATGCCACAAGCCCGGAGGCCTTCGCCTCCTCCATGGGATTTGTCTTGTCAAACTTCAGATTATACCGTGCGGCAACAACAGGAAGCGACTCCATTCTCACCCCGTCGCCGGTGACCTGCACCAGCTTTGTCCCGAACGGCAGCTGCGCAAGAAAAGCATACAACTCTTTCGTATCAGCCGCAATTTCCTGAACAGAGTCAACCGCGACAATCTCCGGCCGCTCTGCTTCAATAAACCGCAGCAGGCGGAATAGAGAAATGCCGCGTTCTTCCGACTCGATTTTGCCGTCAACCACGCGGATAAATGCATAACGCGGCCGCACACTGCCGCTTCTGACTGAGCCCTTGTAGATATCGATACCGAATACAAGCCCCGTCATGATGTTACATAGCTAATAGCCTCGTCCGCGGAATAATGCTTCCGGTATTTCTTCGCAAAAAAGGCGCAGACCGTTTCCATATCATGGCGCAGCGTTACCTCCGCATTCGGGTGATCCGGTGCAACCCACTGGGGCCAGTCGATAATCCAGAGATTGTTGTCGTCGACCATGATATTGTATTCAGACAAATCCCCGTGAATGTAGCCGGTTCTGTACGCGGCCCGGACCTCGTCTAAAATCCGCTGATAGGTTTCATCCGGATTGGCAAGCGTGCAGCGGAATAAATTGACGCCGTCGATAAAGGACATTACAATAACATGGCGGTCGAGTGCAATCGGCACCGGAACGCTTACATGACCGTTAAGCGCTTTCAGCGCTTCATACTCGCGGGCGGCGGATTTTGCCGAGGCAAATATCCAGGGGCAGTGACCGGACTCCGGCATATATTCCCGGTTGGTGCGCACGGTTTGAAACGAGCGCTGCCCGATTTTGTGGAATTTCAGGATAACCTCGCCGAATCCGAGAGCCTTGTAAATCTCTGATTCCTTTCCGACGCCGATAAAAGCGCCGAGTGCCGAGATGTGCTGTTTGTCAACAAGGCTGCGCAGCGCTATCGTGTCATATCCTGCAAAGACAAGCGCATAGCCGCGGTAGGGCACGGATTCGGCTCGGACAAAATCTTTTTCGATTAGAGTGCCGCAGCGGTATTTGAGTTCTTCTTTGGAAAGGTGCGTTGCGGCGCGCAAATCATCTTCAGGGACCCAGGCGTAGCGGCGCATCATGCGTTCAAGTGCGAGCAGGATTTTTATTTCATAGCGGTGAAGGCTTTTGATATTTCCGGCGGTGAGTGTCATCTGTTACTATAATTGGGTTGCACAAAGGGATATAGTTTCGCGGGGAAACGGGGGAGGAGGGCGCGGCTTCGAATACGAATGTCAAACGGTTACAAAAAAAGATTATGCCTGGAGAATTTCACCAAGGCTTTCTTCGAGCACTGCAAGACCCTTTCTTACATCATCAAGATTCTTTCCGCCGGTCAGAATTATTTTACCCGACGAGAAGAGAAGCGCAACAATCTTCGGGTCCTTGATTCTGTAGACAAGACCCGGGAACTGCTCCGGCTCATACTCAATGGTTTCCAGAGAAAGCGATGCAACCACACGGTTTAAGTTGATAAACCGCCCGAGGTCATAGGAACATACTATGTTGGTTACTGCAACCTGCGGCACATCCATAATCTTTACCCCCGCCTCTTTCAGCGAAGTTAAAACCGTCTCAAGACCGATGTCAAGCGCCTTTTCATCTCTGATGCCGGTTAAAACAACCTTGCCGGAATTGAAAATGAGCGAAGCCATCTTCGGGTCTTCAATGCGGAACACCGCACCCGGGAACCGCTTGGTATTCAGTTCGCAGCCGTCAATCTTGCTGGAAATCAGACCAAGGTCGATTTCGTCTGCGATTACTCCTGATGCAACGATATTTTCGATTTTCAGGGACTCATACTTATTATTCTTAGTCGCCATATCCTTATTATATAGTATTTAAAGGCTCATAATAGTTTCTCTGCATCACCCGCTTTTCACCCTAAGATTCGGCACCACAGACGACAGCACCAGCGTGATAATGCCGAATGCAAGACCGAGGGCTGACGTGGCATGAAATCCCGCCATAAACAAATCCGTGGAAAGATCTGCGACAGGAATACCGGCCGACGCAGGCACCGTAATCCCGAAGACCATGGCATATGCCGCAACCCCGATATCGCCGCCCAAAAAGTCCGAGGTAATCATAACCCCGGTCCCCGTCCCCTCCTCGCCTTTGGGCGCCATCTGGGTAATGCGCGCGGTTGCAGGGCCGCCGGAGATGCCAAACGAAAGCCCCATGCAGATTAACGCAATGATAAGCGGCAAAAGCCCGTAAGCCGGAACGATAAACAGGAAGATGGAACAAAATGCAATCCGGAACACCGCGGCCAAAATACACGGCAGCCGGCATCCGGTTTTATCGCTTAAGGAACCAGCCGGAATACCGATGCATGCCGTAATTATCGAGCATCCCATTAAAAGAAGCCCGGCAACAGACGTCGCAAGCCCCATGGCATTCTGCATATAATACGGCAGCATATACATGATGCCTGCAAACACCGCGCAGGTTAAAAGATAGGAGACCGTGACCGCGGTAAATTTCCAGTGTTTAAAGATGCGGATATTTAACAGCGCATAGGAACAGGTAAGCGACCGGATGCAAAATCCCGCGGCGGTGAGGACAAACACCGCGATTAAGCCAAGGATTATTGGATGAGTCCAGCCGAACTCCGGGCCGCGCTCTAAAAATATCAGAAATGCCGCGGTCGCTGCAAACATGAGGACGGTGCCGATTTTATCAAAGGGCACCTGACGGGGCTTTTCATCAGGCTTTGGAATCACGACACGCGCAAAACATATCGCGGCGATGCCGATAGGGATATTGATGATAAAAATCCAGTGCCAGGAAAGAAATTCAGTAATGAATCCCCCGAGCGCAGGGCCGAACGCGGTTGCAATGCCGCCCGCGGTTGCAATCACGCCCATCCCGAGACCGCGCCGGTTTTCCGGCAGAAACCGGGTGATAAGAAGGGGCGCGGCAGCTGCTATCATAGAAGCGCCAAGGCCTTCGGCGGCGCGGGCAGCAATCATTACAGTCATATCCGGGGAAAGGGCGCAGACAAGCGAGCTTGCGGCAAACAGGGCAAAACCGATGACAAATATGGTTTTGATTCTGCCGTTGTCGGCAATTTTGCCGAAGGCAAGCATAAACCCTGCAAGAAAGAGAAGATATGCCATGACAACCCAGGAACTGCCAGAGATATCGATGCCCAGATCGCCGGCGATGACAGGCAGAGCTACGTTTACAATAGAGGTGTCAAGACCGTCCATGAAGATGGCAAACGCTGCAATGAGGAGGATGAGTTTCTGGTGTCTTTTGCCGGTGATGACAGAATACATTCCTTATCAGATAGGTGCTTTCAGATTATGAAACCTGTGAAATATACAAACACAGTACTTCATATCTCCGAAAAACAAATATATATACACATGGTTTTGTACACCCCGAAATATCTGCAGGTCCTCATCTTCGATTTGGAGGCATATGTCCCGAAAGCCGACAGAAGGCGGCGATACGGCACCTCCTTAACGGTGAACCCGTATAAACCGGAGCACACCCTTTTAGGCGGGGTATTTTCGCTGAAAAATCCGGCGACCGGCGAGGTGTATGCGGATTTTGCCCACCACTGGACCTGGCGCGAGGGCGGGGAGGAGGAGGTGGTGCAAAGCATCTATGCACTCTTTGCCGGTATCAGGGCCCGCATCCGCGACAAGCCGGCGCATGCAGCCGACCCGGTAATCTGCGGCATTGGTATCGGCACCTTTGACATGCCGTTTTTGTACACCAAATTCCTGCAGTATCAGGTGGCGCCGCCTGAGGAAATCTATGAGGTCTTCTGCAAAAACCGGGTGGTGGATTTGTCTGTTGCCGGTATCGGTTTTCTGCAAAAGCAGGCGCCCCTTCTTCACCCGCGGGCGCATAATGAACTCGCCGACCGGTTTGTGCCGGACCGCGACAGAAAGCCGACCGGCAAAGTGGTCTGGGAGATGTATGATGACCGGGAATTTGCCGCGATTGAAAGCCGGTGCGAGGGCGAGGTCCGGGAGATGGCAAAAATCTATGAAGCCCTTTTGGGCGAATCCATCTCCGAGTAGGGCTTGATGTCTAAGACAGGTGTCGCATCCAGGGCTTCCAATCCCGAGACCGTGAGGACGCTGCCCTCGATTTTTTCGATTCGTGCAAGAGTAAGTGAAACGGGATTGGGGCGCATCGGCGAGCGGGTTGCAAAGACGCCTGCAAGCGGCCGCGAGGCGTCGCCCCGGGGGTGCACCTGCAAAACGCTGCGAGAGGCGCGGTCAAACCAGCAGAGGACATAGACATAGTCGCCGGGGTGAAGCCCGGTGATCGCCGGGGCGTATGCTTCCTGTATTTCGATTCTGCTCAACTCACCGGTAAGCGCTCCCATGGCGGGGGCATCTTCCATCTTTTTAAAGGGCGAGCGGACGATGCCCACCGGTGTGCAGCGGATGTCCGAATCTGCCCGGGGGGCGGGAGCCGGAGCGGGAGCCGGTGTGGAGGAAGAGACGGGAGCAGGGGAGGAGGCCGGTGCCGGTGCCGGCACCGAACCTAAATCCAGCGTCTGGTTGCACAGCCAGTCGCAGGCGGAGATATAGCCGTTTTCCCGCGGGACATGCAAATAGGTGACCGAGGCAAACGCCTGGGAAAGTTTGCGCACCTCTTTATAGAGCGGCAGCAGGTTTTCCGAGCGGCAGGCATAGGTTTTGTTGAGATGCGATATCATTAATTCGCTGTCGGAAAAACATGCGAGTGCGGTCTCTTCCGGAAGAGAGTATTTCCTGACCGCCTTCAATGCGGAGATGAGCGCCGTGTATTCAGCGACGTTATTGGTAGCCCGCCCGATGGCGGCGCTGTTTGATTCAAGCACGTCGACGCCGTCTAAGATAAGCCAGGCTGATGCGGCATGTCCCGGGTTGCCGCGGGAGGCGCCGTCGGTATAGATGGTGAGTTTTTTTGCGGCCATCTCACTTCACCCGAACCAGCGTGCCGCCTCTGCCGCAACGGCTTTCTCGCGTTCATGTTCCCGGCGCCTGAGTTCATCGGCCGCACGGTTTGCGCCGGCCTGCTTCTCCCAGTTCTCCTCGGCTATCCGGCGGAGTTCGCGTTCCTTCTGCCGGTAGACATCGGCACTGTCACAGACCGTTTCATATTCATACCATTCCTCCAGGGTAAACGAATAATCAGGCGCTGCAGCGGCAGCCGCATCGGCCGCATCGGCGGCGGCGGCGCCAGCAGCGGCAGCGCCGGTCTTCCACCGCGGCTTTGCGCCGCTAAAAAGCCCTGACGCCGCCTTTCGGATATCATAGGAGTCGACCGCCCCGTAGGGAACAGGGATATCAAACCGGGGGAAGAGCAGGCCGGTTTCAGCGATGCCGGTTTCCCGGCAGGCATTCCGGTAGGCAAGCACATAGAGGCGGCGGCGGGCGTTCGTTCTTCGGTCGGCGTCTGCGGCGGCGATAGTGCGGCGGCGCAGTTCTTCTTCCTCCACGCCCTCTATGAAGGCGATTTCGCTGCGCATGACCGGGTGTTCGTCTGCTTCCAGAAATTCGCGTACTCGCTCAAGGCAGCTGACGGCTGTCATATCCCGGCGGAGGGTGTCTTCTTCTTCTTCTTTTTCATATGCACGAAGGCGCATGTCGCGGGCTCTGCGTTCGTCTTCCTGTGCCGCCCATTCTTTTTCCAGCGTCCGGAGGCGGGCCGCCGCGGTTTTGCGGCGGGCCGCATCGGATGCGACTAACTCTGCAAGGCGGATTTTTTCAAGGCGTTCGCACTCGCAGGCCGCCTCATCTGCTTTGATGCGGTCTGTCAGACGTGTCTGCTCGGCGGCGCCAAGGGCGGCGAGGCGGCGGGCGTTTTCAGCCCGGCGGGCGGCATCGGCTGCAAGGAGTTCTGCAATGCGGAGTTGTTCAAGGCGCTCGGCTTCGCGGGCGGCGGCGTCGGCTGCAATGCGGCGGGCGATGCGGTCTTTTTCGGCGGCGGCAAGTGTCTGGAGGCGGGCTAGGTCGGTTTTTTGTTTGCGGCGGTCGGCGTCTATTTTTTCAAGAAGCTTGAAGCGGGTGCGTTCTGCTTCACGTTCGCGGCGTTCGGCAGCGCGGGCTTCTTCGCGTTGTGCGGCCCGCTTCGCTTCGGCTTCGCGGGCGATTTGGCGGCGTTTCTCTTCGCGTGCCATGTAGGCTTCGTTGGTTTTGCGGATGCGTTCTTCTTCGGCGGCTTTTTCGGCCCGGAGTTCGGCTTCGCGGCGGGATTTGGCCTGTTGTTCTTCGCGGAGGAGGTGCTGTTTTGCGGTCTGTTGTTCGCGGTATCTGGCGTAGAGGGCGGTCAGGGTATCCGGTTTTGCAGGAGTGGTTTTTTCGGACATGGCGAGTGGTGGTATATGTGGGGTAGTATGGTTGTATTCAGAGAAAAAGTTCGTGATTTGAGGCGGGGAGTGAGCAGGTCAGCTTTTTTGAACAGAGACGGTTTCTGATTCATGAAAGGAGACATCCCTATCTTACATTCATGCCGCGCGGGAGGAGGAGGGGAGGGAGAAAAAACCGGTTCTCGCCTGCTAAAACTGCGTTTCCTGATGTTATCTTTATGAATAGAAACCGGTCACTATATATATCTTTCTGTCAATATAAATACCGGATTGTCTCATCCCTTATGCCGATACAGCCGAAAAGGTACTTGCTCATCATGACAAAAAACCAGACCCAAAAATCCACATATATGCCATCTCATCAGAAGAAGAGAAAAGGCATATCACACGAAACACGCATCGTTATACGAATTCTTTTAATGCTTATTGCACTACTTTTCATTGCAGCAGTCTTTGCCGGGACAGGAACAGCAGGTAATGCTGCCAAAATCAACACTACAGAGTACGCTACTGTTGCCGATGCCATAACACATGCAACATCCGAAGATACAATCGTGATGATTGACAACTCTACAGAAAACATTACCATCACCGGCAAAACCATTACCCTCGACCTCGCCGGACACACCCTTACCGGCACCGACACCTGCCCGACAATCACAATTGCGGACAGCGGCGAACTTACACTGACCGGCACCGGCAGCATCACTCACGTCTCAGGCATCGGCCCGACATACGGCGGCGGAGTCTACATCAACACCGGCTGCACCTTCAACATGAACAACGGCAGCATCACCAGATGCAGCGCAAAAGGCTTTGATTCCTCAGGCGGCGGCGTCTACAACGCCGGCACCTTCAACATGAGCGGCGGCATCATCACCGGATGCAGCGCGGACTACGGCGGCGGCGTGTACAACAGCGAGTATGGCACCTTTACTATGTCCGGCGGCAGCATCACAGGATGCAGCGCCACCGCCAACGGCGGCGGCGTGAAGAACCAGGACGGCAGCTTCCGGATATCCGGCACAGCAATAATTAAGGAAAACATCCGAACCGGCAGTACATCAAGCAGTAATGTCTATACAAATAATTACCTAATTATTAACGGACCCTTAACCGCCAATGCCGAGATTCATATAACCAGCCTGACTGGCAAGGGTGCAGCATTTGGTTCTGCAGATAAAGAATATGATTTTTTATACGTCTTCAAAAATGATACCAACCCGACACTTGGAGCGGCATATGGGGGTGGATTACTGAAATGGAAACAAAAAATTTCAATTCCGGCGCCGGCAGCCGGACTTGTCTATAACGGCGGGGAACAGACCGGCGTTCCGGAGGGCACAGGCTACACCATATCCAAGCATAAAGAGACCGGTGCAGGAGACTATACAGCTGTCGCCGCACTTACTGATACAACCGGTTATGTATGGTCCGACTCAACAACTGCTAACAAATCCATTGAATGGACTATCGCAAAGAAACCGGTCAGTATTACTGACGCGACTGCAACTGCAAGCAGTAAAGTCTATGATGGCGGCTGCAGCGCTTCCATCAACAACCCGGGCTCGCTCACCGGTGTGATAGGAAGCGATGACATCAGTCTTGACAAATCCACGGCAACGGCGTCTTTTACTGATGCATCCGTTGGGACAGGAAAAACAGTCAACATCAGCGGACTTACTTTAGCCGGAGACGCAAAAGACAACTATTCTTTGTCTGCTGACTCCACTACAGCTACAGCCGATATCACCCCGCTGTCCATTACTGACAGCTCTGTCCACATAGCTGAAATTGAAGAACAGGAGTATAGCGGAAATGCAATTGAGCCGGCACTGGATATCAAATTCAATGACACACCGCTGGTCAAAGACACCGATTATACCGTTGTTTATTCAGCCAACACAAATGCGGGAACGGCTGCGGTAACCATCACCGGAACCGGCAACTTTGATTCGATCACGGAGAAAAAATTCACCATCACCCCACGGGAAGCTGAACTTTCCTGGGGCACAACCCGGCTCACCTACAACGGCAACCCGCAGAAACCTGCAGCAGACGTCACCAACCTCTTTGAAGGCGACACCTGCAATGTTACCGTCACCGGCGGAGAAAAAGATGCGGGAACTCACACTGCCACTGCGACTGCATTGGACAACGCCAACTACCAGCTTCCGTCCGACGCAACAAAGGAATTCACCATCAGTCCGAAGG
>DALTWG010000017.1 GCA_029987245.1 Methanocorpusculum sp. | reverse complement strand
CGGTGATGCTGCCGCCTTTCATCTCGAAGGTGCCGGCGTTGTACACGCCGCCGCCGCCGCCGTAGATGCCTGTTACGCTGCATCCGGTGATGCTGCCGCTTTCCATGGTGAAGTTGCCGCAGTTGTACACGCCGCCGCCGTATGTTGCGCTGCCGCCGGTGATAATGCCGCCGGTCATTTTAATGACGGCGCCTTCTGCTGCAAGGTCGTCAGGGCTGGTTATTGTTTCCGGTGTCAGCTGCTTCGGGGAAGCGGTCCAGTCGACCTCAGTTGCGGCTGTCCATGCTTTGCCAAGAGCAGTGTTGTAGTAGCGCTCTTCGTCTTTCTTTGAATCGGTCAACGTAAAGTCTGCGCCGCTGTTCACGGTGATAACAGAGCCGTTTCCGTCGCCGGTAAGGGTGTGTCCGGCGAGGTCGAGGGTGACTGTTTTGCCGCTGATGGTGATATTTTCGGTAGTATCAATTAGCATCTCGATTGTATCATAGGGATCAGAAGTGGCGGCGGCAGTCACGGCTGCCTGGACGGTGGCATATTTTTTATCAGTGCTAACGATTTTGGCGACCGGTGTTGTGAGTGTAAGTTCGGTTCCGGAAATCTCGACTATATAATTTTCATCATCCGAGGTGAAGTACGCAGCAATTGTGTAGTCGCCTTGTCCGCCGTCGGTAAATACGCCGGGCGGCGTCTGCATCGTGATGCCGATGGATGCGCCGGGACTCAGAGGTGAAGAGGAGGACAGGGTGATTTTATAATCGCCTTCAAGATAGACGTTGTTTGCGGTATCGCCCTTGGTGTTGCCGGTGATTCTTGCCGCGCCGGAAAGGTTGAAGGTGTCTGCGCACAGGTCCACCCCGCCGCCGCCGAGATTTGCGCTGCATCCGGTGATGCTGCCGCCGGAAAGGTTGAAGATGCCTTTGTCGTTGTTCACGCCGCCGCCCCAGGCTGCGCTGCATCCGGTGATTTTTGCATCGCCGTTCATCTCGAAGGTGCCGCTGAGGTTGTACACGCCGCCGCCGCTTGTTACGGCGCTGCATCCGGTGATGCTGCCGCCGGACATGGTGAAGGTGCCTTGGTCGATGTTCACGCCGCCGCCGTTTGTGGCTGAGCCGCCGGTGATAATGCCGCCGTCTATTTTAACAACTGTTCCTCCTGAAACTGCAGTTGAACGGTCGAAGTCAGCAAGCAGTACTGCAGAGGAGGTCTCTGTTCCGGTATAAGGAGTCCATGCGGCGTTATCCACAAAGGTGAAGTAATGCGCGGTGGCGGTGTCTGAGTCGGTCAGCGTAAAGTATTTGCTTTTACTAATCTTGATAACAGAGTCGCTGCCGGTGCCGGTAAGGGTATGTCCGTTCAGGTCGATAATGATCGGCTGTGTGCTCGTTCCGCCATTGATGGTTAAACCATTTGTTTCCAGAGTTACATCACCCTGAAGCGTGTATTCTCCCCCTTGGGTCAAGGTAACGCCAGTGTATGTGCCGCCGGAGATAGACCCCGGTTCTGTCGGGAAATTTGTTGCCGCGCCCGCCCCGGCGAACACCGCCGCGACGAAAAGCAGCGCCATTAGCGCCAGAAGAGTTCGTTTAACGATACGTGTTCCAGACGAAGCGCCCCCCCCCCTTTCGGAGTGAAATCGCGTTCGCGGATTGGTTTACAGAATTTTTTGTCATAGATGCACGATCCGCTGCGGCGGCATCGAAGAAGATGCGGTCGGCAGATATGGTAGTATATTGGACGGGAAAGTATATATAATGAGTGGAAATGAGGAGGGGCGAGGGAGTTGGTTATCTGCAGAAATTTTGTATGAGTCTGAGTTTTCCCAAACCTGCCGCAAAAAAACAAATACTGATATAATGCTTTGATTTGTCAAACGGAGTGATTTGCATAGGATATTCTGCGTCACATGCGATGTGACGCAACCTGCCTCAAACCTGCCGCAACATGACACAACCTGCCGCAGCACAATCTCAGAGCACAGGCAAAACATCAGCCCGCACGCAGCGAAAAACCAAAGCAAAACCCTCCGGACACAAAAGCAATATACATTTAAAACGAATATACTATACAGAAAAAGAAAGGAGAAAGCCAATGGCAAAACCAATAGAAATCGGACTTGACCTTACCGGAAACGACGCCCTTGCATTTGATGAATATATAAAAAATCCCGTACCTACCTTTACCGAAGAAGGAAAAGAACTCATGCGCACAGCCATACTGGAAAAGAAAAACAACCCCATTGACACCAGTACCTTTTTCTTTTAAACATGCCAATAGACCAAAACACACTCCAGATACTGCCCTGCACAAAAATACAAACTCTCCCCCTTGCAAATACCATAGATACCTTTGACTGTGGAGAACCAGACCTCAACGGATTTTTCAAAGAAGATGCAATTGCCTGCCATGAAGCAAAACTTGCATCAACCCATGTTATCTGCACCCGGACAGAAATAATCGGCTATTTTACCCTGGTTAACGACTGCCTTCACCGGCAGAGAGTAAATATAGACGATAAGATTACCTATTTTTCCCACATGAAATACCCTGCAATAAAAATTGCACGACTTGCCATAGATAAAAAATATCAGCGCTCGGGGCTTGGAAAATGGAGTATCGGACGTATATTTGTTGCATTATCAAGAATTGCCGACATCAGTGCATTCAGATTTCTCACCGCTGATGCAAAAAACAGAGACCATGTACCCGAATTTTATGAAAAATTCGGATTCCGCCGGATAAACGAAAATAAATCACAGGACACAGTTCCGATGTATATCGATTATTTTGCCCTGTATTCATACATGGAAAAAGAGTTACAGCATACCTGATTCAGATTATTACATCAGACACCTGCATCATAAGATTACCTCTAAAAATTTTGTACGCGGCTGAAATTTCCTAAACCTGCCGCAGAAAAACAAATCCTGAAATAATGCTCTGATTTATCATATAACGCGATTTGCACAGGATTTTCTGCGTCACATGCAATGTGACGCAACATGACGCGACGTGACGCACGTGACGCAAAATCTCACGCACAGCAAAAATAGTCAAAATGCTGCACTGCCTTGAGGCGGTTCGCCGAAAGGTTGAGCACGGTTTTTCCGTGCGACCCCCCCGAAATCTTGCTCCGTTTGGCGAGATGAGCCAATTTTCATTAGCAGCATCACGAGCAGCATCACGAGCAGCATTAGCAGCATCAGCTAAAAACATTAACGCACCAATCCCGCAAACCCGGAATCTGCAAAAATATGTTGCCCCCCCCCTTACCTCTCCCCAAGCCTTTCACAGAAATCCGCCATAACCTCTGCAATCCTAATCCCCTGCGGACAAACTGCCTCGCACTCCCCGCACCCGACACAGTCAAACGGCTTCGCCCCCTCAGGCAAAGCATCGAGTGCAAAATACGTAATCCGGTCATTGCCCGAGAAAAGAAAATCATTGTAGATAGAGATAAGCTTCAAAATATCCAGACCCCGCCGGCACACACCGGTACAGTACCGGCACTTGGTGCAGGGAACCCCCTGATGAATCCCTGATGCAATCTCAAACAAAAACTCCTTGTCCTCCTCACTCATCGGCTTTGGCGCAGCAAAGTACCCCGCATTTTCTGCAAGCTGCTTTAAGGTTGACGCCCCCGACAAAATCACCGTGACACCCGGCACCGACTGCAAAAACCTGAAAGCAGTCTCCACCGTCGACTCACCCCCCCGAAGCATCCTCTGTAAAATCCGCACGTCCGGCGGAAGGCTCACAAGCCTTCCGCCTCGAAGCGGCTCCATAACCCAGATGGGAATATTATGCTCATTCAAATACGCGACCTTCGCTTTGGCGTCCTGGAAATTCCAGTCAAACCAGTTCAGCTGAATCTGACAAAACTCCATCACATCCCCAAAGACCGACAAAAACCGCTCAAGCAGTGAAAAACTGCCGTGAAGAGAAAAACCGGCATGCCGGATTTTTCCCGCCTCCTTCATCCGCGAAAGAAAAGAAATCAATTCCGGCGCCGCTGCAAGATACCAGTCGATATCAAAGTCACAGACATTGTGCAGCAGATAAAAATCAAAATACTCCATGCCTGCAGCTGCAAGCTGGGCGGAAAAAGTCCCCTCAATATTTTCATACGAGGATTTGGAAAGCCCCGGAAACTTGTCCGCGTAAAAATACGACTCCCGCGGATAGCGCGAAAGAATCTTCCCGGTGACTTTTTCCGATGCGCCCTGGTGATAAGGCGGCGCCGTATCAAAATAATTAATACCCGCATCAAACGCGAGTTTAATCATCTCTGCGGTTTTTTCCTCATCGATATCGCAAAGTGCGCCGCCCTCTTTTATGGGCAGACGCATCAGACCAAAACCCATCTGCGAAATCTTCAGTCCTTTGAACTCAGAATAGAGCATCAGAACCTCACATTCTCTCCCTTGGCAAACTCCTGCAAAAAGGAGCTGCTTGGATATTCATGCGTGCCGGCCAAAAGAAGCGTACCTTTACCCACAGGGCACTCGACCATTACCGGGAAGCCGTTTTGCGATGTGGCAACAGGCGTGCCCTCGTATTTGGTAAACCAGCCGTCGCAGGCAAATTTTGCCGTGTCATAGCCGTCGAAGATGTTTGTCCATTTGGATGACCCGGGGGTAAGCTGATGTTCCTGGAACTCGAAGTGGTATTCGACATCGACCGGCAGCCAGTCATAGCGGCCGGGTCCTGCGTCGGCCGCGCCAAAGACAAGCAGTTTGCCGCCCGCTTCAAGGTAATCTTCAATCCGCCCCGCGCAGGCGCGAAGGGCAGGAAGCATCTTCGAATACGAGGTGTTGCCAAAGCCTGTGGGAATCAGCATCCCCGAAAAGCTGCCGCGGAAAAAGGGCGCGGCTAAAATCAACGGCGTTACCGCTTCACAGGCGCCGGTCACGTCTTCGACCAGCGTGTGAAACGTCATTTTTCTATCCCATAATACACAAAGACTCATCCTTTAATCACTCCTAAGGGCACCAGACGTGCCGCAATTTTTGAAATACCCGCGTCGCGAACGGTTCCCACGACATCGGAACTTGATTTGTACACATCCGGCGCCTCTTCGGCGATTGCAGCGGGGTTGGGCGCCCTAACCAGAATGCCGCGGGCCGCAAGGGCCGCGGCTACTTCCTCGCCTGTCAGGCTCTTTTTTGCAGAAGAGCGGCTTTTTACGCGGCCCGAGCCGTGGCAGGTGCTGCCAAAGGTTTTTTCCATAGCGGCGTCTGTTCCTGAAAGGAGATAGGAAGGCGTTCCCATGCTGCCCGGAATAATAACCGGCTGACCGAACGCACGATACTCTTTGACAATCTCCGCCCTCCCCGGACCGAAGGCGCGGGTTGCGCCTTTGCGGTGCACACAAACCTCGCGGCGGACGCCGTCAACCGTGTGCTCCT
Source organism: Methanocorpusculum sp. (assembly GCA_029987245.1). Classification (GTDB taxonomy): domain Archaea; phylum Halobacteriota; class Methanomicrobia; order Methanomicrobiales; family Methanocorpusculaceae; genus Methanocorpusculum. The sequence goes on along the minus strand of DALTWG010000017.1, from coordinate 22,721 downwards.
CGAACTTTGCAACATTGTGCGCAACGTCATAGACTAAGGGCATTTCTTCATACGAAATGCCGTAACGCTTTACAAAAATCTCCCGCACAATATGCGTGATAATCTGCCGGTTTGCCCAGGCGTAATTGGCGCAAGCCGCCATTGCATCAAAGTACGCCTCGCCTTCCGGAGAGGAAAGCGGGGCGCAGGCAAGCTGTCTGTCCGGAAGAGCAATAGTATATTTCTTCACCGCATCTTCGAGGACTGCTAAGTGGTCGGTACAGACCTGATGCCCGAGTCCGCGCGAGCCGCAGTGAATCATGACACAGACCTGCCCTTTGCTAACGCCGTACGCCGCCGCAAGGCGCGCGTCTTCGATTTCATCGACCACCTGCAGTTCCAGGAAATGGTTGCCGGAACCAAGCGTTCCGCACTGGGGAATACCGCGTTTGCGCGCCTTGTTGCTCACATGCTCCTCGGATGCGCCCGCCATACTGCCCTCCTCCTCGCAGTGTGCGATATCGGTTTCGCAGCCGAATCCGAGTTCAACGGCTTTTTTTGCGCCGTCGGTGAGAATCTCCGACAAATCCTTCTGCGAAAGGCGGATGGGACTTTTTGCTCCGACGCCGGTCGGAACCGCGTTAAAGAGCTCTTCTATAAGTTCCGGCTTGTCTTTGAGGTCGGATTCATGCAAAGGCGTGGTAATAAGCCGGACGCCGCAGTTTATGTCAAATCCGACGCCTCCCGGGGAAATTACCCCCGTCTCGCGGTCGAATGCCCCGACGCCGCCTATTGGAAACCCGTAGCCCCAGTGGATATCCGGCATGCCAAGCGAGTATTTTAAAATTCCTGGCAGCGTTGCAACATTTGCAAGCTGCACAAGCGCCCCGTCTTCAATGCCCTCTGCCAGCGTTTTGTTGAGGAAAAATCTTCCCGGAACCCGCATAGCGGGGACAAACTCACGCGGGATTTCCCATTCGGTTTCAGATAACGACTGTATTTTTTCATTCATAAGTATCAGATATCAAATAGAATTATCAGTTCCGCGCCGGCAGAGAATTCACAGAGCTCCAGCCCGTAATAGGAAATTCCTTTTACCCCGATTCCTCCGGCGTGTTTTGCGCGGTCAAACAAAACCCCGCGAACCGTGCCGGAAACAGTGTTTTCTACAACAGTAAGCGAAAAATCCATCGGAACAAGATATTCGGTTTCGGTTAAAAACAGCAGTTCCGAGAGGAAATTAACCAAAAGCTCCTCGCGGTCAAGGCCTTTTGCCTCTATTGCAAATTCGACCGAAGGCGCCTCTGCCGGATAATCGCCGTAGAGTGTTTTGGAAAGCGCAAACCCGGATTCCGCAAACAGCCCGGCAAAATCCGGTGCGGTAATTTTCATACGGATGTCAGCCGTATGCTCCAGCTCTTCAAAACTCATGTTCTCCTTCGAAGGAAAAGCGCGGCACCAGATCCATCGTGATTTCCTCAATCCACGAAATCTGATAGCGCGAAATAAAGATGATATGTTCTCCGGCGCGTATCGCTATGTCAGAGGACTTCGCCGGTTTTACGCGCGTCGGCATCAGAACAGGACCGCTGCAGGTGGTACTTATTCTGAAATCCCCGCCTCGCTCGTCCATATAATCGATTACCTCCTGCGAAACGGGAATTTGGGCAAAGGCTTGCGGTCCTGTCATTATACTGCCGAAATGACGCGCTCAACAACTGCAGCATACTGGGCTTTGAGTTTGTATGTTGCAAGGTCTGCGTCCCGTTCCTTAATCTGCGAAAGAATACCGAATCTCGAGGAAATAATACCCACCATGGAAGCAACTGACTGATAGGTGACGTCAAAGGTTTTGGAAAGCGCTTCATGCAGCTGGGCGACTGTCACGGTCCCGATTTTTACAATCAGAGAAAGCAGGGCTTTTCGAATCCCGGATTTGTCGCGCGAGAGATAGTTTTTCAGCCGGGTCTCTATCTCTTTCGTTAAATCTGATGGGGATAACATATGTGTATGTCTGTTTTCAAACAATAAATAGATGACGCATCATGCGTTTAATTCATATATGTAGGGAGGTAAATTATACAGTAACAACATGCTGCACTATAAAATATATGAACACTCCATTGTCAGGGATTTGAAGACGTTTCCAAAGGAAATATGCTTCATGCTTGATGAAAAAGACATGGAGGAAGCCCCGGAGAAACTGTACGAAATCGTGTCCTGGGTAACCGGATTGCCTAAAATCGCAAGAATTATCTTCCACATAAGTTCATCCTCACCTGAAAAAATCAGCATCCCAAAAAAAGCTGACGCATTCCCCGAAAATGTTGAGGTGACTCTAAGTTCCCCAAACGGGGAAAACGTGCTCGGGCGCGGCGCGCAGAAAGTTCTGATTGTCATCGGCAAATGCGGCACAGATGAAATATGCGATGCGATTGTAAAAATCGCAAAGGAAAACATTGAGCCGGAAAAAATCGATGAATCGGTTATTGAATCGCATCTTTCCTATCAGGTAAACCCGGATTTTGTCATTAAGACGGGAAAAAGCCATTTAACGGATTTTCTTATCTGGCAGTCGGTATACTCTGAACTGCTCTTTACCGACATAAACTGGGAGAGGTTCAGGAGAGTGGATTTCCTGCGCGCACTGCGGGACTTTGAATCGCGCACACGCCGGTTTGGAAAATAATTTAATGATATCGCATCAAACAGGTAGGTAACAATATGGCTGCAAAAAAAAGCACCGGGGTAAAAACCGGTAAAAAAGAAGCGGAAGAGAAAAAAGAGGGCGCAAAATCCTTTCTGAAAGAAATTCTCATCGTCATCGGTGTTGTGGCGGTTATCGGGATAGTGCTTTTTGCTGTTTCAGGCACATGGCCTGCGTTAATCGCGGTAGAGTCAGGCAGCATGGAGCCAAATATCATGACCTATGCGCTTGTATTCGTCACCGAGGAAAACCGCTTCGGCGGCTGGCAGACGCAGGAAGAGGCAATCGCTGCGGATTCCGGGCAGGTTTTCAATGGATACGGCGATGTGATTGTATATAAGCCAAACGGCACCGACGGGGTTACGCCGATTATTCATCGGGCTATCAAGAAAATAACCGCCGAAGAAGCGCTTGAAATGGGCTTTACCGGCGATGCTGCTCACGCCGGTGTTATAACCAAAGGAGATAATCCGGTCACGAACAAGGAGTATGACCAGAACGGGGTCTTTAAAGCATACGGCCGTATGCAGCCGGTAAAAGAGGAATGGATTGTGGGCAAGGCGCTGTTTGCGATTCCGTTAATTGGATGGGTCCCGTTGCATATTATTCCCTGTATTCTCATTGTAATCGGCATTATCGTGGTAATGGAGATTGTTTCACGCGTCAGGGGCAGGAAATGAACATATCCGAAATTCTTGAAAACACGCTCGGCGGCGCGCGGATGAGCGAGGAACAAGCCGCCATCCTGCTCGACGCCCGCGGGCGCGATGTCTGGAAAATCGCTGAGGCGGCCGATATTTTGCGCGAAAAGCGCGCAGGCGGCGATGTTACGTATGTCCGAAATATGAATATTCACCTGACAAATATCTGCAAAAACCGCTGTGCCCTCTGCGCTTTCGGCCGCCGTCCGGATGAAGATGGCGCGTATTTCTTATCTGATGCGGAGTTTCGCGCCCGGTGCCGCGAGGCGCTGGATAAAAAAGTGACCGAGGTCTGTTATCTTGCAGGAATTCACCCGGATTTCAATCTGGATTCGTATATTAGTATAATCCGGGCGTTCCACGAGGAGATTCCGGGCATTCATGTGCACGGCTGCAGTCCGGACGAGATTTTATATGCGGCGGCGCGCTCAGGCGTGTCCACGCTTGAAGCCTTGCGCGCCTTAAAAGACGCGGGCTTAAACTCCGTTCAGGGCACCGCAGCGGAGATTTTGGTTGACCGTGTGCGTCGCATTATCTGCAGCAAAAAGCTCCAGTCGGCCGACTGGTGCAGAATTATCCGCGAGGCTGGCGCCGTCGGGTTCAAAGCGACATCGACGATTATGTACGGCTCGGTGGAAACGGTATCTGAAAGAGCGCGCCATCTTGCCATCATTCGCGAAATCCAGGACGACTGCGGGGTTTTTTCCGAACTGGTGCCCTTAGCCTTCCTGCACAAAAATACGCCGCTGGGCACCTCGGGGAAGGTAACGCATGACGCCTTCGGCCGCGAAGATATTCTTTTAATCGCCGTATCGCGGCTCTTTTTAGACAACATCAGAAATATCCAGGTGCCCTGGTCGAAAATCGGCCAGAAGATGACCCAGCTCTGTCTTGCAGCGGGCGGAAACGACGTCGGGGGCACGATGTTTGTGGATTCGCTTTCGCGCGAGGCGGGCGCCGGCGAAGATGCGGATTATTTCAGCCCGGAAGAAATGGGCATGATGTGCGAAGACATCGGGCGCCGGCTGGTTCAGCGCGATACGCTGTATAACAAAGTAGCGGGCTCAGACTAATTTTTTTAATAACTCCGCCGTATTTTCGACACACACCGCCCCTGCTGCAGTCAGATTGTCCCGTATCGCCGCGGCAAATCCGCCGGTAAAATCCTCAATTTCCCCGATAAAGTACACCTTTTTCCCAAGACCTTCTAAAATTTCAAGATTGGCAAGGTTGCCTTCGCCGACAAGCATCGGGGTAACCACGACCACATCCGCCTCACGCGCAAGCGATGCGGCGTGTTTTGCCGCTTCAACAGAAACCTTTGCAAACGGCTCTTCGACGACGGTGTCAATTCCAAGTGTACGGGCCGATTCAAAATCCGAGTCATTTGCCGCAAGAACTCCGGCGGTAACAGAAAATCCCCGCATGCACAGACTGTAAAAGACATCCGTTCCCGAGCCCCCTCCGGAAATAACATGGATTTTACGCGAATCCGGTTTTGCAAAGCAGCCGTATTCGGGAATAAGATACGGCTTGCCCGTAACCGGATGAGCGGAAACTATCATTTTAATCGAGAAAACCTCTCTGATTAACTCACTTGTCAAAACCTCCTGAGGTGTGCCCACCGCAACAATTTTTCCCTTCTTCATCAAAACAATCGTGTCGCAGAAATAGGAGGCGATATTTAAGTCATGCAGCACGCCGATAACCGTAATTTTCGGCGTAAGCGACTGAATCATGGACAAAATATCAATCTGATGATTAATATCAAGATGCGATGTGGGCTCGTCGAGAAGAAGGATTTCCGGATTCTGCGCTAAGCTTCTGGCGATTAAGACACGCTGACGCTCCCCGCCGGAGATTTCCGTCACAAACCGGTCCTTTAAGTGATTCACATTGCAGATTTCCATTGCCTTGTCGACAGCGGCGAAATCTTTGCGGGAAGGGGATGCCATCCGCCCGATGTACGGATGGCGCCCCATCATTACAACATCCCGCACGGAAAAGGAAAAGGCAACGCCGGTTTCCTGACTGACGCAGCCGAGAAGTTTTGCAAAACTGCGGGATTCATAATAGGCAATATCCTGCCCCTTAATCCGGATTTGTCCGGCGGCGGGCTTTAAAATCCGCGACATAGTACGCAGAAGCGTGGTTTTTCCGCAGCCGTTCGGACCTAAAATCCCGACAAAACTCCCCTGCTTTACGGCAAGGCTCAAGTTTTCGATAACTGGCACGTCGCCGTAGGAAACCGAGATATCCCGGACCTCAAGAACATCTTCGCTCATATCTTCGTCCTCCGGCGCAGCAGGTAAATAAAGAACGGCGCGCCTAAAAATGCGGTGATAATGCCGACAGGAATTTCAGTCGGCAGCGTGCGTGCAACAGTATCTGCCCAAATCATAAGAAGAGCGCCGGCAAGCATGGATGCAGGAAGTAAAATCCGGTGATTGGGGCCGGTCACCGTCCGCATAATATGAGGGATAATCAGCCCCACAAATCCGATGCAGCCGGAAATGGAGACGGCAATCGCCGTGATGAACGCAGAGACAAACAGCAGGATTTTTTTCAGCCATTCGGTATTGACGCCAAGATGAATCGCGTCCTCTTCGCCAAGCGTTAAGATATTGAGGTCGCGGGAGAAGAAAAACAGCACCGCGCAGCCGATTAAGATAAGAAGTCCGGTCATGACCTGACTCCAGGACATATTCCAGAGGCCTCCCATGGTCCAGAACATGATTTTCTGCAGACTGTTGCCCGACATATACATGATGAAGGAAAGCAGCGCGGAAAGAAACAGTGATATGGCAACGCCGGATAATAAAACGGTTTCAACCGACATGCGGCCGTTACGCTTTGAGATGACGTAAACGAGAGTGGTGGATATCAGAGAGCCGATAAAGGCGAAGGCCGGAAGAAACATCCCGCCGAAAAAGGCGATTGCACATGCGGCGCCAAGCGAGCCCCCCGCAGAGGTTCCGAGAATATAAGGGTCTGCCATCGGATTGCGGAAAAGTCCCTGCATGGCACATCCTGCTGCAGCAAGCCCGAGCCCCACCAGGCAGGCGCCGAGAACCCGCGGAAGCCGTATGTCAAAGAGAATTTTGTGCATGGTTTCGCCGTCCAGCGTAAGTAAATCAAATCCGGTAACGCCTATACAGACGGAAATCACAACGCTTGCAAGAAGGGCTGCGAAGAGCGCGGGGATGAGAAGAGCCGGGTGCCTGAGCATTTGATGAAATATATTTGTATTAAGATAAAATAAAATATACTAATCCGTCGGCGCCCCGCGCCGGCTTATCTTCATCAGGAGGCGTGCAATTGTCCCGACTAAGAGCGCCGCGGCAAGCGAACCTTCGCGAATGCCGACAATACACTGCAGCGCGCAAAGCGACGTTACGGCGGCAACTGCAACCAGCGTACAGTCGAAAATGACTTTGACTTTGCCAAACTCTTTTTGCGACACAACCGCAATCGCACGCACCAGCGCATCGCCGGGCATCATCAAAAGCTCCGCTTTCAGCATGAAAAAAATCCCGAGTGCGATGATAAAGCAGGAAAGAAGCATCATGCAAAACTGCAGCAGATACAAATCCGTTACCGCACCGGAAAGAAGCCACAGCGAGAAGTCTATTGCCGCGCTGAATACAAAAAGCAGCGGCAGCTGAAGCAGCTGGTATATCGGATAGTTTTTCCTGAGAATGGCAATCTGGAGCGCTACAAAGATAATGTTGACGGCAAAGGTCATTGTCCCGACGGAAATACCGAGCCACTGATTTAACACATAGGGCAGACAGGAAATCGGCGAGATGCCAAGACCCGCCCTGATGGATAAGGCGATGCCAAAGCCCATTGTGAAGACGCCAATAAAGCAGAGAACCCAGCGGCCGAGGATGTGCATAAAAAAGGTTATCTGCGGGATTTTGCGCAGGCGCCGCAGGCTTTGCATACCTCGGCGCACGGCGTAAACTCCGCGCCTTTGTTGCAGAACGGCGGGATGTCAGCCGCGTCGCGCTTGTAGTAGACGTGCGGGACCAGCGAGATGTGGGCGTATTTGCCGACCGGCACGCCGACTTTTTCTGCGATGAACTCCTGGAGTTTCACCAGCGCATACATGTTCGAGCCGGATGCAGAAAGCATGTCATTGCTTCTGAAGACTACTTTCATGTCAAGTTTTCCGGCACGCACCACGCACTGCACCAGCTGCAGACAGGGGCAGTCTTTTAGTCCGTCATCAACCGGAGGACACCAGGTTACTGCAACCGCGCGGCGCGATTCGGGGTTTGCCTGTAATTTTTCAATGATGTAGTTTATCTGGTCCTGATGGATTTCAACGCCGCCGAGCGTAAGCCCGCATCCCCAGTCAAAGAGTCTTCCGTGATAGTCGTATTCAAAGACGGCGTCTGAGCCGCAGATTAAATTGTGCGCGTACTCTGCAAGGAACGCTTCTTTAAAGCGCGAGTTGGCTGATACCATCGGAGATTCGAGCGGGGTGTCGACTGAAAGACATATTTCGTCAGTTTCTATGGTTTCCTCGCCGTTTTCCGTGGTCACAAGGTATCCTTTTTCCAGGATGTATTTGATGATGAGCTCGTGAGCACGGGATAGTGTGGGTGCCCGGATTAGTTTCATACTATAGTATTGGTTCTTTTCGGTATTGTTTGTATCGACAAATATTAATCCCTTTTACCTCATACAACTATACAGCATGGCAGAAAGAATTGAGGTTCTTCTATCGCAGGAGACGGTTGAAAAGCGGATTCGTGAAATCGCAGAGGATATTAACCGGGAGTTTGCAGGAAAAGATGTGCTTCTTTTGTGCACGCTCAAAGGCGCGGTCTTTTTCTTCTGCGAACTTGCGAAGCATCTGACGATTCCAACCTATATTGATTTTATCAAGGCTTCGAGTTATTCTGGGACAGAGTCCACAGGTACAGTGACTATGAAACTGGATGTGGCTGCGGAGAAAATCAGAGGTAAAAATGTCATTATCGTTGAGGATGTAATAGATACCGGCATCACTATGGCGCAGGTGAAAAAACTGATTGCATCGCGCGGACCGGCGGAACTGAAGGTGTGTGCGCTTCTTGACAAGCCTGAGCGGCGCACGGTTGATTTTAAGGCGGATTATGCCGGGTTTACCATTGGAAATGATTTTGTAATCGGCTACGGGCTTGATGTTGACCAGCGGTACCGCAATCTGCCGTATATCGGGGTACTGAGACAGGATTAAATATACTCTCTTTTTTACGCCGCGGCAGTCGCGGGCTTTTTGTATCTGATAAACAGCGCAATGACCGGCGCAAGAATTATCGGGATAATTAACAGAAACATGGCGCCGGACAAGTCACCCGTCGCATCAGCTATCAGCCCGACGCCGGATGCTGCAAGTCCGCCAAGGCCTAAGGTAAATCCGAGGGTGAGACCTGATGCAAGTCCGGTTTTTCCGGGCAGAAGCTCCTGTGTCATGGTAACCGAGGTAACATAGCAGCAGCTTGCAAAGAATGCGTAGACCATGAGTCCGAGATACATCAGGACGGTATTTCCGGCAAATATCAGCAGATAGGAGGGAATTGAGGCGGAAAGTCCGATGACAAGCATGAGTTTGCGGCCGATTTTATCGCCGGCCCAGCCGCCGGTTAACTGCCCGGCAACACCTGAGATGAGCATAACCGTTACAACGACTGATGCAAGCAGGGTGGTCATGCCTTCCTGGGTCTGCAGAAGGAGTGTCGGCAGGTAGGTGATAATGCCAATGTAGCCAACCGCCCTAAGCGCGCATACGATAACCACCAGTGCGGCTGCGGTTTTGTTTCCTTCAATCTGCGAGGGGCGCGCGGTTTTTTTCGGAAGAGATGTGCCGGGCGCGCCGGATTTTTTTGTCCTCATCCATATCCAGCCGGCGGCGACAAAGCCGATTACCGAAAGCCAGGCAACTGATGGCAGTCCGGCAAAAGCAATCAGCGCGCCGACTAAAAGAGGGCTCAAGGCATAACTTAAACTTCCTGCGGTGGTAAATATCGAGTTATAGAGGCCTATTTTGGCAGGCGGGCTGTTTTTGTAGACCAAATCCATGCCTGACGTGTGGAAAAATGCATGCCCGAGCGCCGCGCCTGCCACAAGACAGACGAGGATGAGGTAATTGCCGGCGACGGCGGCAAAAGATATGCCAACCGCGCCCAAAAGGATACAAAGCGCTATGCTTGCGTGTTTTCCGGTTTTGTCGCTCCAGATGCCGACAAGCGGCTGAAATATGGAGGAGACAACATTGAATACCGTTACCACAAGTCCTGCAAGGAAATAGGACAGGTCCATGGAGGTAATTAAAAGCGGCAGAATAACCGGTAGAATCGGCGAATAGAGGTCGATAATGAAGTGACCGATAACGGCAGAGGTGAGCGGGCTGGATTTGTTAAGAGGCATGAGAATGATTTGGCGAAAGAAAAGTGCTGCGAGAGGGATCCGAACCCCCGACCTTCGGATTATGAGTCCGACGCCCTAACCAGCTAGGCCACCGCAGCATAATTCATCTGCATAACGCAAATGTGCATAATAAAGAGGACGTCTGTAAATAAATAGATTGCGGCACGTGGTCCCGGACCGTCAGCAGAAATCGTCGATGAACGAAATCAATCTCGACAAGATTTATATACTTATCATGCGTATAGTATAGTAGAGAAACACAGACCCGAACAACCTGAGTTTCTCCGGGTATGCAGCTGCGGCGCGGTGCCGCTCTGATTATCAGATGCATACCCGGATTTGCTTCCTCTAAGACTCTTTTGTGAAATTCTGAAAAAATAAAAAAAGAAAAGAAACGGTTATTTTCCGGCGTTCTTCTTTGCAAGAGCTGCCATATAGGCATTTACCGCCACCGTTACCGCAACCGTCTTTTGTTTGCCCTGCTTTAAGGGGTCGCCCAGCTGATTCATCCGTGTCTCGCTTTCGCGCATATACTGCGAAAGCGACCCCGTAATATCCGGGTCGGAAAGGAAATGCGTGTGCACGTTTCCGGCAAGGAACGCCGGATTGTTCATCACCGCATAATGCAGCGGAAGCGTGGTCTTGACACCGATAATAACATACTCGTTAATCGCGCGGCGCATGCGCGCGATGGCTTCATCGCGCGTCATCGCGCACGCGCACAGTTTTGCAATCATCGAATCATAGTGCGGCGGAATGGAATAGCCCCCGTGGATACTGGAATCAATTCTGATACCCGGCCCTCCCGGCGAGCGGTAGCGCGTAATTTTGCCCGTATTGGACTGGAAATCATTCATCGGGTCCTCTGCGTTGATACGGCACTCAATCGCATGACCCCGGCAGGTGATTTCATCCTGCCTGTAGGGCAGCGGCTCGCCTGCTGCGACCTGAATCTGCATTCTGACCATATCCAGACCGGTAATGAGCTCAGTAACCGTGTGTTCCACCTGCAGGCGCGTGTTCATCTCCATGAAATAGTATTTGCCGTTGTCGTAAAGGAACTCAACCGTGCCCGCATTTTCATATCCGCAGGTTTTTGCAACCGTAATCGCCGACTGCGTCATGCGCTCGCGAAGCTCCGGCGTCATAATAGGACAGGGCGCCTCCTCAATCAGCTTCTGATGCCGGCGCTGAATCGAACAGTCCCTTTCATACAGATGCACCGCATCACCTTTGCGGTCCGCAAACACCTGCACCTCGATGTGGCGCGGCTGCGCAAGATATTTTTCGATGAAAACCGTCGGGTCGCCGAATGCGGACGCAGCCGTACGCTGCGATTTGGCAATCGCCTCGTCCAGTTCCGCCTCGTTGTTTACAACCGTCATACCAATACCGCCCCCGCCGGCAGAAGCCTTGACGATAACCGGATACCCGATAGACTCGGCAAATGCCTTTGCCTCGTCATGGTCGGTTGACTGCGTCCACGGCAGAACAGGAACACCCGCGTCATGCATCGCCTGCTTGGACTCGAGTTTCGAGCCCATCATGCGCATGGTTTTACCTGACGGACCGATAAACACAAGCCCTGCATTTTTCACCGCATCGGAAAACTCCGCCCGCTCCGCAAGGAACCCGTAACCGGGATGCACCGCATCAGCGCCCGCCATTTCAGCAACCTCAAGGATGCGTTCCACATTGAGATAACTTTTCGTCGGATGCGCAGGACCGATGTTGAACGCCTCGTCAGCATATTTGACATGCAGCGCGTTTTCATCCGCATCGGAATAGACCGCAACCGTCTGAATACCCATTTCGCGGCATGCGCGCATAACACGGATGGCGATTTCACCACGGTTGGCAATTAGTATTTTGTCAAAGTATTCGCTTTTGCTCATTTCACCACCACTAAAACGTCGCCGCTTTGTACCACCGCGCCGTTTTCTACGAACACATCAATGACAGTGCCGTCAACCGGGCTTACCACCGGATTTTCCATCTTCATTGCCTCAAGGACAAGAAGCGTGTCGCCGGCAGAGACTTTCTCGCCCGGATGGACCTTGATATCAAGAACCATGCCCTGAATGCTGCTCTTTACGCCGCCGGGCACATCGCCGCGCGGGACTGCACCGGGCGCCTCATCGCCGTCGCCGCCGAAGGCTTCTCCCTCAACCGAGATAATCCGCACATTGTATATCTCGCCGTCGACTTCAACCTCCATCGAGCGCGGGATGTCTAAATCAGCAGGCGCCGCGGATTCTTTTGCCTTTTCGGGAATTACCTCTGCTTTTGCCTCGCCTTTGAGAAATGCCGGGGCGATTGCAGGATAGAGAATGTAGGTAAGCACATCCTCCTCCTTCTTTACCAGACCCTGGCTTTTTGCATCGGCCTTCATTTTGTCATAGATTGGCTCAAGCGTGTCTGCCGGGCGGCAGCATACACGCGGTTCGTCGCCGATAATGAGCTTGATTATCGCATCGGAAAGCGGTGCGGGGCTTTTTCCGTAAAGGCCCTTAACATAGTCGCGGACCTCGTTGGTAATCGTCTTGTAGCGGCCGCCCATTAACACGTTTAAGACCGACTGGGTGCCCACAATCTGCGATGTGGGGGTAACAAGCGGCGGATAGCCGAGATCTTCTCTTACCTTCGGGATTTCAACAAGGACTTCGTCGAGCCGCTCAAGAGCATTCTGCTCTTTGAGCTGCGAAACAAGGTTGGAAATCATGCCGCCCGGGAGCTGATAGGTGAGGACATCTGCGTCAATGCGCAGGGAAATCGGGTTGATGAGGGGATCGTATTTGTTGCGAACGAGAAGTGCGGTCTGTTTTACCGCGCGCAGGGTGTTGAGCGAAAGCCCTGTGTCGCGCGGGGTGCCAACAAGCGATGCAACAATGCTTTCTGTTGCAGGCTGGCTTGTACCTCCGGCAAAAGGCGACATGGCGGTGTCAAGAATGTCGACTCCCGCCTCAATTGCGGCCTGATAGCTCATCGGAGCAATGCCGGAGGTGGAATGGGTGTGCAGACCTACCGGGATGTCGATTTTGGATTTGATGCCGGTGATGAGTCTACGCGCGGCATCGGGCATGATTAAACCTGCCATGTCTTTGATACAGATGGAGTTGCAGCCCAGACTGTAGAGTTCTTCAGCCTGTTTAACGAAGGCGTCGATGGTGTGCACCGGGCTTGTAGTATAGGATATTGTGCCCTGCACGTGTTTTCCGCAGTCAAGAGCGGCCTTTATGGAGCGCTCCATGTTTCTGATATCGTTGAGGGCATCAAAGATTCTGAAGATGTCAACGCCGTTTTCAGCCGCGGCGGTGACGAATTTATCGACTACGTCGTCGGGGTAGTGGCGGTAGCCGACAAGGTTCTGGCCGCGCAGAAGCATCTGAATCGGCGTCTTTTTGAAGATGGCTTTCAATTCGCGCAGTCTCTGCCACGGGTCATCATTTAGGTATCTGATGCAGGAATCAAAGGTTGCTCCTCCCCATGCTTCTACGGACCAGAATCCGCATTTTTCCATTTCTGCCGCCAGCTGCGCCATATCTTCGGTGCGCATCCGCGTTGCTGCAAGCGACTGGTGGGCGTCACGAAGTGTTGTATCGGTGATATTGAGTTTCGTCATGTTCCAACTCCTGTGTTCAGAGTTCTATAAACAGATACTATTTGGATTGAGAGGTTAAATAAGTAGTCTAATGGACACGGGGTGATGTGCCAAAATCTTATTCACCTTGCATGACCTAACTATTTCTATCTCTATACTCAAGGAGTCCTGAAATTCATGACCAACACTATATTTGACCTGCTTCGGATTCTGGATGAAGCGGGACTGGGAAGCCCTGTCGCCGGAAATGTAATCAGCGAGCGCCTTGGCGTGTCGCGCACGACGGTTTGGAAATATGTGAATCTTTTGCGCGAGATGGGCTATGTGATTGATGCGTCCCCGAAAACGGGGTACGTATTAAAGAAACGGTCGCGGCTTTTGCTCCCTTACGAAATCAAGCGTTATCTTGAAACAAAGGAAATCGGGCAGGACATGCATCACTTTACACAGGTGATGTCAACGAATACGCTTGCGCGCCAGATGATGAGCGAGGTCGGCTGCGAGGTGCAGTCAGGAACTGTCCTTGTAGCCGAACATCAGACAGGGGGTTCGGGCCGGATGCACAGGATGTGGGAGAGCCCTGAGGGAGGTATCTGGGGCACCATTGTGTTAAAGCCGAAGATAGGGGTTGACCAGGCGTTTTTAATCATGGTCGCGGCATCTCTTGCTCTTGCAAAGGCTATCCGCAACGATTTCGGGCTTTCCGCTCTGATTCACTGGCCGAATGATGTCTTTATCGGGGATAAGAAGGTGGCGGGCACGCGGCTTGAGCTTGCAACGCAGGCCGATGATGTCAGATATTGTCTTTTAAGCATCGGGGTTGATGTAAATATTGCCGTTGAACGGACGCTTCCGGGGATGTCGGATGTGGTGACGTCGCTTTCGGATGAGCTGGGATATGAAGTTGAGCGCGCAAAGTTCTTCGCACATTTCCTCAAAGAGTTCGAGCGGCGGTACAATATGATTTTAATGGATGAGGCGGATGCGCTGCTGCTTGAGTGGCGGAGTCTTTCCCACACCCTGCACCGGCGTGTGAGAATCCGGACGCTTCGTGCGTGTTTTGACGGAGAGGCAATCGGAATTGATGATGACGGGGCGCTTCTGGTAAGAACTGAAGAAGGCGACCTCGAGCGGGTGATTACCGGCGAGTGTACACTAATCTGAGCGGGGGGGGATTTTTTTTTATTTTTTATTTTTTATTTTTTTCGGTCAACGGACAATTAGATTCTTTGAAAAAAGTGAGTGACTGGTTTTGATATGAGTAAATGCCTGCCTTTACCACCAGCCGCCTTTCTTTCCGGGACGGGAAACATCAAAAATTGAGTCAAACGTGGATTTTATTATATCAACAGAATCATCTACCATTTTTTCACCGAGTTTGAAAAGTATGACATTGTCTGCGAGTTTTGCCATCATGCCGGTGTGATGTTCAATCCGGGAAAGAATCCAGGTCTGTTCTTCATCACGGATTTGGCAGCGCTCTTCTTCCTCGTCATAGAAGAAATCATCATCGTCATCAAGGTCGTATGAACTGTATCTGTTTCTTTGCGCAGGGGCAGCTGCACAGAGAAGGTTTTGTTCCTGCTGTTCTCTGAGACTTTTAAGGAAAGCCTCTTTCGCGGCTTCAAATCCTTCTTTATATCCTTGCGCGTAGGCAAGACCTTTTTCATACCCTTCTTCAAATCCCTGTTTGTATTCGGGGTCGTCTTTTGAAGAAGAGAGTACAGATGACGATTCTGGCATAACAGTATCTTTCTTTTGGCAAGGGATAAGGATTTCGCACACCAGGGGGCTGTACAACGGATAAAGTCCAGTCGTTAACCCTACCTTAATCACGTAGTAAAGACAAATATATTATTACTATGGATATCGCAATTATCGGAGCCTCGGGATATACCGGCGGCGACCTTATCAGACTGCTTCTTTCCCACAAGGAGGCAAATGTCGTATGCGCCACCTCCCGCAAACTCTGCGGCAAAAAAGTAGCTGAAGACCACATTCAGCTAAACCACTTAATCGACCTGGAATACACCAATCCCGACATCGACAATATCGATGCCGATTTTGCATTCCTCGCCGTGCCGCATACTGCTGCAATGCAGTATGCAGGCGCACTTAAAAGACGCGGCATCAAAGCAGTAGACCTTTCTGCAGACTACCGCCTGCCCCTGGACATCTACGAAAAAACCTACGGCGTCAAACACACCGCCTATTTCAAAGCCCCCTACGGCCTTCCCGAACTGCACCGCACTGAAATCAAAAACGCGGAATTCACCGCAAACCCCGGGTGTTTCCCGACCGGGGCTACACTTGCCGCGGCACCTGTTGCAAAACTTGCAGAGACCATTATTTACGACTCAAAAAGCGGTGTTTCCGGCGCGGGAGACTCCGTTTCCGAAACAACCCATTACCCGAACGTAGACGAAAATATTTCACCCTATAAAATAACCGTACACCGCCACGTTCCGGAAATGCGCCAGGAAGCAGCCTTCCTCGGCTCGAAAGCCGGCGTTTACTTCACCCCGCATCTGCTTCCGGCAATCCGCGGTATTATTACCACGGCACACATCCTCTTCAAAGAGCCGCAGACGCCCGAAACAATCGCTAAACTGTACGCAGATTTCTACAAAGACGAACACTTTGTCCGGCTTCAGAAAGCAAAACTCGGCGCCGTGCGCGGAAGCAACTTCTGCGACATCAACTGGGAGCTTGAAGAAGACGGACGCCGGCTTGTCGCCGTTTCGGCAATCGACAACCTTGTCAAAGGCGCAGCAGGCCAGGCGGTGCAGAACATGAATATTATGTGCGGCTTTGATGAGGCCGAAGGCCTGCGGATGCCGGGAATGTTTCCATGAAAAGTATCTGTGCTGTAGAAGGCGTCAAAGCCTGGGGCGTCAAGGAAGGCAAGTTCGGACTTGCCTTAATTCAGGCATCGGGAACCGGTGCGGCCGTCTTTACGAAAAACAAAGTCCGTGCCCCGGTGGTAAACTTAATGGCCGAACGCGTGAAACGCGGGCGGCTTGAAGGCGTAATCGTCAATTCAGGCTGTGCAAACGCCTATACCGGCAAACGCGGCACCGAAGATGCGGCAAAAATGGCCGCAATCGGCGCAGATGCGCTCGGCATCAATGAAATGAACTGCGGTGTTGCAAGCACCGGCGTAATCGGCCGCTATCTTGACCTGGATTTAATCACCCGCCAGGCAGGCGAGGTCGCGCCGCTTCTTTCGCACTCCAACGCCGCAGAAGACGCGGCAGCAAAAGCCATTATGACCACCGACACCGTGCCAAAACACGCGCTCTATCAGGGCGAAGGTTTCACCGTCGGCGGCATCTGCAAAGGCTCAGGCATGATTGCGCCAAACATGGGCACCATGCTTTCCTTTGTCTACACCGACGCGGAAGTCCCAGCCGGTCTTTTGCAGGAACACCTGCGCGCCGCTGTAAGGCGGTCGCTCAACCGAGTTGTTGTCGACGGGGACGAAAGCACGAATGATTCGCTGTTTTGCACCGCAACCGGCGAAGCCGGAAAAATTCCGGCGGCGGAATTCTACAAGGGACTTGAGGCGGTCTGCATTTCGCTTGCAAAACAGATTGCAAGAGACGGCGAAGGCGCAACCAAAATGCTTGAGGTAACCGTAAACGGATGCAGACGCGAAGCGGATGCGGAAAAAATCGCCCGGGCGGTTGTAAAGTCGCCGCTGGTCAAAGCGGCGGTCTACGGCGAGGACCCGAACTGGGGCAGAGTTGTCTGCGCCGCGGGATATTCAGGCATTGAGTTCACCGTGGAGGAGCTTTCGCTTACCATCGGCGAAGGCGAAAGCGAAACGCCTTTGGTCAAAAACGGCGAGATTGTTGCAGACCTTGCACGGGCAAAGGATGCGATGAAAGGCGACAAAGTTGTCTTTACGCTTAGTCTTGAGTCAGGAAAGAAAACCGCGACCGCATGGGGCTGCGATTTGACCGAACAGTATGTAGAAATCAACGGGAAGTATACAACATGAATTCCAGACAGCAGGTTTTAATGGAGGCTCTTCCGTACATCCGGAAGTTCCACAAAAAGACGATTGTAATCAAATTAGGCGGTCATGCAATGTCCGACCACACCATTATGAACACGGTTATCCAGGATGCGGTGCTTTTGCACTATGTCGGGATGCGTGTTGTGCTGGTGCACGGCGGAGGGCCGGAAATCACCGCAAAAATGAAGGCGGAAGGCAAAGAGCCGAATTTTGTCGGGGGATTGCGTGTTACCGACAAGGACACGCTTGAAATCGCCCAGGAGGTCCTGGCCGGCAAAATCAGTTCCCTGATTGTGTCGATGATTGCCAAAAACGGTGCAAAAGGCGTGGGTGTTTCCGGAAACGACGGCGGTCTTGTCATTGCTGAAAAGACCGGGCTGAAAAAAGTCACGGTCGGCGACAAGGAAGTCGAAGTAGATATCGGTTACGTGGGCGATATCCGCGAGATTCACCCGGAGCTTATCGAAAATCTTCTTGATGCCGGATTTATTCCGGTGGTCTCGCCTCTTGCACTTGACAAGAAAGGCAATTACTTAAACATCAATGCAGACACCATGGCCGGCGAAATTGCGGTTGCGCTCAAGGCATACAAGTTAATTTCTCTCACCGATGTCGACGGCGTAATGGACAGAGCACGGGAAAATATTTTCCACCGTTTAACGCTCAAAAATGTGGATGCGTTAATGGCCGATGGAACAATCTCCGGCGGCATGATTCCAAAGCTTGAGGCAAGCGTGAACGCTGTGCGTCACGGTGTGGAAGGGGCGCATGTATTAAACGGCAATGCAGAGCACAATCTGCTTCTTGAATTATTCACGGATGACGGTGTCGGAACAATGATTACCGCATCTATGATGAATTCGGAATAATTCTCTTTTTCATTTTTTACAGAACTCTTTTTATGGTAGTACGGACAATAGATACATAATGAATATTTGTGCCGGTTCCGGCAGAAATATGCATTATGATACTATGGAAATACCAAGGGACGCATATCTCAAAAAGCTTATTCTGCGCAAGCATAACGGATTTATCAAGATAATCACCGGAATCAGACGATGCGGGAAATCGTATCTGCTCAACAATTTATTCTATCAGCATCTGCTTTCATCCGGCGTCGCAGAGGACCATATTATCAGATTTGCTTTTGATTCGGCTGATGATTTGGAACGCATCGGTGAATCAATAGAGGATATTGGCGACCCAAACGCCGGCGTCAGTCCGAAAAAATTCATGGCATATATTGCATCAAAGATTACTGACGCAAACCAGTATTATCTTTTGCTCGATGAGGTCCAGCGGCTGAAAAATTTTGAGCTGGTCCTTATCAGTTATCTGCGCAAAAATAATCTTGATGTCTATGTTACGGGAAGCAACTCACGGTTTCTTTCCTCTGACATTATCACCGAATTTGCCGGACGCGGTGACGAAATACATGTGCTGCCGCTGGTTTTTTCCGAATTTTTCAGTGTATCAGAAACAAGTCCGGGACGGGCTTTTGATGAATATTTAGTCTATGGCGGGCTGCCGCAGACCGTTTTGCTTAAAACCGATGAGCAGAAAGCGGCGTTTTTGGAAACACAGATGAAAAACGTGTATTTGCGCGATATTGTTCAGCGGCATAATCTGCATTCGGACAGTGATTTATCCGAACTTCTCATGATTCTTGCATCATCGGTTGCCTGTCCGACAAATCCAAGGCGCCTTTCTGCAACATTTTCTTCGGAAAAGAAATCTTCAATCACGGCCAATACGGTGAACAATTATATCGCCCATCTGGAAGATGCGTTTATCGTAAAAAAATCCCTGAAATACGATGTAAGAGGCAACAGTTACATTAACACGCCGTTCAAACTGTATTTTGAAGATACGGGGCTGCGCAATGCATGTCTGCATTTTCGTCAAAGCGAGCCGCCGTATCTGATGGAAAATATTATTTTCAATGAGCTGCGGTACCGGGGTTTTTCAGTTGATACCGGAATTGTTCCGGTAAGAGAGTCGGATTCTTCAGGAAAAGAGGTAAGAAAGCAGCTTGAAATTGATTTTGTTGCAAACAAGGGAAGCAGGCGGTATTATATTCAGTCCGCCTGGAGTATTCCGGACCGGGATAAATATCTACAGGAAACACATTCCTATCGCAAAACGCCGGATTCATTTAAGAAAATTATCATCGTGAGCGGTTCTTTGAAACCGCGGCGTGATGAAAACGGTTACGTAACGATGGGCGTTCTGGATTTCCTGCTCAATCCTGACAGTCTGGATTTCTAAGAAAACCAAAATGAATATTTGTGCCGGAACCGGCACAAATATTCATTTTGCCCCGCCGCACATTTTCACTTATTCAACAATAATTTCCACCATGTCCCCGTCGGTTATCTGCAGTTTGTCGCGCAGCCGCTCGGCGCAGATAATTTCAGTAATCTCCGGCGGGTGATGGGTTCTGCCCGGTGCAACAATTGCACAGTCATAACCGCTGATTTTGCATTTCAGAAGACGCGCCTCGCCGAACTGGCGGTTCTCATCTTTGAATCCGGGGACGATTATCCATTCCATGGACTCCATACGATTCCTAATCTGCATGCTCTGGGGATTTAAGCGGACGTTTAACGTCCCCAGATACGGTTTGAATCCGCAAAGTTTTGAAAATATATCCAGATAATGCGGGATGGAGACATAGTATCTCCCCTCGCCCACGCCGGAGACAACAGTTCCCGTCAGGACATATTTTTCACTGCCGCGCTCAAAGATTTTGGAGTATTCGCTGAACTCTCTTCTGAGATGTTCTTCGCCTTCCTTGGTTATGAGAATGTACTGACCGGAGGATTCGGTGGTCCGGCTTATCATACCCTCTTTTTCCAGAGAAAGAATGCGCCGTGCTGCGGTCTGCTGGGATGTGCCAAGCATTTCGCCAAGTGCCTGGGAGGAGATTTTTACCGGACCAAGACAGGCGCCAAGTACTGCAAGTTTGCGAAGAGAAAGTGAGTCTTCACCGTCTAAGGTATTCATAGTATCATTATTGGGTTGGTTATTATATATGGTTTCAGGTTGGTGACCTGCCCTGAGAAAAAAGATTGTGCCGGTGTTCACGCTCAGGTATTCCTGCATTGCAACGGTGTTTTCGCTCGGGCGGGGTACTTTGTTGATTTCATAAAAGTATCGCCGCACTATTTTGTCCGGCGCATTAAAGAAGTGCCGAAAGTACTATGTCAACAACTGAGAATCCGAACAGGGCAAAGATGTAGCCGATGGTAAGGGGTATCATAAAAGGAATGCCGTAGGATATCCAGATTTTTCCGGCATCCGCATAAAGTGCAAGTTCTTTTGCATATTCTTCCGGTTTTTCGCGCAGGGCACGGATGGAGAGTCCGTTTTTAAGTGCGGTTACGGTGTCGCTGACTTTGACGTATTCGCGGGCGATGGAGCCTTTCGCATCCCGGGAGATTTTTTCCGCGATGAATCCGAAATGCTTTGTGATTTTATCGCCCGAAACAGGCATTCCCGATATCATGAGCCAGAAGGGTGCTTTGTTTTTTGCGATGAGGTTGCGAAGCAGCAGGACAAGGGAGATGAGCAGAACAATGAGTCCGGCGTTTATGATGGAGGAAACGGCAAGGGAGGGGAAAACGTATGCAGCAAAGGGTGTTACAGGGACGGCAATGGATAAAAGTATCATGGCTTTTGCATCGGCTTTGCCAAAGAGGCCGAAGATGGTAAAGGCTGCCATGAGTACTGCTATAAGGATGGATAGAATCAGAATTGGCAAGGCAGCGGGAGTGAATTTCAGTATCCAGAACCAGATGATGCATACTGCACAAACGACTGCTGCAGGATACCAGGTGAGGGTGTAGACGGTACGTGAGCGCAGGTCCTGATACGAGGCGATGAGGAAAGTTAAGAGGACTGCGAGGGCGGATATAGTGAGGAGAATGAAAGGGAGGTCCATGGGTATCTATCCTGATGTTGTCTGCACCGGAAAGGAAATCATGTCGTGTTTTATTCCGGGTTCTATGGAGGGTTCAATCCAGTCCATACCGACAAGGTCTACAGTTCTTCCTAACAGTTCTTCCAGATAATATTTCAGTCCCGTAAATTGTCTCAGGGTAATTTTTTCTGTACCAAACCGGTAGAGAAGGTCAATATCAGAATCACTTGTGTCTTCTCCGCGGGAAACCGAGCCAAAGAGTGCAAGTTCTGCTATGCCGAATTTTTTTTGTATTTCGGGGAGATGATTTTTTATTTTATTGAGGACATCATTTTTGATGCTGGTGTATTCTGACATGAGATGTATATTTATTTGTTTTCTGTGATTATGAGTGTTTGGATGGGTGGGGCGTTGCTCGTAAAATGACTTCTGCTCGTAAATAGATGCGGTTGCTCGTAAATACACCCTTCTGCTCGTAAATTCATATTGTATGGATTAGGTTTAAGTGTAACAAAAGTGTTTGAGTATATATGGCATCATTAAAAGATTACATGAAAAGCACGCACGAACTCGATTTACCAAAAGTAGCGTTAGATGAAAAGGGCAAGAAAATAATTGAAGATTATGTATGGAATTATGTCCATAGTTTATATTCTGGAACTGTGATATCATCTTGCAACCTTACGAATAGTAGAACTGGAGAATGTGACAAAACAGATATTGTTTATGAAGTAATTGACGACCTATGTCATCATCACCTTTTTTTTAATAATAAAGACAGCACGCCAGATTTAACAGATTTAGGTCATGGTTATTATTCAAAAAGACATGGTGATAGGTCATTCTATATGTTCCCCTATCCAGACTGCGTTGTAGAAAATGTGAAAGTTTATGTTAAGAACAATAATCAAAAAACAATTAAAGCACATAAAACCACAGCCCCGCGTAAGCCCTGCAAGAAATTCCCGAAACTGAACGTGCGTGGCATGTTCTAAAAATACCTTTTTTGCTCATAAATTAATTTCATCCAATTCGTAGGCGTTGCTCGTAAATACACCCTTCTGCTCGTAAATATGTCCGCAAAAGTGATTTTGCTCGTTTTTAACTACCTCAAAATGCTATTTACGAGCAACGCCGATGGGTGGAAATTTAATTGATTCAGCGAAAAAGGGATATAGATTCAGAACAAATATAATAGTAACATTGGAGGAAAAACATGGCAACACCAATTTCTTACGGTTTATTTCTTGAAGGCGAGGACGCCAGGGAATTTGAAGAGTATATGGCGAATCCAACTTTCACGGAAAAAGGTATTAAAGCAATGCGCGAGGTAAAGCGCCGCAGAATCGCCAAAGGAAAACCGGTATGAT
>DALTWG010000016.1 GCA_029987245.1 Methanocorpusculum sp. | reverse complement strand
GTCCTTGCTGCGTCAATGTCATTGAGTTAATGGACGCGGATTCGCCGGGTATCTGCGCCATGCTTGCGGCGGCGGCGGCCGAGACCGGCTGCGCCGCGCTGCTGATTTCCGAGCATTCGGACAAGACGCGGGGCTGCACGGCGGAGATGCGCCGCGCTGTTTCGATGATGACGTTGTCGCGCGGGCGCCCGTATCCGAAAGATACAGCAATCAACGGGCTCATTCTGAAAGAAAAGCGGATGCGCCGGGAGCCCGCGTTAGTCTATGATGAAATAAGAGAGGCGGCGAGCGCATCGGATAAACTTGCGTATGACCCGAAAGGCAATTTCAGAATAGGCATTGAAGACGGCTGGATTGTAGCCGTGCGGCATAAAAAAGCAATCAGGGGAAAGAACTGGTATAACGTCTTTTCGGCGATTCTGGAAGAGGATGGGGTGTCGCTGTTGGACCATGCGGCATATCTGGGCAAGGAATTGTACAAGGCGGAGCTGGCTATTCGGTTCGGGCGCAGTTTCGAGCAGGACGGGGAATTTTAATCTCTGTCCCTGATTTTCGGCTTATTTCTTATTTTTCTATTTTCGCATCGTGCGCGACAGCAGTTTGAATGCCGCGTAACACCCGAACCCGACCAGGAGAATAAACGCCGGAATCCATAACAAATCAACTGCCGGCGCAAGCGTATCTTCAATCATCAAAAAAGTTACAGGGAGTCAAGAGAGAAACCGGAAAAGTCGTCTGCCTTCACCGGATTCGTGACACCGAATGCCGTCTGCGACTGCCAGGACTCAAGACTGTTGGCAGCGTCGGCCATGTAATCAATAATATCCATGGAGATGGTTTTCTTTTCATAACTTTTCTGCAGCTGGTCCATCAGGAAAGAAAACTTCTCCGGCGTCTCGCCGCGGAGTTTTGCAAGGGAAACGACACACATCTTGATGCGCATCAGACTCCTGTCGGTACCGGTAAGAGTCTCGAAGAACGCCTTAATCACCTGTGCCTGGTAAACTTCGCTTCCCATAAGTACTGATATATTTGCTTTTGTTCTTATAAATAATTAAGTCAGACAAATGTCTGACACATCGTCTTATTTGCACCGGACTTTGAACTCAGCCGCAGCTTTTTTCGGGTCGGCGGCTTCATAAATAGCCCGACCGACAATAATGCCGTCAACATATTTTTTGACATCTTCAGGCTGTGCGCCCTGTGCGCCCACACCCGGCGAGCAGATTTTCATCTCATTTCCAATGATGCCGCGAAGTACCGCAGTGCGCTCAGGCCGCGTAGCCGGCGCAATAATGCCGTCTGCACCCGCGTCTTTTGCCATCTGCGCCATCTTTTCTGCATTTGCGCCGGTAAGGAACTCAAGCGCTCCCGGATGGCTCATTTCACAGACGACAAGCGCCCTGCCGCCGTAGGAATGGGCGCCGTCAACAATAGCTGCAAGCGAGTCGGCGCCGCAGAATGCATGGGTGATGATGCCAAAACAACCGGCGCCAAATACCTCATCGCAGATGAGCTTGTTTGTATTCGGAATGTCAGCGACTTTGAAGTCGGCGATAACGGGCATGCCGAATTTTGCAAGGTCTTTTACAATCCCGAGCCCCGCAGAGAGAACAAGCGGGTAGCCGATTTTAATGGCGTCCAGTTCGCCGGCGCATTTTTCAGCTACTGTTAGGGCCTGCTCGCGGCCCTTTACATCCAGCGCCAGGATAAGGTCGGCCATTTATTTTCCCTCCAGTCGTTCCAGTGTTGCACAGGCAAGAATCGGCAGGGTGATTGTCGCATCGCCGTACACCGTGACGCCGGTGCCGCCTTCACCGATTTTACCCCAGGACTTTGCCTCGTCAAGGGTTGCGCCGGAAAGGCCGCCCAAATCCGGGCGGTCGCCGGTCAGCTGAATCACGTAGGTGAATGCGTTTTCGGTCATCAGCATGGTCTGCAGGGTGAAGTTTTTCGGCACACCGCCGCCGACCAAAACGGCTCCCGCCTTCTTGACATTGAATGCGGTGTCAAGCAGGTGCTGCATGTCGCCGATGGCGTTAAGAATCGTCTTTTTGTGGAACTGGGAATACATCCAGTACTGGAGTCCGAGCACGGAGTCCTGGAATGCCGGGCAGTAGACCGGGATATCGTTTCTGGCCGCGGTTGCGAGAATGCCGGTTTCAAGATTTTCACCGATGGTGCGCAAAAGCTCGCTTATCGTGACGGGCTGTTCGGGAAGGCTTGTGTAGACGTCCTGAATGAACTCTTCGAGTTCCTCGTATGCTTCGTTGGGGAGATAGACATCATAGATTCGGTTCACGCCTTCCTTGCGGAGCGCAAGGTCATCGGACTCGGCTTTGCCGTGGTAGTGGTGGCAGCCGATTGCCTCGATAACATCATGGGTGAGGTTTGCGCCGGTCGAGGTGAGAATATCGATGTGACCTTTTTCCATCAGGGTGGAGACAATGCCTCCCATTCCCGCCGGGACCATGGCTCCGGCGAGTCCGAAGAATTTGGTCATCTCCGGGTCGGAAAGCATTTTTTCATAGACGTCTACTGCATGGTACAGGGTTCCGCCGTTATATGCGCCGGCATTGCCCATTTCCATTATCATTTCGTTCACGGTCATTCCGCCGCGGGGAATAAACTGTTTCACAGGTGTGTTACAGCACTGGTGTTCCATAGTGCTTATACTATTTGACGGATGAAGAGATATGGCTTTTGAAGCGGCGGGAGAAAGCGTGCGCTGCACCACAAAAAACGATATTGGAATACCGCAAAAAACGGGAGTAATTTAGCACAAAAACCGGAAGTAAAATATCACAAAAAGTGGAAGTAAAATGCAACAAAAACATGAAGTAAAACACCACAAAAAGTGGAAATGCATATATCCTATTGAGAAATAATACTATATCTGCAACACTCAGAAACAACCATGGACGAAAATTACTTTCCCCGGACCGCAGACAAACTCCTGGAAATAAAACTGCGGGCATTTGGCGCAATTCAGATAGTCGGACCGAAATGGTGCGGAAAAACAACAACCGCTGCACAATATGCAAAAAGCACCCTTCAGTTTCAGAAAGACCCGGATAAAGAGGGGCTTATAAAAACTGCATCTATTAATCCATCCGCTCTTCTTGAAGGCGATAAACCAAGACTTATAGATGAATGGCAAGATGCACCGGCAATTTGGGATGCTGTGCGCGTATACTGTGATGAAAATCCCGGTCGCGGACATTTTATCCTCACCGGCTCCACCGCAAAAAAAGTTGCTGTATCTCATACAGGTACCGGCAGAATTTCAAAACTCCGCATGTATCCGATGAGTCTGTTTGAGTCAAAGGAATCAAATGGAACAGTATCACTGAAAGCATTGTTTGACGGCACACAAAATTTTGCATCAGGTTGTGTCTCGCTCCTTAGTATCGAACAGCTTATTTTTGCAGCCTGCCGCGGAGGCTGGCCGGGGAGTGTGACACTGGACGACCATGAAGCACAGCTTTTGATACCCGGAGATTATTTTGAACAGATTTTTGAGGAGGATATGTTTAAAGTTGACGGGGTAAAACGCAGTAAAGGACTCATGCGTGAAATTCTCCGGTCATATGCCCGTAATATTTCCACGCTTGCCAAATCCTCAAGCATTCTTGCCGATGTTTCAGCAGCGATTCCGGTAAGCGCAAAAACGCTGGAGGATTATATTTCAGTACTGGAGGATCTCTTCATTGTCGAAGATCTTCCCGGGTGGTGTCCTGCCATCCGGTCTGCTAGTGCGATGCGCAGCGGAAAGAAACGGGAGTTTGTTGACCCGTCGATTGCCGTAGCGGCTCTTGGTGTTTCGCCTGCTCTGCTCAATGTAGATTTGAAGACGTTCGGCTTTATTTTTGAATGTTTATGCATCCGGGATTTGCGGGTGTATTCTTCAGCTGCAGGGGGGCGAATTTCCTATTATCATGACCGGTATGGTCTTGAAGCAGATGCGGTTTTACATCTTGCCGACGGGAGATATGCGTTGATTGAATTTAAACTGGGAGGTAAAGAGGTTGAAGACGGGGCAAAGCATCTTGTGGAAATTGAACGGCTGATTGCAGAGCATAACAAGGGTGAAAAACAGGTTCCAATACCGCTTCCTAATCTGAAGATGGTAATTACCGGTACAAAATACGGGTATAAAAGAGAAGACGGGGTTTATGTTGTGCCGATAGGGTGTTTGAGAGATTAACTGTTTTTGCAAACATCAACACCCTTTCTTTCTGCACGGAAGTTATTCGTTCACAACCTGTTTTGTGTTTTTCCATCTCGGCAGCCGTCACAGACGGGTGATGATATCTGATGCGCTCTTCGGTTTTGCCCCCGCAGTACATCGGGAAAACCCCGCGGGAGCAAAGCGTCCAAGGGGTTGAGCCAGTCTATCGAGCGTTAGCGAAGTGACTGGCGATTCGGTATCAGGGAGGGATTTGGCAAGCCCCCGCGGGAGTGAAACGACCAAGGGGATGAGCCAGTCGAGCGAGCGATAGCGAAGCGACTGGCGATAGTTTTGCCGCGGCACTTGAGTTTCCCGTGCCGGTGAAATAGTAGAGGATTGTTTTCATAAAAATGCCTATACATATCAGTGTTTCAGATGAAAAGATTTCCGGACTGGAAACGATGTCTTTTTATGAATTCAGACACTACATTACTGTAATGGGAGTTATTTGTCCGATATACAAAGACCGGTGTCCGGGAAAAGACTGCAAATTCTGGCGGGCTGATGCGCGTATTGATAAAAAAGCTGATACCGTGTATGAACTCGACACAGGCGAATGCATTATCATCAAACTTGCAAATCACCTGCTTTCAAAATAGGCGTGGCATTCCAAAACTACATCTCTTTTCAGAGCAAATAGTATTTCATGTCAGCCCCGATATGGATACGCGGCCGCGCGTGGGAGGCAAATTCGTATGTCATCGGCAATATTTTAGTCGATGCCGCGGTGCCTTTAGATAAAATTGAGCCGTTTAAGGAAGATATTGATACCGTGGTAATAACGCACGGGCATTTTGACCATATAGCCAATGCAGAAAATATCTGTAAAGCCTGCGGGGCGAAACTCTTTATCGGCGAATGTGATATGCCGTTTTTACGGGACGAGTCGCTGTCTCTTTCGGCGCATTTTCTGATGAAAAATCCGCATGTTGCAGCTGAGCCGCTTGCTGACGGCGCCCGCGTGGGTGAATTCTGTGTGTATCACACACCCGGCCATACGCAGGGGAGCATCTGTCTCTTTCGCGAGGACGACGGGGTGCTGATTTCCGGCGACACGGTTTTTCCAAACGGCTCTTACGGCAGAACGGATCTGCCTACCGGAAGCGACAGCGACATGCGCGCATCGCTTGCCCGCCTCGCCGCGCTCTCAGTTGAGTCCATCTGGCCGGGTCATGATATGCCGGTCCCGGAAGGCGGGCGCCGCCATGTCCTTTTGTCGCAAAGCGAGGCTAACCGGTGAAGAAGGGTGTTTATACGCTGATTCTGGAATGCACTGCAGAGCAGTGCATCAGAATCGGCGCGCTGGGCGAAAAAACATTTGCGCCGGGCTGGTACATTTACGTGGGATCGGCGCTCGGCGCGGGCGGGCTCGACCGCGTGTGCCGGCACATCAGGTTTTACAGGGAGCGGTACCGCAGACCGAAATGGCACATTGATTATCTGATGGAAAAAACCCGGCTGGATTCTGTTATCTATGCGGCGACAGAAGAGCGCTTAGAGTGCGCGCTGTCAAAAGCGGTGGGCGGCGCCGGGGTGGCGGGGTTCGGCTGCTCGGACTGCGAATGCTCAACGCATCTGTATTATCGCGCAGCGGCGCCGGCAGGGGAAATAATGCGGGCGTTTGAGGAGATTGGGCTTGCGGGAAAAGAGGTAAAGGTGTAAAAAATTACGCCGTCTTTCCCAGTTCAAACGCTTTCACATTAATATCAATCGTCTTCGGCGGGACATTGCGGCGCACTGCCTCCGCTAACGACTCTGCTGCAAGCGGCAGCGTGTGTGATGCCGCGCCCATTAAAACAATATTTGCTGCCAGGGGACTTCCCGCTTCGGTCGCAAGTTTGGTTGCTTCGACCAGGACAACCTTGCCCGGCCGGTTTTTCAACTGCGCCTCGACATCTTCGAGTTTTGGCACCGGCTGTTTATTGGAAAAGACCGAGGTAGGTACAACCATTTCACGGTTTACAATCATAACCCCGTCCGGCTTTACAAAGTGGCGGTAGCGCAGTGCTTCCAACACATCGAAGGCAATCAGGAGGTCGGCTGTTCCCGGCACGATAAGCGAGCCGTTCTTGCCGTCGATTCTGATATGTGTCTCAACCGAGCCGCCGCGCTGGGACATACCGTGGGTTTCGGCACCTGCCACATGGCGTCCTTCGATAACACAGGCATCGCCCAGGACGTTGGATGCAAGCACTGTGCCCTGACCGCCGATACCGACAATAACCACATCAAATGATTTCTTCATTCTCTGTTCCCTCCCTTGTGAATGGCCCCCGCAGGACAGATATCCGCGCAGACGCCGCAACCGGTACAAAGCCCGGTTATTTTTGCCGCGCCGTTTTCATCCGTTTCGATTGCAGGACATCCGTATTTCAGGCATGCGCCGCACTTGGTGCAGCGCTGTGCGTCAACAGCGTAG
Source organism: Methanocorpusculum sp. (assembly GCA_029987245.1). GTDB lineage: Archaea > Halobacteriota > Methanomicrobia > Methanomicrobiales > Methanocorpusculaceae > Methanocorpusculum. The sequence goes on along the minus strand of DALTWG010000016.1, from coordinate 21,938 downwards.
CGGTTTCTCTTAATGCCGAGGCGTTTGTTCATGATAACGCACGGCTGTTTGGCAATAATTACCTTCACGCCTTTGGTTTCTTTTGCGGTCTTTAACACGTTCAGGAGATGCGTTAAGTCGTACGGGTCCACCGACTCCACAAAGGAAACACCGCATGCGCGCGCCAGCTCTTCCAGAGAGATTTTCGGCGAGGCAGCGCCCGATGCTGTAAGGCCGGTGTTCGGGTTTGGCTGGTGCCCGGTCATCGCGGTAATTCTGTTGTCAAGAATGATAACCGTCTGGTTTGCGCCGTTGTAAACGGCGTTAATGAGCCCGTTTACGCCGCTGTGCAGGAATGTCGAGTCGCCGATGGTGGAAACAACCTCGGCGTCTTCGATTGCATGGGCAAATCCGGAGCCGATGTTAATCGAGGCGCCCATGCAGACGGTGGTGTCCACCGAACCCATCTGCAGACCGAGGGTGTAACAGCCGATGTCAGACGGAAAAATGCCGTCTTTAAAGACTTTTTTGATTGCATAGAAAACCGAGCGGTGCAGACAGCCGGGGCAGAGAATCGGCGGGCGAACCGGCACGGTTTCGGGCGCGGCGGAGGCTGCAAAGGGGTTTTTGGCAAATCCGCATTTTTCAAGCGCCGCGGCGACGGTGAGCGGGGAGAACTCGCCTTCAATCGGGAGACAACCGTCCAGTTTTCCATGCACGGTTACCGTTCCTGCAAGTTCTCTGACGACCTCTTCAATGCACGGCATTAATTCCTCGACGACCAGGACTTCGGTGTGCTTGGCGATGATTTCTCCAAGCCACTCGGGGTTCACCGGATAGGCGCCTATGGAAATCAGGGACACGTCTTCAGGGAGGACTTCTTTGACATAGGAAAGCGCAATACCCGCGGCGATGACCGCTTTTTTGCCGCGGATTTCCGCTTTGTTAAATCCGGCTTCGGTGAGATATTTTGCAACCGGCATCTGTTTTGCGGTAAGTTTCACATGCAGCGGGCGCGTGTGAGCCGGAATAACGACATACTGTTTCGGGTCTTTTTCAAACGCACCTTTGCGCGCCGACGGCGCGGGCGTGCCTAGTTCAACGTCTGCTTTGGAGTGACAGATGCGCGTTGTCGGGCGGAAGAGTACCGGAAGGCTGAACTTTTCCGACACTTCAAAGGCGGCTTTCATGAAGTCATGGGCTTCCTGGACGTTTGAAGGGTCAAGGCAGGGTATCTGCGCGAATTTTGCGTACACGCGCGAGTCCTGTTCATTCTGGGAACTGTGTGCAAACGGGTCGTCCGCGGAAAGGATGACAAATCCGCCTTTTGTCCCGGTATAAGACGAGGTCATCAGGGGGTCTGCTGCGACGTTTAAGCCGACATGTTTCATGGTGACCATGGAGCGAAGTCCGCACCAGCTTGCTGCAAGCGCGTTTTCAAAGGCAACTTTTTCATTCACTGACCATTCAAGATAAAACCAGGGGTCTTTTTCGGCGCGAAGGCGGTCAATGACCTCGGATGAGGGGGTTCCCGGATATCCCGCGGCAAAGTCAATGCCTGCTTCAAGACAGGCGTGTGCCACGGCATCGTTTCCAAGAAGATATTTTCGGCTGGTATTCTCTGCCATATGTAGAATAGTATTTGTTTTCTCGGGCATTTAACTATGCGTTATCATCTTCAGGATAAATTGGATAAATTTATATTGTTGTACAACGAATAGTATAGAGCACTAAAGCAAAGGGCGAGTAGCATAGCTAGGTGGTGCGCCCGGCTGATAACCGGGAGGTCATGAGTTCGAATCTCATCTTGCCCACTTCTTTTTCTGAGTTTATTGTTTTAAGCAGTTCTGCATCGATGTTTCGTAAAAATAAAAAAAAACTCTATTCTTCCTTATTTTGCATTGAATAGCGCCGGTTCAGACTTTCCATGGTTTCAATATCGACCACGTCTTTGTCTTCTCTTAAGCGCACAAACCGCGGGAACCGGAGCGCATAGCCGGCCGCATAATTTACCGAGCGCTGCAGCTCGGCATAGCCTACTTCAAAGACCACATCTGGCTCAAACGAGACGGTTCTGCCTTTTTCCGCGATGATTTTGTCTTTGAAAATTTCATACAATGTGCCAAGCATGGCATCGTCGATACCGGTTGCGACCCGGGAGATTTCTAAAAGTTCCCCGTTTTCATCCTGGCAGGCAAGCAAAAACGAGCCGAAGACCCTGGCGCGCTTTCCCTCGCCCCATTCCGCGCCGGTGACGACGAGATCAATCGTGTCCACCTCCGGCTTGATTTTAATCCAGTATTTGCCGCGGTTTCCGGGGATGTAGGGCGCATCCCGGACTTTGAGCATGATACCCTCGTTTCCGGCATCGAGCGCCGCATGGTAATAGGTTTCTATTTCCTCCGCGCTGGATGAAACCAGCTGCGGGGCGACATATTCGTTTATGGTTTCTTCCAGGATTTTGCGCCGTTCGCTGAAAGGAAGGTCAATCAGCGTCTCGCCGTCTCTGACTAAAATATCAAAGACACAGGGGCGCATCTCGATTTTTTCCGCTGCTTCGGATACATCGTGTTTCCGGCGGATGCGGCGAAGCACCGTCTGGAACGGCATCGGTTTTCCATTCAATATCGCTATTACCTCACCGTCGATAATGACATCATGCGCTGTTGCGCGCTTTAGCTTTTCCACCACATCCGGCAATGACGCCGTCATCTCCTCGAGTTTGCGCGAATAAATGGCGCATTTGTCGCCTACTTTGTGGAACTGGAACCTGCTTCCGTCATATTTGTTCTCCGCGGCAAGGGTGCCGTGTGTTTCTATCATGCCTGAAATCGAACCCTGCTGCGCCAGCATCATTTTTACCGGCTTAAACGGCGTAATGTGGGTTTGCATGAGGAGGTCCGGCGCATCTTTTGCAAGAACCGCGACCTCGCCGAGGTCGTTTAACGCCTGATGGGCATGGTCGACTACCTCTGGGGGGATATTGAATGCAGACGATATTGCATCTTTTACCACGCCTTCGCCGACACCGATGCGCATTTCTTCAAGCATGAGCCGCGCAAGATAGCGGCCTTCCAGAGGCGTTGCATTGGAAAAAAGATACTGCGCAGAGCGTATCCGCTCCTGCTGGGATTTGCGCCCCGACACTTTTGCCATCTGTAAAAACCGGTTGAATACGTCAGTCAGTTCCAGTTCCTCGGAGAAAAACATCGTCTGTTCGCGGTGATTGAGCAGTTCTTCAACAACCTCGCCGGTGTCGCCCGATGCATTTATTTTGGAAACGACATACTCTTTTTTTCTGCCGATAACGTATGCAAGCGCGTCATACAAAAGCGCCGGCCCGAATCCCAGTTTTTCCGCGGACCAGTCGGGGAAGAGTTTGCCGCGCATGAAGCGGACGAATATTTTCAGCTCGTCAGAGTCGAGGGCGGGGAACTGTTTTGCAAGGATTTCGGTCATCGCAAGGCGCGAGGAGACTTTTTCCAGTTCAAAAGCTATGGATGCAAATTCGGCGAAGAGCATAACTGCTAATAGTATAGGGCGGGGGGATTGAACTATTTTTCCAAATGGCGTGAAAATATATTTACGTTCCCCGCGCCAATGGTATCGCAGGAAATATGCGATGACTGAATATGCGAGCATGAAAGAAACCTGTCTTGCGCATCTGAAAAAAGACGCGCCGCACCTTGCAGAAAAATATGGCATAGATGCCCTGGGCTTGTTCGGCTCGGTCGCCCGCGGTGAAGACAGCGCGGGCTCGGATGTAAACATATTGTATCATTTTGCTGAAGGTCGCGGGGACCTGGAGGAGTTTATCGGGCTCAAAAATCACCTGGAGCTTCTGTTCAAGCGCGAGATTGATCTGATATCCTGCGACTACATCTGCGCGGAAAAAGCAGAGAGCATCGGAAAGGATGTGATTTTCATCTACGATAGGAGAAAAAAATGAATCCGGTCGCAAATGAAGCCCGACCCTGGAAAAATTATTCACCGGAGCGTGACCGCATGCTGCTGGCTGCTATCGCCGAGCGGTGCCGGCGCATCGGTCAGATTACCTCGCACATTTCAAAACATGAGTTTCTTGCGGATTTTTTGTATCAGGACGCGGTAATTCAGGCACTCGAGGTTATCGGCGAAGCGTGCGGGAAGTTGTCGCCGGATTTGCGCGAAAAACACACTGACATCGCCTTTCGCCAGATGAAGGAACTGAGAAATATTTTAATTCATCAGTTTGATTCGGTAGATGTCGAGCGTGTGTGGATTATCGCGAAAAAGAGCGTGCCTGAGTTCTGTGCAAAGGTGCGGCGTCTGTAAGCAAAACACAATCTATTTTTTCCCGCGGGGCATAGATATCTGTATGACCGGATACGATTATGATGCCGAGGACGCTTTTGAAGAATATTTGTGTTTCTCAGCGGTCCTCGCGCAGAAACTCCAGACAGCCTCTGATGCCATTGAAAATCTTGCAGAGGAGGAAAACCCCGAACCGGATTATGTGCGGGCTGTTGTTGATTCCGTGATGAAACCGGTAATCGACCTCATGGAACATAAAATAAACCGGTATCCCTGGTCGCCGGAAATAGCGGAAAAAATTGCTGCAATGTGCGGCGGCAGAGAAACGGCGCGGTCGTTTATTCAAAACCAGTATGTTTTGTATGAAGAATATTACACGCTTCTTCCGGTCGCCGTTGCAAAAGAAAAAGTCGATGCGCAGTGGGAAATGGTGCGGGCAGGGTTTGAAGCGGTGCTCTTAAAGATTTGAAAAATCTTACAGAGTCCCTGCAATACCGTTTATCAGTTTTTGCATATTCTCCCCGGCAGCATCCAGACTTTCCTGCGAATCCGCCAGGTTCAGGTTCCCTGTATTTTCAAAGAGTTTTGCAAGAGATGTCAGGTCTGTATTTTCCACATCGCCGGCAAGGAAGATAAATCCGTTCAGCGCGCTGAAGTCTCCGGCGTTTAACAGTGTTGAAATATCTGCCGCATCAGACATTGTCACCCCGTCGCGGTTGAATATGAGTCCGCCAATCTCCACCTGCATATTGAATTTGTCGGCAAGAGATCCCTCGCTGCTGAACAGATTATCCGCCGGCGTAAGCGTGATCTGTCCGATTTTTTCATCACCGCAGATAATATCCGATGTTACCGGGCCAAGACTTACACATCCTGCGGCAAACATGCTGCAGAAAACAACGGCTGAAATGACTAAGAGCGCGCAATGTTTCATTGAAAGATAATGGTTTTCTGATAAGATATACTTTACGCGGGGACGGGCTCGCGCAAAACAGTTTCGGCAGAGATATATTATTTGAGGACGGATTATATGTTATCTGTTGCACGGGAGCGGAAAAAATGCAAGAAGCTGTGTCGGGAGTTTTGATCACCCTGTTTTTTGCGGTAGCTTTGTCTATGGATGCCTTTTCCGTGTCTCTTGCCGGCGGTTCGGCACTGAAAAAAGATGTTAAAAAGACGGCTCTGATTACCGGTCTGATATTCGGCGCATTTCACCTTGCAATGCTGTATCCCGGATGGTTTTTTGGCGAGCCGTTAATTGAATGCATTCATCCTTTTGATGACTGGATTGTCATTGCCATCTTTGTCTTTTTCGGCGGAAAAATGATATTTGACACCTTCTTCGAAAAGGAAAAGCACATCGATCTTGTCGGCATTAAGACACTGCTGCTTCTCGCATTTGCAACGAGTCTTGATGCTCTGGCAGTCGGCATCAATTATGCCTATCTTGCGGATGAAATAATACTTCCGTCTCTTATTATCGGAGGTACCACGTTTCTGTTTTCTTTCTGCGGTGTTCTGGCGGGAAATAAGCTTAAGCGAATCTTCGGCAATAAAGTGCAGTTTATCGGCGGTGTTCTTCTTCTGCTTCTCGCGGCAAAAACGATTATTGATATGATAGTCTGACAGAATAGTCTTTATCCAAATACGCTATCTCTATCTGTTTCAAAAATCCATATATATTCATCTTGATAGAAACCGATACCCTCCTCAATATCCTGAAAGAGAAAAACGTCCGCCGCGTTGCCCTGCAGTTTCCCGAAGGGCTTAAGCGCCATGCGCCCCAAACTGCCCGCGCTCTTTTCGAGGCGGGCTTTGATGTTGTCATCAGCGGCGATGCCTGCTGGGGTGCGTGCGACCTGGCACTGGACGCCCTGGCAGATGCGGATATTCTCATTCATTTCGGTCACACGCCGGTGTCGCCGGAAATAGAAAATGTCATTTATTTCCCTTACAGCCAGGATATTGACCTTGCCGTGCTGGATAAAGCGGCCGCAGCGCTTGGCGGTTTTGCAAAAACCGGTCTTGTTACCACCATTCAGCATGCGCACCAGAGTCATGCGATGGCAGACTATCTGCGAAGCCGGGGGCTTGACATCGTGCTTGCCGAAGGAAGCGGGCGCACGCCGCTTGCAGGTCAGGTGCTTGGCTGCACGTATGAGGCGGCGCACAAAGAAAACGCAGCTGGCGCCGAAGTATTTCTGTTTGTCGGGACCGGCGTATTTCATGCAATCGGTGTTTCGCTTGCGACCAAAAAGCCGGTCTATGCGCTCGACCCCTATGCCGAGGGCGCCGGACTGCAGGAAGTTTCCGCCGACCGGCTGCTTCGCAAGCGCTTTGTGCAAATAGAAAAGGCCCGCGGCGCCGAATCTTTCGGTATTCTGCTCTCCTCGAAATCCGGGCAGGCGCGGGAGGCGCTTGCAAAGCGGCTTGCCGCGCTTTCGCCGAAAGCGTCTGTTGTCTTAATCCGCGAGATATCTGAGATGGAACTGCGCAATCTGGGCTTTGATGCCTATGTGAACACCGCGTGCCCGCGGCTTGCGCTCGACGACCAGAGCCGGTTTGCCGCGCCGCTTTTATCTCCCGCGGAATTTGAAATAGCACTTGGACTGCGCGAATGGGAAGAGTACGAAATAGATGAAATTAAAGCAGCTTGAAATCAGACTCCAGGGCGTAAAAGGATTTGCAAAACCATCAGCGAAGCTCGAGCAGTACATGACGCCGGCGCCTTTAGCCGCCCGGTTTTTGTACACCGCGGCGTTAGCCGGCGACCTGGACGGGCTTTCTGTTGCTGATTTCGGCTGCGGCACAGGGATGCTTTCGGTGGGTGCTGCGCTTCTTGGCGCAAAGGTTTGCGGCATTGACAGTGATGCCGGCGCCCTTCGCATTGCCAAAGAAAATGCGGGCGATCTTTCTGCTCAGTTTTTCTGCCGCGAGATAGAGGGTTTTTCGATGCCGGCTGACACTGTTATAATGAACCCTCCTTTCGGCGCACAAAACGAGCATGCTGACCGCCCTTTTATCGATGCGGCCCTTGCCTCGGCGCCGGTGGTATGGGGGATTTTCAACAAAGGGAGTATTCCGTTTATCGAAACCTATACCAAAGGCCGTGCCGAAATTACCGATAAGATTGCGGCCGGTTTTACTATCCCGCGTCAGTTTGCGTTCCACACACGCGACGCACTCGACGTGCCGGTGGAAATCCTGCGCATGGAGCGGGTCTGAATGAATGAACTTGCAAAGCGTATCGGCGCTCTTGCGCTAGGTCATGCAGCGGCGGATTTTTATCTGCCGGTAATTCCGGCGCTTCTTCCGGCGCTGATTCCGCTGTTTCACGAACAGGGCATCCATTCATATCTGATGACTTCGTGTCTATTCACGCTGGTCATGCTTGCGATGGTGATTTTTGAGCCCCTGGCGGGGCTTTTGATTGACAAAAACCGCTTCGCGCCGCGTCTTACCTGGTGCATTCTGCTTTCAGCCGCGGCAATTTCTCTCTACGGCGTGACGCAGAATTACTGGGTTTTGTTTATTCTCGCGATTGTCGCCGGTATCGGCAATTCGCTCTATCATCCGAACGCATATCTGCAGGTAAATCAGATTAGCAGTCCGTCCAACCGCGGCACGCTGCTTGCGGTTTTTTCCGTCGGGGGCTCGTTCGGCTATGCAGCGGCGCCGATTGCGGCGGGTTTTTTGTATGCCTGGGGCGGTTTTTTAGCAGTGGTTCTTCTGATGGTGCCGGCGATAGTAATCTGCCTTGTTATCAGAAAGCATCCGCAGGTTCCGGCGCCTCCTGACCCGGTGCAGGCAGCCGCGGCTGAAAAACCGAAGTGGGGCCGTGTTTCGATTCTACTTGCGATAAATTCGCTGCGGTTTATCGTATATGACGGACTACTCTTGTTTGCGGCGGTGTTTTTGACAGAGTACTGCGGGGTCGAATATGTGTTTGCAACCGGAGTAGTGACGTTCATGCTGTTTGCGGCGATGTTCGGGGTGCTTTTGGTAGGGCCGCTTTCGGATAAACTCGGGCGCAAGGAGATTTTAATCGGGGTGTATATCTGTGCTGCTCTTTCCTATGGGGCAATTTTTGTCTTTTCGGGCACGCTTTCGCTTGCGTTTTTAGTCATCAGCGGTTTTTTCCTGATGGCGTCTTCATCGATAGAAGTTGCCATGATTCAGGAGTTTATGCCCGGAGCGGTGGGTTTTGCATCCGGTGTTATCACAGGCATCCCGAACGGGGTTTCGGCTCTTGCGATGCTTGGAATAGGCGTGCTTGCCGATTTTATCGGGGTTCCCGGGGCGCTTGGCGCATTGTTTTTCCTGCTTGCCGCGGCGTTTGTGCTTTCGGTTGTAATTCCCTATCCGATGCGGATTGGGAAAAAATAACATTCACCTGACTTCCTCACCCCTTTTTTACCCGTATCTATAAATACATCCTCTCGCATATAAGTAACTATGAAAAAGTCCTCAGCATTTATGCTTATCTGCGCCGCCCTTCTGCTTTGCACAGCCCTTGTCTCTGCCGGCTGCATTACAACCGCAGCAACTGAAAATACTGCCGCCTCCGGCGACACCCCCCTTCTCGGTTTTGTCGGCGCATTAAGCGACGAAACCGAACTGATACTTTCTGACATGCAGAACAAAGAAGAAAAAAGCATCGGTATATTCAAATTCACCAAAGGAACCTGTCAGGGCATTCCATGTGTCGTTGGAACCTGCGGCGTTGGAAAAATCTACTCGGCCGCCTGCACCCAGGCAATGATTGACCTCTACCACCCGGCAAACATTGTCAACATCGGCGTCGGCGGGGCACTGAACGCAGATTTGCGTGTGGGAGACCTTGTTATCGCAGAAGAAACGGTAATCCACGACTTCGACGAAACACCCCTTGGAAACGAACCCGGACAACTCTGGGAAAACAAACTCATCTACATTCCCTGCGATGAAAAACTGATTGCCGCAGCAAAAAACGCCGCGAAAAACCTTGACATCCCGACAAAAACAGGCATCACCGCAACCGGCGACCAGTTCATCGAAGAACCCGAAGACAAACTCCGGCTTGAAAAAGACTACAATGCCCTCGTATGTGACATGGAAGGTGCAGCTGTTACTCTTGTCTGCTATGAAAACGGTGTCCCTTGTGTAGTATGCCGCACCATTTCAGACACCCGCGATGGCGACAGCGACGAGTATGAAGCAAATGTGGATGCAATCGGAGAAAAAATTGCAAAACTCGGAGAAGAACTTCTCCTCTGCCTTGCAGCAGAGTGATTTTTCCCTCCCTCTCTTTTTCCTCTTCGCCGGTGTAAGACACAAACACTAATACCTTGGCTCACCAATATATTACCATGGAATTCAATGGAGTTATTATTGATGACACCTACGCGGAAGGATTCCCCGTATGGACCGCTCGTGTAATAATCACCGCAGTCACCAAAGACTGGGCATTTAAAGCAGCAACCGAAGCAACCGGATTTGCAACCTCCACTATCGGCTGCCCGTGCGAAGCAGGTATTGAAAAATTCATCGCACCCGAGTTCACCCCTGACCACAGACCGGGATATGCAATCCTTATCTGCTGCGGCAAGAAAGCCTTAAAAGAGCAGGTATTAGAGCGTGTTTCCGAGTGTATCTTAACCGCACCTACTACTGCAGTCTTCAACGGACACGCAGGTGAAGAGGAAATCATCCCGATTAAACTCCACTTCTTCGGCGACAAGTTCGAGAAGAAAGTCGAAGTAGGCGGCGTCGCATGCTGGTCCATCCCAATTATGGGCGGCGACTTCATTGTTGAAGAGGAAATCGGCGCAATCAAAGGTGTCGCAGGCGGAAACTTCCTTATCCTCGGCGAGACCCAGATGTCTGCCTTAATTGCAGCAGAAGCCGCAGTTGACGCAATCAAAGGCGTTGCAGGAACCATCACCCCGTTCCCGGGAGGAGTTGTTTCCTCCGGCTCAAAAGTCGGCTCTCTTTCCTACAAGTTCATGAACGCATCCACCAACGAAAAGTTCTGCCCTACCATTCGCGCAGCAGTTCTTGAGAAAGGACTTGTCTCCGAGATTCCGGAAAACGTCAAGGCTGTCTACGAAATTGTCATCGACGGTGTTTCCGAGGCAGCAGTCAAGGAAGCAATGAAAGCAGGTGTCCAGGCAGCATGCAGAGTTCCGGGTGTCGTTAAGATTACTGCAGGAAACTACGGCGGCAACCTTGGTCCGTTCAAGTTCTACTTAAAGGACTGCATCTAAATTCATCCCGGACTCATTAACCCTTTTTTTTATATTCCTGTACAGCAAATAGTAATACAACATGGAGTTTTTCAGAGAACTTGCCGCACTCGGGCGCGACCTCGGTCCGGGTCTTGCGTTAATTGGTGCGGTTTCGCTTATTCCGCTGATAGTGACCGTTATCTATCAGGAATGGGGGATGGTTTTCTGGATGCTTATCCCTGCGCTTATTTTAGGCGGCACCGGGCTGCTGCTGCGCTTTGTTGTTCCAAAGACCGATAAACGGCCGCGTGCGGGTTTATCTATTGCGGCAACGGCGTTTTTGTGGGTCGTTGTCGCGCTTATATGCGGCATTCCGTTTTTATCAACGGGTATTTCCTATGCGGATGCAATTTTTGAATCAATGTCGGCGCTTACCTGCACGGGTTTTTCTGTTGTCCCGGATTTTGAATCATGGCCGCACACGCTTTTATTCCTCCGCTCTTTTATGCAGTGGCTCGGCGGTATCGGAATTGTGGCATTCACGCTTGTTGTTGCAAGCCGTTCCGGGCTTGTTGCACGCGGTCTCTATCGCTCCGAAGGGAGAACCGAGTCGTTTATGCCCTCAGTTATTGCAACGGCGTTTCAGATGTGGAAAATTTATGCAATTCTGACCGGCATTTCGCTTATTCTTATCATGCTCACCGGGGTAAGTCTCTGGGAAGGGGTTAATCTTGCGCTGTGTGCGATTTCAACAGGAGGGATGTCGATTTATGCGGACGGAGTCGCGCATTTCGCAAATCACGGGCTTGAAATGGTTTTGATTCCGGTTATGATTGCCGGTGCAATTCCGTTCCGGCTGTATTATCTGACCTTTATTCACAAATCGCCGAAAGAAATTCTGCATGACAGTGTGTTTCGTCTGATTCTTGGGGTATTTGCGGTTGTTTCGGCATTTGTCCTGATTGAACTGCTCGTTTGCGGCTACGGCATCTCAGATGCATTATATGAGGCATTGTTCATGACCGCGTCGGCTGTTTCCTCGACAGGATTCCAGTGTACGGATTTTGCTTCCTGGTCGCCGGTGCCGCTGTTTATCTTCATGCTGTTTATCCTTATCGGCGGCGCACAGGGCAGTACTGCAGGAGGTTTAAAGCTTGACCGCGTGCGGATTTTGTTTGAAACGCTGTTCTGGTGGTTTAAAATGACGCTTCTCTCACCGCGGGCGGTTTTAAATTTAAAGCACGGCGAGCGCATGGTAAAGCGCAGTGAGGCAAGCAAGCTTGTTTCGCGGCCGCTTATGCTGATAATTCTCTTTATCATGCTTATTGTGGCAACGCTTGTTGTTCTTTTGCATGATCCGTATTTTTCGGCGAATGTGTATGCAACGATTTTTGATGTATTTTCCTGTGCGGGAAACAACGGCTGCAGTCTTGGGGTAATCGGCCCTGCGATGCCGGATTATGCGAATTATATTATTTTCCTGGTGATGTGGGTTGCAAGACTGGAAATTATTCCGGTGCTGATTTTAATCTGGGGAATTATCAGGGGATTCAACTGGGAAGCAGTAACAAAGAGGCGCTGACTTTCCGGGTTCTGCGCCGGACTGCAACCCGCTGGTTTTATATATTTTACCACTAAACTAATTGTCTGGAGTATTTACCAATGATTGATGCATTACTCGACGGAAACAAAGCCTTCATAGAAGAAGACTTCGCAAAAGACCCCGGGCACTATGCAAGCCTCGCTAAAGCTCAAGCCCCGACCACCCTCTGGATTGGATGTTCCGACTCCCGTGTCGACCCCGAGCGCATTACCCATGCAAAGGCAGGCGAACTTTTTGTTCACCGCAACATCGGCAATATCGTTCCTGCGCATGACTGCTGCTTTTCCACCATCATTGAATACGCAGTCAAACATCTGAAAGTAACTGACATTGTCATCTGCGGGCATTCAAACTGCGGCGCTTTAAACGCTCTTGACGCCGAAGGCGGAAACGATGCCTTCATCCCCCTCTGGGTAAACGGCGCCCGCGAGGCAAAGACGCGGGTTGATGCAAGACTCGGTACCTGCACAACCCCCGAGGCAAAAGCAAAACGCATGCGGGAAATCGAGTTTGAAAACATCCGCCTCCAGCTTGAACACCTGCGGGGATATCCGATTGCAGCAGAGGCCGAAGCAAGCGGCAAAATTAAAATCCACGGCGTATTTTACAATCTTGAAACAGGCGAACTTACTAAAATCGCCTAAATCTTATTTCAAAAAATAGTTAGGAGAAGAAGCTGAAAAGATACAGCGGATTTACTGAAAGCGCTACAACCAGAACGGCAATAATCAGAACAACCGCAAACACTGCCGGATTCCAGCTAAGAATCTTCTTTCCGTCCAGCGGGCCCGCCGGAATCATGTTAAAGAGGGCAAGCATTGCATTGACCATTAAACCCGTGTATCCCAGATAGAAGCAGAATCCCTGCGCGGTATATGTCCAGAAAAAGCCCTCTGTGCCTGCTGCCATTGCCCCGCCGGTAATTATTCCTGCAATCATTAAAATAACGAACGGAATCGAAAGAACCAGATTGGAAACAGGACCTGCAACAGAAATAATGCCGTTTTCCTTTTTCGACATCTCGCGGCCCGCTGTGTTAATCAGCGTTGCGCCGGGCGCTGCAAAAACAAAACCGGTAATGACTGCGATTACCAGAGAAATCAGAAGCATCGGCGTGCTTTTCCGGAATTCCGCCCAGTAGCCGAAATGAATTGCCATATATTTGTGCGCCATTTCATGGAAAATAAACGAGACCGCGACAATAATCAGAGATACCACGAAATTTATCAGAATTAACTCAACAGAAACGCGGGATACATCCGCGCCGATACGGAGTTTTGAAAACACCAGTGTAAAAGCGCAGGCAAGAGCGAGCCATGCAATAATCAGGTCGCGCCGCTCAAATTTGGTAATGAGTTTTAAAAAACTCATTTACTCACCGCAAGCGACCCGGATACAGTCTCTGAGCGTTCCAAGGCGCGGAACCGCCTTGCACATCCCCGGAAGGTAGGTAAATGCCTTGCCGGAATTGGTCATCACGCAACCGTATTTGTCCACGAGCGGGGAGACAATCATGCAGGTATCGAAGACAACTTTTGCGCCGGACTTGGCAATCATCTTTATCTGGTCGGCGCAGGCGTTTTTGAGTTCCTCCGCGGCGAAAATGTAAAGCGGAATCCTGGTCTTCTTTCCTTTGAGAAGCACGGCTGCTTCTTCCAATTCCTCTTTGGACAAATGCGGGCAGCCGACTACTACACAGTCCGGCTCGACATCGCCGAAGAGTTCGGCGATTTCGGCTGTTTCAATGATAACAATTTCGCGCTCGTCTTCGGCGATATGCTTTTTGAAGAACGGGAAGCGCGCTTCGGGGGTGATTTCATTGACATGGAACAGCGCAACAGCGCCCGAGGCAGCCATTGCCGCGCCCATCGCTTTGAGCTGCAGACTGGTAGGTCTGATACCCATGAAAAGCGGAATGCGGTTTCCGGCGATTGCGCCGGAAATTACGCCAAGCGCCGCATATTCTGCCTGTGTCCAGTCTTTGGTCTCTTCCAGCCTGTCGATACGGAATTCCAGGTCAGGAACACGGTTTTTCACGATATGCAGGCCGTATTCCGGGGTTTTTCCGGTCAAGGCGGATGCAAGAGCCGAAGGACCGCCCTCACGGTTGGTGCGGGCGCCGAGAACCGAGTTTGCATAGCAGACTGCAGACGACTCTGACCATGCCAGATGGTCGCCGCGCTCAACAATACTGTAATAGTACGGGGTACAGGTGCAGGTCGTTTTTACGCCGAGTTTTGCGTAAGCGGCATTGATTTCAAGCTGCTTTTTTGCAAAGTCCGCCGGGATGCCGAGTTCCTCCCAGTTTTCCCGCGGCATGCCGATAGGATTTAAAAACGAAGGTACGGCAACTTTGCCCTGCAGACTGCTAATCCATTCCAGTCCCTCGTCGCCGATAGTCTTGTAAGACGCGCCTGCGACCTGCACCGATTTTACCTCGATGAACCGCTCCGCATTATTGATTTTTGCAAGCGACACGAGGATTTCCATCATTTTCTGCTTTGTTTCGCCGTATTCTCCGTCGAGAAGGGCTTTATCATATCTGTCCAGTTCCATTGTATACTCCTGTTTTACACTCCTGTATATTTAATTGATTTCCGCGCGTATATAATTCTCCGCTTCGCCCAGGGGGTACGTTGCGTCAACGCCTGCCTTTACATTGAGCCCGTCGCCGATGCGGCAGGGGTCAAGAGACGAGCCCCGCACGCCGGAAATGACTAAAATATCCTTATCCGCCCGCACGCGGGTTGCGATTGCAAATTCCACGTCTTCGGGATTGTAGATATCAATGTCTTCATCCACGACCACAACATGCTTCAGCGAGGTATGGGCGCCGAACGCCGCCATAATTGCATTTTTGGCGTCTCCCTCGGTCATTTTTTTGATTTGTATGACCGCATGGAAATATCCCGCACCGCCTTTGGTAAGGTACACGTCTTTTACATTGACGCCCGCAGAGACGGCCTGGAAAATTCTCGGCTCATACGGGGCGCCCATCAGCATTTTGTGCTCTGCGCCGGCGGGAATTAACGCATGGTAAATGTAGTCCGGTTTCGTATACATGCCGGCGATTTCAATCACCGGCTGCATGCGGACCGGGTCATACGTGCCGGAAATATCAACAAACGGCCCTTCTTTTGCAGAGTCCTGTGTAATCCAGCCGTAAAGAACAATTTCTGCATCAGGGACACAGATACCGTTCGGACACCTGTATACACCAAGGGGGTGCCCTAAAATTTCCGCGGCATACTTCATTTCGCATCCTTCCGGAACACGGGTGCAGGCGGCAAACGTAACCGCCGGATGACAGCCAATTGCGATTGCAACCGGCAGGCGTTCTCCTTTGGCAAATGCCGCTTTCATCAGTTTATCGGTGTGGCGGCCTTCAACAATTCTTCCGACCAGATGCGTTGCGTCTTTTACCATCAGGCGGTGAATTGAAGCGTTTTCCACGCCGTCAAAAGCGCTGAAGACCACACCGGCGGTAATGTAGTTTCCGCCGTCTTTGGGGAAGTGTTTGAGAATCGGAAGCGCGAAGAGATCCGGTTTTGCAAATGCAAGTTCGCCCGCCTCGCGAACGGTTCCGGAAAAAGTCGCTTTTGCAAGGCGCCTGACTATTTCTGTTTCCGGAATATTCAGGGCAATCGCAAGTGATTTGCGGTCAAAAACGGTGTTCATCACGCATCTGCGGCCGTCAAGGTTTTCAAACAGCAGCATTTTTTCTGCGCCAAAGGCTTTGCGCGCTGCTTCCAGATTTGCCGATGTCGGCTCTGTCACGGTCTCAACAAGACCGGCGGATTTCATTTTTTCAATAAAATTTCTCATTGTTCTCTCCAGCGTGAGGAAATAGTGTGTTCAATTTTGCAGTGGTCTAAAATTCTCGCAACAACAGTGTCAACAAGGTCGTTTACAGTCGCCGGATGTGTGTAAAACGGCGGTGACGCAGGCATAATTACGGCTCCCGCGTCATGGGCTGCAAGCATATTGGTCAGATGCACCCGCGAATACGGCGTCTCGCGCGGCACTAAAATGAGCGGGCGCCGCTCTTTTAAGCAGACATCGGCCGCACGGGCGATTAAGGTGTCTGAAAGACCGTGTGCAATCTGTGCAAGACTTTTCATTGAACAGGGGACAACAACCATGGCGTCGAATAAAAACGAGCCGCTTGCAATTTCTGCTTCCAGATCATTGTTTTCGATTGTTTTATAGGTGCTTAAGTCGACTCCTTCAATTGCGGCGACTTTTCTTCCCAGGTCGGATATGACAAGAAACACCTCGACGTCCTTTGGCACCGCTTCAAGCAGCCGTTTTGCATAAATAATTCCCGAACCGCCGGTTATACCGATTACCAGTTTCATAGTTCACCTGCCGTTACATCGCTTAAAGTATTTTGTCTACTTGGTTTTCTGACATGCAGAATTTCGCGGGCGGCTTTGCCGACCGCGTCGCGCAGTTCCGCAGGACAGTAGACGCCAAGACGCCACTGGCCTGCACGCACATTGTTCATGATGGATAACAGCGGCGCCATATCTTCAAAAGAGACAAGCGAATGCCCGTTTGCAATCTGAATCTGCATCCGCATCTCTTTTCGAATAGGCGGGATATCCAGGATAACCTGTTCCGGCGCCGCGTTAGCCGCATCGCAGATTGCCTGGTGCAGGCGTTCTTTTTCAAAAGCGCCGAGTGCGGAAAAATGCACCATGTCAACCATTTCGCGGCTTGCATACACCGCACGCTTATAGATGCGGCGCGTATGAATCCGCGTCATTAACTCCCGCGAAAGCCCGCCTGCGTTCATAAGATACGCGGTTGCGGAAATGTCATCCATGCGCAGAAATGCCGGTGCTGCATCCGCGTCAAGCGCGGATTTGCCGGCTGAAAGAAACATCTCCTCTGCAATTCTGCTTACATGATGATAATAGACCGAAGGACCCATAAGAGTTCTGGCTATCAGAAGCGACTCGGCTGCTGCAATCCCGCTTTCTTTTACTGCGAGCCCCTCGCTTGTGTTTACCAGCGAATGAATCAGCCTTCCCGCATCAAGGGTGCCGTACGGGACTCCGGTGTAATGCGCATCGCGCAACAGATAATCCATCCGGTCAACATCAAGGTCGCCGTGAATAATCGAGGCAAGAGCGTGACGGCCGGCAACAATATCGGCAATCTCTTTTGCGCCTGTACCGTTTTCCTCGAGAATCAAGGCGACCTCCGCGTCATTTTCAAGCAGGCTGCATATTTCATCATGTGAAAATGCACTGAAAGAGTCGGCAAGCCGTTCGCTTGCATGCGAAAACGGCCCGTGACCGACATCATGGAGAAGCCCTGCTGTCTGAACAAGCAGTGTCTCGTCTTTTTCCAGACCAAGCGTCCGTGCAAGCCTCCCCGCCAGATGCATTGCACCAATGGAATGTTCAAAGCGTGTGTGGTTTGCTCCGGGATAGACAAGATAGGCAAATCCAAGCTGCTTGATGTAGTGCAGCCGCTGCACAATCTGTGCATCCAGGAGGGGCACCAGTTCATCCGGGACTTCAATGTAGCCGTGCACCGGGTCTTTGATTTGTTTAGACATCTATACTAATAAGATATGGGCGCCGCAATGTAATAAAAATAAGGATAAGTGCGTTTTGGGGCGGCGGGGATTTGCTGCGGCGAATATATTCGCCGGTGGTTTATGGCGGGGTTTTGCAACCCAAATTTGACAGTTGGATTTTTGGCTGTGTCGCTTAAATCGTAATGCCTACACAGACATCACCACGGAAATCACCACAGAAAACACGGAAATAGAGAAATCAACAGAAAACACAGAAGAAATTGCATTTTAGCCAATCATCAACCGTTGATTCCGTGAATTCCGTTGAATTCCCTGAGGCTTTAGCCGAAGGGTTGAGCACGGCTCTGCCGTGCGATTTTGTGTTTTCCGTGTTTTCCGTGGTGATGTCCGTGGTGAATTCGCCGCGGGAGCTTGCGACCAAGGCGTTGAGCAAGCCTTTGGCTTGCGATTCCGTGTTGGAATGACGAGTTAAGAGACACGCCAAAAATGCACCTAACTTTTTCTATTCACTAAAATGAGATAGGCTCAACTGTCAAATTCAGATTGCAAAGAGAAATCCAGTTGTGTGCTGAAAAAAAAACCGGGAAAAAATAATCAGCGGATTGTCCGCCATGTAATAATAATGCCGATGAGCATGATTACATACAAAATCACCGCCATTACAACCGTATCCACCGAGTACGGCAGACAAATCCATAAGATAAGCAGCACCAGGCCGAGAACCGGTGCGATAAGATTTACCGCAACAATTCCCGGCGTAATTTTCTTCGCGGTTTCAACCGGAACCACAATCTTCTCGGGTTTTTGCTTACCCTCACCGGCAGCCTCGTCATCACCCGCTCCCGGTGCTTCATTTCTGAACACCGTCACGGTGAAAGCCGACCGGCGCATACCGTAACCGCAGATAACCTGCATCTCAAAGGAACCTGCCGGAGCCCCTGCAAGAATCGGGACCCGAATCTCCGATTCGGAGTCCACATAGAGATTATCATATGTAAACGGCGTATACTCAGCCCCGCTGGTCTTCAGCGTTGCATGCGTAGGCGCGCCGTAGTTGGTAATTTTCACATGAAGCGTGGTACCCGTGCTTACCTCGACAGCATCTGCCGAGATTTCAAGCGAGTTGATACCAAGCCTGTTCAACTGGATTTCTACTATTGCCATTTTTATATACCTTTTTTGTGTGCCTCAGGTTTTCGGAAGAAGATTTGCAATACCGTCTGATATGGGATATCTGGTTCCGCACTTTGTACAGGTGAGCAAACCTTCCACTATTTCTGTATCATTAACCTTATTTTCTGAGAGTATAAAACTTCCTCTACATGCCGGACAGCAGATTATATCAAGAAGTGAACGCTGCATTGGAATTCCTTTCAGAGAACCTTTTCTATTCTGTCAAGCGCTTCGGCAAGTCTTTCCATGGAAGCTGCATAGGAAATGCGAATCCAACCGGGCGCGCCGAATGCAAAGCCCGGGGTTGCTGCAACGTGCGCTTCTTCAAGCCATTTCTCCGCAATTTTTGCATCGTCTCCGCCGACATTGATAAACGCATAGAACGCACCTTCAGCCGGCGCGGTTGCAAGACCAAGCGATGCCAGACGCCCGATGACATATTTTTTGCGCGCCTCAAACTCGCGCGCCATGTCGCTTACGCATTTCTGGTCGCCGCAAAGGGCTGCAACGCCGCCCCACTGCGAGAATGTGGTTACATTGCCCACTGAATGCTGCATTACTTTATCCATGGAGGCAATGACATTTGCCGGCGCTGCAGCATAGCCGAGTCTCCAGCCGGTCATGGCATAGGCTTTCGAAAAGCCGTTGATGGTGATAGTGCGCTCAAGCATGTCTGAAAGAGACCCGATAGAGATGTGTTCCTTGCCGTAGACGAGTTTTTCATAAATTTCATCCGACATGCAGTATAAATCATGGTCAATGCAGGCATCGGCGATAATTCTTAGCGATGAGCGTGCAAGAACGGAACCGGTAGGATTCGACGGGGAATTGACAATAATCATCTTGGTCTTGTCAGTAACTGCGTCAAACAGGGATTCGTCGACCTGGAACTCCGCATTGAGTTTGTGGTGCACCGGGACGCCGCGTGCGATTCTGATCGCAGGGTCATAGGAAACCCAGGCCGGGTCAAGAATGATGACTTCGTCACCGGGGTTTAAGACCGCGTTCATCGTGATGCGGATGGCGTCTTTTGCGCCGGAGGTGACTAAAATCTGGTTCTGCTGATAGGCAAGACCGTTGTCTTTTGCAAGTTTTTCTGCAATTGCTTTGGTAAGCTGCGGAATACCGCGTGAAGGCGCATAATGGGTTTCACCGCGGCTGAGAGCGTCAATTGCGGCCTGGGTAATGTGCGCAGGGGTTGCAAAATCCGGCTCGCCGACGGCGAGACTGATTACATCTATCCCTTGTGCAATCATCTCTTTGGATTTATTGTTCATTGCCATCGTCGCCGAGGGCGGGACGTTAGCAATGTTTTCTGAAAGAGGCAACATGTGATTATAAATCTGTCTTTGATGGTATATAGAGATGTGGAAAAGAAGAAAAGAAAAATCAGTTGTCTGTCAGTTCACGCTTTCTTTTTGCAAGGTCATCTTCTTTTGCTTTCAAAAGATCCTCTTTGAGTCTGAGGCGCTCCTCTTTGCGGCTTAAGATTTCTTCCATGTATTTAATGAGGTCTTTTTCCTCATCAATTGCCTGTTCCCTGAGCGTCTGGAATTCTTCTCTTTCTTTGAGCGTTTTTTCGCGATCGGCGATTAACTTTTCGCGTTTCGCAAAATCAGCCTCTATCATTGCGAGGTTTGCCTCTTTCTGGCGGATGACGTCATCTTTTTCTTTTAAGACCGCTTCCCTGCTTTCAATGACTTCCAGCCTGAGACGTTTTTCTTCCAGGAACCGCTTTCTGTCTTCGTCAACACGCTTTGCTTTGGCTTCAGCATCAGTTTTCTGTTTTGCCTCCTCTTCAGCGAGTCTGCGCTTACCCGTTTCGCGTCTGCGCGCATCCGCGTCGTCTCTGATGCGTGCTTCCTCTTTTTTCTCCCAGTCTTTCTGGAGCGCCGCAAGTCTTGCTTTGTTTTCCGCGCGCTTTATTTCGTCAATCTGCAGTTTTTTCGCTGCTTCTTCTTCTTCTTTCCACTTTGCTTCGCGCGCAAGAAGAGCCGCATACTGCGCTTTGCGTTTTTCGGCTTCCTGTCTTAAACGCTCGTCGCGCTCGGCAGCTTTACGCTTTGCCTCAAGTTCTGCAGCGCGCTTTTCTGCCTCGCGGCGCTGCATTTCCTCGTATTCTTCCCAGGCCTTTTTTGCTTCTGCCTCGCGCGCCTCTTTTTCAGCCAGGAGTGCGGGGTAGTCTTCTTCTACCTTTTTTGCAGTCAGGGCGCGTTTTTCTGCAATACGTGCTTTTCGCGCGGCTTCTTTTTTCTTTGCTTCGCGTTCGGCTGCAAGGCGCGCGTCTTCTGCTTTCTGCTTTTTATCAAATGCTTCCCATGCGATGCGCGCGGCTTTATCGCGTTCTTTTTGTTCTGCAAGGAGGCGCTGGTATTCCGCCTCTTCTCTTGCCTCTTTTTCTGCTTTGGCTCTTGCGTCGGCTTCTTTTTTCCGGCGTCCCGCCTCGATTCTTGCCGCGCGTTTTGCATCGATTTCGCGGCTGCGCTCTTCCCCGGCGGCTTTTTGTGCGGCTTCTGCCTGCTGCAGGGCAGCCAGTCCAGCGCTGCGTTTTTCTTTGTCAGCTTTGAGGATTTTATCTATTTCTTCTGCAGAAAGGATGCTTTTCGGCGCTTCGGGGATGACAATATTTTTCCTGCGTACCGGTGTTTCCGGTACCGGTTTTGCTTCCGGTTTTACTTCTGCCTCTGTTTCCGGTTTGGTTTTTTCTTCTTTTTCCGGCGTTATTTTTCCGGCGGTCGGAGCAGAAGACGGTTCCGGTTTAATTTTGTCATCTTTTCCTATGCCAAGCCGCATAAGGAGCGCATCTGCTGAATATTTGCTTGAGTCGAAGAGAGGTTTTTCTGCTTCAGGTTTTGCGGCAGGCTCAGGTTCTGCCTCCGGCACTTTTTCCTTCGGCACTTCCGCTGCTTTTGCAGGCTTTGCCGGTGCGGGTTCGGGTTCTGCCTCCGGCACTTTTTCCTGCGGTGTTTTCACTGCTTCAGCGGGCTTTGCCGGTGCGGGTTCGGGTTTTGCCACCGGCACTTTTTCCTGCGGCGTTTTCACTGCTTCAGCGGGCTTTGCCGGTGCGGGTTCGGGTTCTGCCTCCGGCACTTTTTCCTTCGGCGCTTCCACTGCTTCAGCGGGCTTTGCCGGT
>DALTWG010000072.1 GCA_029987245.1 Methanocorpusculum sp. | reverse complement strand
GATAGGAGTTTCTGAACAGACAGTTTTGATTTTACAGAAAACTCGTTACACATCCTATGCGCGGCATCCAGATTCTCATTATCAGAGCATTATTTCAAAAACACAACAGTATTCATTCAGTAGGTATCACTTGCCCAAAAATAAAATCATTTTGCCCAAAAATTAAATCGTCATTTCAGATTTCTTTGGCATCAATTTGGGCAAACTTGAATTTTTGGGCAAAGCCGGATTTGGCGGAACCGGATTCTGTTCATAAAAGGGTTGCGACTCTGGAAGAGGACTTTAAAAAAGGGGTAATTTCCGTTAAGGATTTTGCAGAGTAAGAGCAGGTTTTTAGGTTTTGAGCCATTCTTCATATTTCGCGCGGATAAGCGTGACTTCTTCTGTGGACAAATCGCGGCGTCCTGTTCGCGCAAGATATTTATCAACGGCAAAAATAAGTCCTTCGGCTTCGGAAAAGTCATCGACTTCAAGATACACGGGCTCGCGCGCAGTAGAGATTACTTCGCCGCATACCGGGCAGAGTTTCCACTTTCCATACTTGTCAGTATAGGTAAACTGTTTGCAGTTAGGACAGCGGACAACCCAGTAAGACCCCATTGGTAATGTATAATACAACTTACTTGGTAAAAAAACTTACCACGAACAAACCCGCAAAGTTATATTGCATAAGACACTATAATCAAATTATGACTGTACAGGTTTCCGGAGTGGAACATATTCCGCTCATCCAGAAAGGAGACAATCTCCCCGAAATTATCTGTAAAAACACTGCGTTTGAAGACGGTGATATTATCTGTGTCGCATCTACCATTGTATCCAAGGCAAAAGGCTATACAAAGGCGCTTGCCGATATTACGCCGTCGGAGGATGCAAAGCGTATTTCCAAAATGACGCACGAAGACCCGCGCTTTCTGCAGGCAATCCTTGACACGTCCAAGGATGTTATCATAGAATATCCGTTCATCTTATCTGAGGTCGAATGCGGACATGTCGGTGTGCGCGCGGGCGTTGACAACAGCAATATTGAAGGTGCCAACATTATTCTTCTGCCGAAGTATCCGATGAAAGATGCGCAGGAGATGCGCGATGCCATTAAAAAAATCTGCGGCAAAGATGTCGGCGTAATTATTACCGATACCTGCGGGCGCGCGTTTCGGCGCGGGCAGTGCGGAACTGCAATCGGCTGGGCGGGGATGTATGCCATAAAGGATTTCAGAGGCGACCATGACTTGTTCGGTCTTGAGCTGGAAATCACCGAAGAAGCGGTAGTCGATGAAATAGCGGCATTTTCCAACTTCATCATGGGAGAAAGCAACAATGGTATCCCGGTTGTCAAATTCAGCGGCTGTGAGACCTGGAAGGGGCATGACACGCTTTACTTCACCAAGGAAGAAGACTTCATCAGAAAAGCACTGAAGCCATGAAAATAATTCTTGCAGTCGATTTAAAGGACGGTTACGTGGTTCACGGATGCTCGGGCAACCGCGCGGAGTATAAACCGCTCAACTGGGGGATTTCACCATCGGCGGAACCGTTTTCGTACATTTCCTGCATGAAACCGAAATATCTGTATGCGGCGGATTTAGACAGACTCGAGATGTGCGGCGACCACACGGAAACGATTCTGAAATTAAAGGATAAAGTGGATGAACTCTATGTTGACCGGGGGGCAACACTTCCCGAGGAGTTTATTCCGGGGCTCAATAATATTGTCGGGACGGAAACTGCAGAAGACCTCGGCGAGTTTAAAAGCGGGTTTTTGAGCGTTGATGTAAAAGACGGTCGGGTTATCCCTGATCAGCTCGACCCGCTTGATTTGTTCCGGTTGGCACGGAATTATTCCTTTGACGGATTTATTCTCTTAAATATCTCATCGGTTGGAACAGGTTCGGGGATTGATGTCTGCTTCGCAGAAAAAATCCGCGCGGCAACGGACAAGACGTTATTCTGGGGCGGCGGGGTTTCTTCGCTTGCGGACCTTGACACTCTTTCGCGTCTCGGCTATGACGGGGCAATAATTTCTACAGCGGTCCACAAGGGGTGCATTCCGCTTGCAGTTGTGCAGGAGGGCGAGTATTGTTAGTTACGCTTGAGGGAATTGACGGTTCGGGAAAATCAACGCTTTATGCGGCGCTGCAAACGCGGCTTGCTGATCTGGAGCCGGTTTTTACCCGGGAGCCGGGCTCGCCATATCTGGGCGACGCGGTCCGGCGCGCGATTCGGGAAAATGCCGACCCGCTCGCGGAAGCGGCGCTTTTTGTTGCCGACCATGCGGTACATCTGTCCGAGGTCGTCCGCCCCGCGCTTGCGCAAAACAAACTGGTGATAAGCGACCGCTATGTGGATTCGCGGTTTGCCTATCAGCTTATTTCACTCGCAGGCGCGCATCCAAATCCAAAGGAGTGGCTCACGAAAGTGCATGAGGGCTGGTCGATTCGCCCTGATGTTACGTTCCTTCTGGTAATTTCGCCAAAAGAGGCGCTTGAGCGTGTGTCTGGGCGCGGCGAGGCGGAGCATTTTGAGCAGCTGGGATTTCTGGAAAAGGTTTCGCAGAATTATATGGACAGGGTCGCAGAAGACCCGGCGCGCTTTGTACTGGTTGATGCAACTCTTTCTCCGGAGACAATTGCTTCATTTGTGGAAAAAAGTATCCGGGAGCGGATGCAATGAGAGTTCAGGCATTAATTCCGTTTAGGCCGGTGGATTCAAAGAAACGGCTGAGTCCGGTATTTTCACAAAGAGAGCGCGAGGATTTTGCGCGCGCGATGATTGCGGATGTTATATCTTCAGTAAAAGAGGCTGGCTGCATCCCGGTCGTGCTTTCCACTTCAGCATATTCCTGTGCGGATGCTGATGTTGAGGTGCGCGTGGTTGAGCAGGGATTGAATGAAGCATTGAATGAGGCGCTTCCGCAGTGCAGCGGTCCGGTTGTTATTATTATGTCTGACCTTCCTTTGGTGCGCGCGTCTGATTTGGCAAGGCTTCTTGGTACGAAGAAAGATTTGGCAATTGTTCCGGGGCTCGGGGGCGGGACCAATATTATTTTTGTAAAGGAGCCTGCACGCTTTCATGTGCTGTATTACGGGTATTCATTTGCGCAGCATCTGAGAATTGCAAAAGAAAGCGGGCTTTCTGTCGAGGTCATTGATTCGATGCGGATGTCGGTGGATGCGGATGAGCCCGAAGACCTTGTTGAACTCTTGATTCATGGAACAGGCGCTGCGCGCGCGTGGCTTGATGCACATGGTTTTTCTCTCTCCACTGAAAGCGGCCGCTTAAAGGTGATGCGCGGGGGCGAGGTTGTTGTCTGATTTGCTTGAGGAAGCTCAAGGGCTTGCGTCTTCGATGAAATTCGGGGAGGCAATTGCAAAATATGATGAGGCGATTGCGCGCGATGCTAAAAATCCGCTTGCGTATGTGGAAAAGGGGTCGGTGTTAAAGGCGATTGGGCGGTATCGGGAGTGTGTCGGTTGTTTTGATGCGGCGCTGCGGATTTTAGACGGCTGGGGTGTGTCTGAAGATGACGGCGGGCGCCTGGATGCGTTTTATGCCATGCTTCTGGTTTTGAAGGCGGAGGCGCATTTGTATCTGGGTGAGGGGGCGCCTGCTTTTTCTGCGCTGGATAAAGCAGATGCGCGTCACGGGGCGGATGCTGCCTCGCTTGTTATCCGCGCGCAGGCGCATATGATGCAAAAAGAGTATGGGGAGGCGGGAGAGTATTTTTACCGCGCCGAGGAATGGTGTTTTAGAAACGACGATGCCATGCTTTCGCAAATATGGCGCGGCAAACTGGACCTTGCGCGCGAATGCAGTTGTGTGGCGCCGGCGTACGCAGAGCGAGTGTATAAAGAGGGCTGGTATCGCAAGCCCGTCGGCGCACCCGCCGACCTTTTTGAGCGCGCGAACAGGATTCGCGACGCGGGGCTTTTGTTTGATTCCATGCGCTTTTACGATGCGGCGCTTGAAGCAGGGTTCGAGGACCGTGCGCTCATTTTCTTTTTCAAGGGCATGATATATGAAAGACTGAAGCGCTGGAATGAGGCATTTTCCCTGTATTCCGATGCGCTGAAGGCAGGTCCGAAAGAAGAGGATGAGTTCAAAATCCGTGTCCGGTGGACCAATGCAAAACTCATGGGAAATTCTGTACATTAAACTTAAATACACCTTGACTTTTTTACCCCTATCTCTCTGAATGAGAATAAGTACCTCAAGACTTTTGGTCCGCACGGTAAGGGGTTTATATAGAATGACTGCAAATCTTTTATCTGGAGATAAAAATGGACGATTCAGAAATCCAGACAATTGTAAACAGAATCTCCCAGATTGCAGAAAAGAAGGGAGCAACTCCGGACAGACAGAAGATTTATGCAAAACTTGCAACGTACATCAACGATTACGGTGTAATTGCATACGAAGCTGAACGAAAGGTTCAGGAGGATGTCATGAAGGAGTTTAATATTCCTATTGAGACAAAACAGTCATCGAATTTCGGTACCGAGGAAAAATTAATTTCCGCTATGCAGCCGGGTGACTGGGTAAATGTTGTAGCCAAGGTTGTTTCCGTTCAGGAAGGAAACGGCGGGGTAATCGGGCAAAGCGGTGTTCTTGCGGATGAATCTGGTGCCATCCGGTTTGTAAAATTTGCAAAAGCAAGCATGCTGCCGGACCTTGAACCCCAGTGCTGGTACCGTCTGGAGTCTGCTGTGGTGGATTCCTATAACGGCGCGTTAAGTCTTAAGATGCATTCCGGAACAAAGGTTTCCCTTGTTGACGAGGAACGGTGTCTTGTTCCGGCAACGCCGCAGCCGCTTTCTACGCTTAAACCGGGCGTTGCACCGTGTGTGCGCGTTCGCTTTATCGAAGAATGGGAAGTGCGCAGCGACAGAATGCTTCAGACAGGCCTTGTCGGTGACGAGTCCGGTAAAATGAAATTTGTCCTCTGGAAGAGCGGGAGTCCGGAAAAGCTTGTGCCGGGATGCGTGTATAATATCTATTATGCAGGGGTAAGCGAGTTTAACGGCAGACTTTCTCTTGATTTGAACTCGGCGCTGTATATACTTGATGAAGATGCAGAGGTTGTTGTAAAACCGTCAGCACCCAGAGAACCGCTGCCGGTAACTCCGGTTAAAGATTTGAAGCCGGGATATGCTTCTCTTCGTGTCAAATTCATTGAGCAGTGGGAAGTGCGTTCCGAGCGGATGAAGCAGACCGGTCTGATCGGTGATGAATCCGGCAAAATGAAGTTTGTTCTCTGGCAGGACGACACCAAACCGTGTCTTGAACTTGGAAAAATCTACACGATTACCAATGCAAAGATTGACGAATATAATAACAGGCTTTCCGCGAGTCTGAATTTCTGTGAGTATCATGAGGAAACTGATGCAGAAGATTTCGAGATCGGGTCGCGTCTCGATGAGGTGCGTGGCACGGTTGTACAGATTTCAGGCGGTTCCGGGCTTATAAAGCGATGTCCTGTTGAAGGATGCGGTCGTGTTTTGTCGCGCCAGAATCTTTGCACGGTGCATGATATTCAGAACAATTTTATCTACGATTTGCGCGTGAAAGCAGTCGTTGATGACGGTATCAAAGCGCACAATGTTTTGATGGGTCGCGAGGTAACCGAGGCGCTTTCGGGTATTACTCTTGACAAGGCAAAAGAAATCGGTACAACTAATCCCCTCGGGCTTGAAGAGGTCGCGCGCCTGCTTGGCGAGAAGCTTTCCGGCAGATATGTTGTCTGCAGAGGAAATGATTTTGACGGCAGATTGCTGGTTAAAGAGGCTGAATTTGAGAAATATGATCCTACCAAAGTCGTTGATTTGCTTAATCGCGCGGCTGGCGGAGGTGTGCAATAATGGCGGATTTTAACAATAACAACAATCAACTGATGTATGAGCGTGAGCCGGCAAAACGTGTATTTGCCGCGGAACTGCGTGAGGCAACCGAGACTATGCGCGACACGACAGATGAAAAGAGCCCTACATATGTTCTGCTTCCTACAGGAGAGAAATGCAACAGGATTCTTTTGTGCGGCGCGGTTACACAGCGCGATAAAACCGGTGAGCAAAATGTTGTTTACCGCGCGCGCATTTCTGATCCGACCGGTGTGTTTTATGTCAGCGCGGGTCAGTATCAGCCGGAGGCAATGGCGCAGCTTGCGCAGATTGATGCTTCTAATCCGTGCATTGCGATGGTGGTTGGAAAGCCGAATGTGTATGAAACACAGGACGGCAAAAAACTGCTATCCGTGCGCGCGGAATCGGTGCAGGTTGTTGACGGCGATACGCGCGCGATGTGGGTGCTTGATGCGGCAAAACTGACTCTGGATCGTATCGATGCGCTGGAAAAAGGCGCGTCTGCCGATGCGCAGCTTGCGCGTGAGAAATACAGTTTCCCCGCTGAACACTGGCGCAGTATGG
>DALTWG010000015.1 GCA_029987245.1 Methanocorpusculum sp. | reverse complement strand
ATTCATTATAGGAGTTAGGACAATTTCAATTTTACAGACAATTAGTTACACTATCTTGCGATGTGACCCAAAAAAGCCGCTTCAAAAAAAAAACACAACATTTACTTGCAAAGGGTGAATAGTTATATCTCCCTTTTCATTCCATCCCTTTCAGCCGCATTCCGTCTGCCTTGAGCACAATCCAGAGCACCACTCCGACGCCGCCCGCAATTAGCCCCACAATTCCGAGCCCTGTAATGAATCCAGGCCAGGGCAGCGTTCCGGCAAACATCCCGAGACAGCAGAACATCATGCCCACAAAATTGTACACCGCCGCAACCGAGCCCGTATCATTTTCATACTGCTGCAGCAGAATCGAAAGCGTATAGGTACGCGCCGAAAACGAGCCGAGAACCATAGGAAGCACGCATAACAGACACACAACCGGATTGCATCCTGCAAACAGGAGCGTTAAAACCGCGCCGGTGAGGGTGCATCCTAAAAGCACCGGGCCGTAGCGGCGCATTGTGATTTTTTTCTGAAAATGCTGCAGTCCGATCATAAGAATCGTGCCGGTAATTGCGTTAATGCCAAGAATATAACTGTAGGTGGTCCCCGAAAGTCCGAAGCCGTCGACAAAAATATAGGATGAAATACCGACAAAGCAAAGCATCGGCATCGTTAAAATACCCATTGAGGCAAGAAACAGCGTAAACGCTTTGTTTTTAAACAGCGCCGGCAGATGCAGCAGCGAGCCGGCGACCGATTCCTGCAGGCGGTCGGCTTTTTTCAGCGGTTCGGTCAGAAACAGGATGAAAACAAAGCAAAGCAGCGTGACAATGGCCGGAATCAGCAGAGTGCACTGCCAGTTTACCATTTTGATAAGCCATGCGCCGAGAATCGGCGCAATGACAGGGCCTGCAATACCGAATACAACTGTCATCGTCAGGACAGTGTTGCGGATTTTCATATCCGCAAAACAGTCTTTGATTAAAGCGGTTGCAATAACCACCAGACAACCCGCGGAAAAGCCCTGGAGGCAGCGCAGGGCGATGAACCAGATAATCGTCGGGGCAACGGAGCATAAGACGGATGCAGCAATATAAACCGCAATTCCCCCGAGCAGAAGCGGTTTTCTGCCGAACTTGTCCGATACCGGGCCGAAAAGTAAAATGCCGACTGCCTGCATGAAGATGAAGCCGTACAGAGTGGCGTTCAGCGTCGCCTCGGTGGTGCTGAAAAAGTCGACTATCTGCGACAGCGCCGGCAGATACATATCGGTAGATAAAGCGGGAACGACGGATAATGCGGTAATCAGGGCTATGACTACCGGTGTGCCGAGATATTTTTGTCCTTCCATGTTATGGATATATTTCAGACGGCTTAAAAGAAATATATTTGGGTTTTATCTAATCCAGCCCTTTAAGTTTCATTCCGCCGGTTTTGAGCACAATCCACACCAAGAGCGCAAGCACGCCGAAAATCGCAGCCGTCGCACCGAGCGCAAAAATATGCGTCGGCCAGGGCAGCGTTCCGCAAAACATTCCGATACAGGAAAACATCATAGCCCCGAAATTAAAAAGCGACGAAACCGAGCCGGTATCGCCTGCATACTGCTGCATTAAAATCCCGATTGCATACGGCCGGGCGGTAAACGCACCCACACAGACCGGCAGAATGGAGAGAATACAGACCGCGGGGTGAACCGGACCGACAGTAAGCAAAAGAACCGCGGTAAGCAGCGTGAGACCGATTGCAATAAGGCCCAGACGGCGCTGACCAAACACTCCCGCCCCGCGCTGGAGAATAAGCATGAGAAACGTTGCCGCCAGCGCATTGCCTGCCAGAATGTAGCTGAAAACCGTTCCCGAAAGCCCGAAGCCGTCCACATAAATATAAGAAGATACCGCAATGTAGCACATAAACGGAGCTGAAAGCAGACTCATTGCAAGCAGGAACAGGGCAAACGGTTTGTTTTTGCAAAGTCTTGGCATGCGCAGCAGGACAGCGCCTATTTTTTCGGTTATTTTTTCCTCCGGCGATAGCGGCTCGCTCAGAAATACCGTGATGACAAAGCAGATGAAAGCAAAAATTCCCGGAAACACCAGCGTGAACTGCCAGTTTATTGCCTCAATCAGCCATGCGCCGAGAATCGGGGCAATTACCGGGCCGATAACACCGAAAAAGACCGTGAGCGTAAGCACACGCCCGCGCACCTTTACATCGCGGAAACAGTCTTTAATGAGCGCCGTGGATATTACGATGAATCCGCCGGCGGCAAGGCCCTGAATACAGCGGAAGGTGATAAACCAGCCGATATTGAGCGCAAGAGATGCCAGAAACGAGGCTATGGTGTATACGGCGACGCTTCCAAGAAGGAGATATTTGCGTCCGAATTTATCCGAAACGGGGCCGAGTATCAAAATGCCTATTGCCTGCATGAAGAAAAAACCGTAGAGGGTTATATTCATCAATGCCTCGGTGGTGCCGAAAAAGGATACAATGTCGGAAAGCGCCGGCAGGTACATGTCGGTGGAAAGCGGGCCGACCATGGATAATGCGGTAATCAGGCCGATAATTACCGGCGCACCGAGATATTTTTGTCCTTGCATTTTCTCTTATTACTTAATGACTCTTCATATTTAAAGTTGCAGGATTTGGGAAAATCAGGAAAGACAGGATTTTATCAGCCTGTTTATTTCGCCGACCGCGGCATCCCCGCCTTCAGGCAGAATATCATATTCGCTGAAAGAAATTCTTTCGCCGCTGTAGGTAAAAGAATACGACGCGGCTGCTGCATCAAGTGCAAATACATCTGATTTCTTCAGGTTTTTCCAGGTGTACATCTTATTCTTTTTGATGATTTCTTCTATTTGCGAAACAAGTTCGGCATCACCTGATGCCGTTCGCTGCTTTCGCTCACTGTTGTGCGTCTCCTGTGCTTCCTCGCTGATTTTTACCGCACCGTCTGCAACACGCAATTCAAGGGAATAATACCCTCCGAGCATATCACCCGAGAGGGTATATGTCCATCTTTCAAGGCCGCCGGCGCTTACCGGCTCTGTTTCATCTCCATGAATATGCAGGACGAATGCAAAAATACCGGCAAAAATTGCGCAGGCAAGAAGAATCAGCAAAATGACGTGCAGCAGTTGCATACATTTCATTTGCTTTTCACATGAGAATAATTTTCCCTTTGCGCATCAAATACTACATAATGAATAACGACTTCGAGCGCGAGATGGTGCAGTGCTTTAACAAATATTTCACCCGCAATAAAAAAACCGGGTTCGCCTACCGCTTAAAGCAGTCAACCTTTAACACGCAGTATGTTGATATCGTCGTTGACTCGCCCGACCCTGAGTTTTATCTTTCGGTCGAATGCAAATCGCTCAAAGGCACGCGGCTTTCGTTTTCCTCCAATTTCCATAAAGATAAAGACGGCGTGCACCAGATTGACAATATCTCGGGCTTTGTGAAATACACCGGCAGGCGCGGCTTTATTGCGGTTGAATTTCGCGGCGGCGCCAAAAACGAGGCATATTTAATGCCGTGGGAGGTGTTGCTGAAACATTTCGACCGGCACAAAAGTATCGGTATCGAGGAGTTCAGAAAATACGTGCATCTGAGGCGTGTTGCGGGGGGATATGAATTGGACGGCCTGGAATTTGCAGGGGAAGAAGAGGTAGAGTAAAAAAGATTATATCTGAATTCCCAGAAACGCAAGCACAATCACAATAATTGCGCCGGGAATTCCTCCGATTGCACACACAACCACCTGCGCCAGCGACAAATCGCCAAGAGTCGGCAGGAAGGAAACCACACCCGGCACCAGGAATCGGTAGATAAACAACAAAACGATACCGCAGACCGAATTTATCAGAATCTTGCCGATGTGCCTGAAAATAAATATCAGCACCGCGAGAATTATAATTGCGGCCGCAATCATAATAATTGTAGTTACTAAATCAGCCATAATACTAACTCATTTCTCCTGCAAGAAGATAAAGATTCTGTACGGATGCGGTTACGCAAGCCCGAATGCCGCAATGCACAGCACGGTAAGACCAAGCGCAATGCCCCCTCCGAGCGCTGTTGCGATAAAATTCGTTCCCGAGTTGCCGATAACGCCGCGGTTTTCAATAAGCGCGCCGACAAGGCTGTCTAGATTTGTTCCGACAATACCGGTAAGGAAAACCATTACTGCCGCATACCCCGGGATAATGCCGAAGGAATAGGAAAGCAGGGCAATAAATGCCGAGCCGCACATACAGGCGATTTCGCCGGTCATTGTCACCCCGCCGTTGGTTCCAATCGGGCACGGTCTGAAATTAGTAATCATCCGCGGCGTTCCGCCCAAAACACCGATTTCACTTGCCAGAGTGTCTGCTGTGGCTACTGCCACGGAACCGGCGAACATCGCGGCAAATATGACGTTATTCGTGAGTCCGAATAAAATTGCGCCGATAACAGCCACGCCGACGTTTGCGAATGCGTTCATGTAGCCGCGCACCCCTTTGCGCGATTGGCTGACGCCGATTTTATCTTTTACCGCATACTTGAATTTGGTAAAGAGCGACCCTATGATAAAAAAGGCAAGCACCACAAAAAACCACATGACATTGGCAAACGAAATTAATATGACGCCGATTAATACCGCTGCAAATACGCCGCTTAAATCAATCGTCTTTGCCCTGTAGGCGAAATAGCCGAAGGCAATGCATAAGACTACGGCAACGGCCAGGGTCATGTTGTCCACTAAAAATTCCAGGTCCTCAAACAGGGTGATGGTAGCGCCGACGCCGATTAAGGCTATCATGGAGCCGTCGGTGCGTTCCTGCAGGATGCTGCGCAAAAGAAGCAGGACTAATACGGCGAGGACAATAATCAGCGGCTGCGTGTCTTTGAGATAGACCACGGTTAAAAGAAGGGCCAGAGTTGAGCCGGCGAAGAAGAATCCCATCTGATGGTTTGCTTTTTTGAATGCGGAGATAAATGCCTCGCCCCAGACAATCATCATCATCGGCCCGATAAAGGCCGTTACCGGGATAAAGCTGATGGCATAGAGCAGAGCGAGAACCGCCGCGGCTATCGAGAAGTAGCGTATTTTAAAGATGAAATACAGGATTATGGAAAATATGATGCCCGCGGCTCCGATAACGACCGGTGTAAACATCGGGGTAAGCAGCAGGATGAGGGTGGTAACAAGTACCAGTACCAGCTGCTTTATGCGCGCATCCATAGTAATACTATATTGTCAGTAAAAAAAGATAAGTGTTTGTTATTTATACAGCGTGTTTCCATACGCATCCATCGCCACGATTACCGGCAGCTTATCAAGGCGTATCTGCCAGACGGCCTCTGCCATGCCGAGTTCCGGGTAATGGCAGGTTTCAAGCGTCATGCGGTCCGCGGCCAGTGCGGCGCAGCCTCCGGTAAAAGCGAAATATACGGCGCGGCCCGCCATGGCTTTGAGCACCTCCGGCGACATGCCGCCCTTTCCTATGAGTCCCCGCACTCCTGCATCAAGCACGGGGGCGGTGAGTTTGTTCATACGTGCCGAGGTGGTGGGGCCGGCGGCGATGACGCGGCCTCCTTTGACCACCGGGCCGCAGTGATAAATCACGGCGCCTTCCGGGTCGAAGGGAAAGCCGCATTCCTGTATTTTCAGATGCGCCTCGTCTCGGGCGGTGTAGATGGTTCCTGACAAAAGAACGCGGTCGCCTGCGCGAAGCGCGGCGACGGCTTCTTTTGAAAGCGGCGCGGTAAGTTCCGCGGTCGCGGCGGTCACTCTATCACCACCGTCTTTTTGCGGCAGCACCAGCACTGGATGTTGACTGCCACCGGCAGACTTGCCGTGTGGCAGGACGCCCGCTTTACTTTTACTGCAAGCGCCGTGGTATCGCCGCCGAGTCCCATTGCCCCGATGCCAAGCCGGTTGACCGCGTCGCAAATCTGCCGCTCGAATGCGTCCATCACGGATACATCTTCGAGCAGCGCCTCTTTTGCCATGGCGGCACAGGTGTCGAAGGTGCCGCCGATGCCGACACCGACCACTACCGGCGGGCAGGGGCGCGAACCGGCTTCACGCACGACCTGGACAACGAAATCGGCGATGCGGTCTTTTTCCGATGGCAGCATCATTTTTATCTGCGACATGTTCTCCGAGCCCGCGCCTTTGGGCATCACCGTTACGGTGAACTGCTCGCCGGGTGCGACATGAACCGCCGGAATACCGGCGCCGCAGTTTGTCTTTGAATTTTCGCGCCCGACCGCGTCAACGGTGTTGGGGCGAAGCGGCACCGAGGCGGTTGCCCGCCGCACGCCTTCCCGCGCTGCCTCATATAATTCCTCTGTTAAGGGCACCTCCGGCGGCAGGGTGAAATAGAGCACAATAATCCCCGTATCCTGGCAGATGGGGACCTGCTTTTCTCTGGCTAAGGCCAGGTTTGCAAAAATATTTGCATACTCTCCCTGCGCCTGGGTCTTTGTCTCGCCGTCGCGCGCCTGCGCGAGGACGGAGAGCACATCGGCCGGCAGTTCGGTTTCAGCGCTTTGAATCGCCCGCTCAACGGCGGCCGCAACGTTTTCAAAAAAAAGAGATGTCATTGGATTAGAGAAGTTTCGAGGAGATGGTCATAAACACCGGGCCGCGGAGGTCAATCTTTCGCTTGTTGTCGGTGATAAAGCGCATCGCATACTCTTCAATCTTCACATTGACATCGCTCGGGTGCTTGGACATTTTGAACTGCACCGAGGTCTCTTCGCCGAGACGGGCCGCCTCTTCGATTTTCGCTACCGCTTCGTTTGCGGCGGCGTAGATAAGAGAAATGCCGACAGGCGTGCCTTCGGCACGCACGTCGGCAAATTTCTCGTTGTCAGGAACGCCAAGTACCGCTCCTTTGCGCACAAATACTTCATTGAGCGCGGCAGGACCGAGGAGCGTGGAGTTTTCCTCCGGTTCCTCGATGGAGATTTCCACCCTGCGGCCGAAGAGTTCACCGGTCCATGCGGCGAATTTACAGGGCGACGGGGCTTTTGCATTCTCCGCGCCGCATTTGATGACGGCATTCACCGCATCGCGGCCGCTTGCTGTGAGCGGCTCTTCTTTTAAGCCGACACCGCGGGCGATTTCAAGGTCTGAGTACTCCGGCGGGAAGAGCTGCGCAAACGAGAGTTTGCGCACGTCTTCCGCCTGGGTTAAGACCATGGCTAAGCGCTCGACACCCATGCCTAAGTTCATTACCGGGATGCCGACGCCGTATTCGGCGAGGGCGGCAGGCGAGTAAAGGCCAAACGTTGCGACCTCGACCCAGCCGTGCACCGGGTGCTTGCCGTAGACTTCCGTCTGGGTGTCGGGCATATAATATTTGGAGCGTTTCTCGTCCGGCTGGAACTTGAATTCGGTAAAGCCGAATGCCGAGAGCAGACCTGCGGCTACAGCTTTTCCGTCTTCCACGGTTACGTCTTCGCCTGCAACAATACAGGAGGCCGAGTGGTAGCTTCTCAAGTGCGTTGCGTCTTCTTCCTGCTCGCGTCTGAAACAGCGGTCAACGGAGAACATTTTAATCGGCAGCGGCTTTTTGTCCCACATCTGGGATAAGGAGATGAACCAGCCGGAGGTCATGTGGGAGCGAAGCGTAGTGTGAGAGGATTCGGGTTCCAGGGATTTGAATTCGGGGAAGACGGTGTCGAGAATGTGGACAACGATGCCGTCATCAGTCTCAAGGGCAACTGACATTTCATGTGTCAGGTCGTCGCCGTCGAACTTGCCTTTTTTGTATCCCTGCAGACATTTCATGAGTTTTTTGTCGGTGCCTTCGGCAAGCGGGTGGCCGACAATTTCAGCGATGGCGTCCAGGCGTTCATTGGATATGCCGACGTTGGGGCGCGGCAGGCCGCCGACATAGTACACTCTGTCCAGGACTGCGGCGGCTTCGGGGCCGAACTGGCGGTAGACATCGGTATCTTCGATGAATGTGGGGACCATGGCTTCATCAAAGCCCATTGCCATGTAGGCCTCCCGGAGGCGGTTGATGGTGTCAAAAATCGGGTGGACTTTTGCTTTCGGATAGGTGTATCTGGGGTATATTTTTGCGGAGGCTGGCGGGGTAACAACCGAAGGTCCCGCGTGCCATGCGCCTTCAAAATCGTTCTTTCTGCGTTCTTTGAATGCTTCTGTGTCGAATTTCATGAAATGTCTCCTGCCGGTGATGCCGGCGGATATATGGATAGTAATTTGTATTTAAAGGGTTTAATAGTAACTGGTTGGTGCTTTTTGAAAACAGATATTTTTATAGATGGCGGGGTAAATATACATGGATGAAAAAATATCTTCTCTGCATATCCCTGCTTCTTGCAGCCGCTCTGCTTTGCACGGCGGGCTGTGTGGCTGAGGAAAAAACGCCTCAGGAGACAAACCCTCAGTCGGCAATTTCAGGCGAATGGTACAATCCACAGGCTATGGATATCGGCGATGCGGTTGCCTGCATCTATTACATCTTCAATGACGACAATACCGGTGTGGTGGAGTTCCGCTCCAACGGCATCGCGGTAAAATCGATTAATTTCCGCTGGATGTATGTGGAAGAAAGCGAGACCGTGCAGTATTATCTTGTTGCATACACCGGACTTCCGCGGGAGTCGGGCGGCCAGGCGCAGACGAGTTACCTTACGATAGTTGCGCAGGACGGCGTGCAGTATCTGGTAATATTTGACGGCTATTCCGAAGGACTGACCTTAATCAGATAACCTTCTTTTTTCTCCGGCAAATAAAAAATGCAGGTACGGGATCTTATGTCCCGTGATTCCAGCTGTTCATATATGCAGTCTGTTCCGGTGTTAAAACATCGATGGATGCGCCTACCGACTCCAGTTTCAGCAGGGCAATATATTCATCAATCTCCGTCGGCACATCAATAACGCCCGGTTTCAGCGATTTCCCGTTTTTAGCCATGTATTCGACGGAAAGCGCCTGGACGGCAAAGCTCAGGTCCATTACTTCAATAGGGTGTCCCATGCCCTTGGAGGTTGAAAGATTTACCAGGCGGCCTTCGGCAAGCACATGGATTTTTTTGCCGTTTACAACGTACGTGTCAATGCTGTCGCGGTGTTCGATTTTTTCGGCATGCGCCTCAAGCCAGGGAATGGTGATTTCCGTGTTGAAATGACCGGCGTTTGCTAAAAGCGCGCCGTCTTTTAACAGCGGGAAGTGCCGGTCTGTTACGATATCGCAGTTTCCGGTAGTGGTAATAAAGAGGTCGCCGATTTTTGCCGCTTCGTTCATGCTCATGACGTCAAAGCCGTCAAAATGCGCCTGAAGCGCTTTGCGCGGGTCTATTTCGGTCACAATAACGCGGGCGCCCAGTGCCCGCGCCTTGGCTGCAACTCCGCGGCCGCAGTAGCCGTATCCGCCGACAACGACGTGTTTTCCGGCAACAAGGATGTTTGTCGTGAGCATAATAGAGGACAGCGCGCTTTCGCCGGTGCCGTGGACGTTGTCAAAATAATGCTTCATGGGGGTGTCATTGACGTCGATTACCGGAATCTCGAGTCTGTCGTCTTTGTGCATCGCTTTCAAGCGGTGGATGCCCGTAGTAGTCTCCTCGCAGCCGCCGATGAGCTGCTCCAGTGCATCGCGGCGGTCAAGGTGCACGCGGTTGATTAAATCCATGCCGTCGTCGATGGTTAATGTCGGTTTTGCGTCAAGAACTTTGTCGATTGCGGCATAATATTCCGCGCTTGTGCAGCCGCGCTTTGCATAGCATTTGATGCCGCCCAAAGACAGCGCTTCAGCAACGTCGTCCTGCGTTGAAAGCGGGTTGCAGCCGGTTATGGAAACATCTGCGCCTCCTGCGGCTAAGGTGCGCGCAAGACACGCAGTTTTTGCTTCGACATGGAGCGCCATGCCGATTCGGTGTCCTGCCAAGGGTTTTTCCTTTTCAAAGCGGGCTTTGATTGCCTGAAGCACCGGCATATACTGCCAGGCCCACTGGATTTTCTGTTCACCGGAGTGAGTCATGGCAATAGTATTTGCTGTATGAGAAAATATGGTTGCTGATTGGAAATGGATGAGGGCGGGTGAAAAACCCTCTTACTCTTTCCCGCCGCAGATCGGGCAGCGCGCATTTTTCTTTACCGAAAACAGATCCACCGAATTGGCCCGCCCGTCATAGATAAGCAGCTTTCCCGCAAGGGAAGGGTCGCCAGTGAGATATTTTACCGCTTCTCCGGCCTGCATTGAGCCGACAACCCCTGCATACGCGCCGATTATATTTTGCGTTGAAGACTGCTCTGAATTGGGGAAAATGCACGAAAGACACGGTGTCTTTCCCGGAATAAGAAGCGTAATCTGTCCGGCGTAGCCCGAGACCGCGCCGTGGAGAAGCGGGATGCCGGTTTTCTGCGAATATCTGTTCAGCGCATACCGCGCCTCAAAATTGTCCATGCAGTCGATAAGCAAATCCGCATCATCTGCAAGGCGTTTTATCGTGTCGTCCCCGATTTTTTCGGTGAATGCCTCCACCTCGCATTCCGGATTAAACGCTTCCAGCGCGAGTTTTGCCGAATACGCTTTTTTCATTCCCACACGGCTTTGTGAATGCAGAATCTGGCGGTTCAGATTGGATTCGTCCACTGTGTCCATATCGGCAATCCTGATTTTTCCAACACCCGCTCCCGCAAGATAATACGAGACCGGCGAGCCGAGCCCGCCGGCTCCCGCGACAAATACGGTTGCATCCCGGAGTTTTTTCTGATTTTCCGCGCCGATTAAAGGAATCTGGCGCGCATAGCGTTCGCTCATATACTGTTCCTCACTAAATGCAGGCATTCGACTGCATCAAGATGTTTCTGGTCTACCTTGTTTTCTTTCAGCCACGCCTGCAGCGCGGCTTTTTTCTCTTCCGCCAGAGGCGACTCTTTTATCACTTTGCGGTATGTGCGTTCCGGATAATAAATCCCTTTGCAGGTTTTGAGAAGCGCGGCCTCTTCTTCTGCTGAAATAACGCCCTCTTTCGCGGCTTTTGCAAAACTCGCCCTGATATTTACCATGGGATCCGACAAAGCCGTTCCTGATTGCGCGTCAAAAACCATGCCAACTTCGTCATCGGCGATGATTTTGCCCGATTTGTACCAGGTATAAATCTTACCTGAACCGGTCATGCCAAGCGTGTCGAGTTCTGCCGCGCGAAGGGCGCCCATCGACGAAGAGCCGAATACCTTTACGCCGGCCTTAATTGCGGCGAGAATTTCCCGGTGCGCTACGGCTTCATTCTGGAAAAAGACGCCGTCGATGAGGACTAATACCTTTGCCCCGGCCGCTGCAGCGGCCGACACATCGCCCCGTTTTACCGGCGGGAAATAGTCTGCATCCGGTAAAATTGCGAGGACTTCTTCACGCGTTATGCTTGGGCCGGCGTAAATTCGCACGCTCTGCGGCACGACATCTCCCTCCTTTCCGTTCATTGTCAATCGTGAAACATTCAAGCCCGGGCACAACCACGCGGACCACCGGTATCTTAATCTCCGGGTCGGTGAGGTCAAATACAATCACGCGGTCAAGCCCTGCTGCGCGGATGCGCTGTATCATTTCCTCGATATCGGTCTTGAAATCCGGCGTGGCGCAGGATTTGACATCGGATGCCGGTTTGTACTCATCGCCTTTAAACCAGTAGGCGTTCAGGCGTTTGACGCGTTCATAGCCCATAGCCTCGCGGAACTGGGCGAGAGTCGCATCTTCGCGCGCCCCGTGAATCTGTGTTGCCCGGCTCTGGGCAACTTCGGTGAGTGCCCGAATCATCGCGGTTTCCGCATTGGTATGCGTTCCCATGCCGATGGTTAAAAGGCGCGGGTCTTTGCGTTCGACGTCGTCGGATACGGCGGCGATGGTTGGGATACCGAGGTCCGAGGTAATGTCGCGTAAGATCACATCAACGCCTGCTTTGGTGAATTTATCCACCATTTCCGCGACGCGCGGCGGGAAGTCAGTGAGTTTTGCGCCGGTGTTTCTGGTCGCTTCCACCAGCGACCAGGAATCCCGCTCGATTACTTCGGTAAGCGCGTAAAATATAGCTTCTTCGAGGGTGTTGCCCGAGGCAACCCCGTTGGAGCTGGAGCGGA
Organism: Methanocorpusculum sp.; assembly: GCA_029987245.1. GTDB lineage: Archaea > Halobacteriota > Methanomicrobia > Methanomicrobiales > Methanocorpusculaceae > Methanocorpusculum. The sequence goes on along the minus strand of DALTWG010000015.1, from coordinate 17,494 downwards.
AAAGGGAGGGGAAATAGTACGGGTTGGGGTGCACCACGGCGCAGAGGGGGACAAATATGGATTCATTGTTTGCGATGTCGTATCCTTCCATCCAGGGCATATTTTTATCGAATTCGCTTTCTTTGGGGATAATTAACTGGCGCGGGTCAAGGGCGGTTTTTCCGGCGCGCAAAAGGTCTGAGTACATAAATCCCTCCGGATCGCGCGGGACGGCTTCCGCGCTGTATCGTTCGATTCCTTCCATTATGCCGGCGACTTTTGCCTCTGTTTCGGTGCCGCCTTTGCCGTTGTAGACAGATATGGCGCCGTCTGCCGCGGTCGGTCTGATGCAGGAGTAGACAGGAATGCCGATGCGGTCTAAATCGGTAATATCGGCAACACGGGTGATTCCGGCCGCAGGCACGGCGCTTTCAATGCGGGCGAGCGTATTTTCAGGAGTGCTTGCACGTTCGGTCCAGCCAAAATAGACTTTGGGCGAGGAGTGGAGTTCTATCATTGATTAGATATAGTGTGCTATGAGTTTTTAAGGTTTTGTTTTGCGGGAGGGAAAAAAAGAGATTAGTAGATATATGCAATAGACACCGTAGCCGTTGTGGAAAGCTCTCCGGCCGACACAGTCAGGTCATTTGCCCCGGATGTAGCTTTGGCGGTCATTACAACAGCATCTTCGGCTGCCATCGGCACTTCCGCATACGAAACCGGAGTAGAGCTTTGTCCGATGGATACAAGTCCGATTGCCGTAATTCTGATGCCGAGCGCTTCGGCTACTGCATCTGCATCGGCACGGGCAGCCTTTACCGCGGACTGCAGAGCGGCTTTGCGCTCGCTTATCTGTTTTTCATTGGAAAGCCCGAACTGGAGGCTGCCGATGCTGTTTGCACCGGCTGAAACAGCCTTGTCAATTACAGTTCCGATTGCATCCACATCATAGGAAACCACCTTGACAGAACTGTTGATTGCATAGACAACCGTTCCCTTCGGGTAGGTTCCTTCATTGTATTCGCCCACGGTATACGAGTACATCGAATACTTATTCGTGGTAATGTCCGATTCTTTGATACCTGCAGACTTTACTGCGGCAATAATTTTTTTCATGGCATCAGCGGCCTTTTTCTGTACCGTCGCTGCATTGGTGTCGGTGAATTCGACACCAAGATTTACCGTGACCTTGTCCGGGGCGGTGGTTGATTCGCCAAAGCCCGTGACTTTAATCACCTGGTCGTTAGCGTTTTCCTCTGCCGCCGCAGGGCAGACGAGGAAAACAAGTACAGCCAAAAGGCAGAGTGCGCCAAGCATACCTTTTCCTTTCATACCCTATTATTTGCTCTGTGTTTAAAAATAACTTCTCTAAACTGCGAATTTTTTCGCACATTCGGCAGGTATTTTACCTCACACAACCAATCAGATACTAAATGCCCAAACAATGCGCCGTCTGTAAAGGAAAAGGAATGTGCGGCCTGCCCAAATGCCCGATTTCATCGCGCTTTCACGCTTTACAGGACACGCGCCCGGTTTCAGAATATATGGGCGCATCGCCTTCGGTTTTTGTCGGCTCTTTCGGCTACCCCAGAGTAGTCGGCGGGCCTTTGATGATAAATGACTCGGACAATCCGCTGGACTGGATTGCCAAGGGTTTTTCCATAGACGATATCGTATCGGTGCGCTCGCGCACAATTCGCGGCGGCAAAGATATCGATGTGCATGTGCCTGATTTGGGCAAGGTGCAGGAGATAGCTCTTTCCTCAAAGCCGCTGGATGTTGAGGTTGCTTTTGAAAAGCCGGTGCTGTTTGATTTGAATTTCGACGGCGAGGTAACGCCAACCGGTTTATCCGGGCAGATGAAAAAAATCGATGTGATTGATAATGCCTCGGTGAGCCGGATTGTCGACAAATGCACTTCGGATACGGATTTGCGCGCGAACGAGGCGGCCCGGGTGATGTTTGAAAACGGCACGGATATTTATAAAATTACGAATCTGCTGACATCAGGCTTGATGGGGCTTGAAAAGAACCGGCGGGTTGTTCCAACCCGTTGGGCGATTACGGCCGCGGATTCCATGCTTGCGGACTCCTATAAGCATGAGATTGTGAAGTATCCTTCGGTACTTGACTATGAGGTCTACTGCGGGATGCTTCATGGAAACCGCATCTGTTTTATTCTGATTCCGGCAAATGACTGGCGTTTCGAGATGCTGGAGCGCTGGCAGAAGAATTCGCTGTGGGGCGGCGACGAGGGCTCGGTGATTGTGGACGGGGAGAAGGGCATGACGAAGTCGGAGTATTCGCCGATTGCAGGGGGCTATTATGCGGCGCGGCTTGCCGCCCTGGAGCATTTGCACTCGCTCGGCCGGTGCGCCCGCGTTATCTGTGTGCGTGATATCACCGGCGATTACTGGGCGCCTTTAGGTGTCTGGGTGGTGCGGGAGGCGGCACATGCTTCTTTATCCTCGCGTCCGGTAAAAACCGGGACGCTCGCCGAGGCGCTGGCAGCTGCATCGCAGCTGCTTGGGTCTCGTTTCTGGATTTCGCGCATGGGGCTGGTTAAGGAGATGCGGGAGCAGAAAACGCTGTTTGATTTTTAGATTTTATCCCATTCAATAATTTTAATACCAAATATAACCCATCCTATACAATTCAAATGAGTAACACCCCCGCACTATCCGCAACCCGGCCTCTTAAAAAGATACTGCCGTATCTCGCTGCCGCCCTTCTGATATACTGCGTAATGAAAGGATTTGCGGGCTTGAACGGCGTCTTATCCGTAAACATGATGGAAAAAACCGGTCTTACCTACGGCACGGTATCGGCTGTTTTGTTTGCGGGGGACATGGTGGGAACCTTTGCCGAGCCGCTGTTCGGCTATCTCGGCATTAAAATCTCCAATTTCCGGGTGCTGATTGCAGGCGCCCTGCTGTCTGCCGCCGGCTATTTCGGAACGGCAGTATGCAGCGATTTTGCCGGTCTTGTGCTGTTCTACGGTCTTTTAACCGGACTCGGCTTTGGTGCGCTGTCATATTCTGTTATATTCGGCGCGGCAATCCCGCTTATCGGGGAAAGACACGGTGCGATGTTCGGCGGTCTTTTAGTGGGCGGCGAGGGGCTTCTTGCCCTGATTTCCGCGCCGCTTGTGGAAAGCGTCTCGGAATACGCGGATATCGGCTTTTATTTCATGATTGTGGCCGCCGTGTCGCTTTGCATGATTCCGCTTGCCTTTGTCTTCCGGAAATCGAAGGCGTTTACGCCCGCTGCGGCGGCCACTCCCTCGGAAAAGCGCAAATATACCATCCGTTCGATTTACAAGCCGCTTCTCTCAAACCCGGTAACGTATCTGATTATTCCCGGGTTTATGTATGTTGGGTTCATCGAAGGAGATGTTGCAAATCACGGCTTTATGGAGCTTTTATTGAGCGGATTCGGGGAATTTGATGCATCATTTGTTGTGATGGCGACCTGCGCTCTTATTATCGCAAGCAGTCTTTTAGCCGGCTACATCTGTTCGAAGGCGAAAAACAAATATGCAATAGCAGGCACGGTCATTCTTTCGGTAAGCATTTTTTCGCTTCTGATGCAGTATTTCGGTCCTTCGGCTGTGACTACGGCGCTGTTTTTGTGTCTTATTGCGTTTGCAATAGGTACGGGATTTCCGCTCTTTTCCTCGATTGTGCAGGACAGCGTTCCGCTTATCGCTTTTCCGGCGGTCTTCGGGCTTATCAGCATCCCTTACATGCTCGGCTACTGCTTTAATGAAATAATCGCCGGCATGGTCTATGACTGCTTCGGGCATTTCATTTATTATGATTTGCTTATGGCCGGAATCGGGCTTGTAATCGGCGCGGTTTATCTCATCTATGCGGTAAAAAAGAAGGAAATAGAGGTCCGGCTTCTCTAAAGACCTGACTGCAGGTAAAAATTTAGATTCCGGTAAGAATTACCGGTTCCTTTCCTGCAAAGAGTTGTATTTCCTGTGTGAACGGATTGGTTCTGCTGAAGGATACTTCAATGGTGTTTTCATCGATGATTATCAGCGTACCTGTCGCGTCGTCCCCGGGCTCGTTTGTCCTCAAAGACGGGCCGCTTGTTCCGTGTGCGCCGCGCTTGTCATAGGTGTAAACCCAGGCGGCTGTCATTACGGCATCATAGTGGGAGGAGTATTTTGCCGGTGTGCAGACGAAGGTGTTTTCCGTTGCTCCTGCGTACAAAATGTCTCCTTCGATACTTGTGTCTTCACCGCCGGTAAGTTCATCGTCTTCACCAATCGCAAGTCCCAGGGAATGGATGGTGTAGTCAATTTTTTTGCCCGGGGTAATGCGCAGGGTAAAGCCCTTTGCGTCGTTTCTGACAGATACTCTCATCTCCGAGTCAAATCCGTCCACATTTGTTACGGCATAGACTTTTCCCGCGATGTCGTCGAGTGTCAGTCCCGGTGCGTTGGTTTCTTCCGGCGTCACCGCGGGAGTTTCACCCGATGTCGGCAGTGCGGTGCTTTCCGCCGGGGAATTAATAATCGTGATGCAGCCTGCGCAAAAGATAAGAGCGGCTGCGAGGAGAGCAACTGTGATAAGCAGTAGTACTTTTTTCATAGCAGTATATTGCACTGTACCGGTATAAAAAAATATTCACCCGATTTTCCCGGAGGACCCCGGTCAGACTGTCACATTATTAACCCATGACGACCAATAGATAGATACAGTATAAAGTTTGATAATATGTCTGAAAAAAATACTCCTTTACACTATACTGAAGACGACAAGCGCAGTCTCTTCCAGGCTCTCTTATATGGATACCACCGGGCCGGAGACGAGGCAGTTGCTGTTGCCTATTTCGACCGGCACATAACCTGGAAGCAGTTCATGGCGGAGGTTGAATCCGCCGCCGCCGCGTTTTTGCAGCACGGCGTGCAAAAAGGCGACTGCATTACGATTTATCTGCCCAACGTCCCCCAGGCGGTCATTGCACTCTACGCTGCAAACAGAATCGGCGCCGTTGCAAATATGATACATCCTCTCTCGCCCAAGCAGGAAATAAAGCATGCGGTTACCTTAACCGCAAGCAAAATAGTCTTTACCGCGGAAATCAATGAGGAAAATGTAAGCGGGCTCGATGCTGAGGTTATCCGCTGCAAAACGGGTACCTATTTCGGCGGCATAAAAGCCCCGGCGCTGAGGGCCGGCTATGCTTTTGTCATGCGCAAATACGGGCATGCGGAACATGTCCGCGGCGTACTTTCCTGGGATGCGTTTTTGAAGGAGGGATCTGCGGCGCTTGCCGGCGGAGTTGTGCTTCCCAATGAGGACGGGCATGCAAAAGACACGGCGGTGATTATGTACACCGGCGGCACCACGGGCATTTCCAAGGGGGTGATGCTGTCCAATTATGCGGTGAACTCGATTTCCATCCAGATGCTGCTTGACGTGGGTGCGGGCAAAACGGATGTCGAAGACGGGTTCCTTGCGATTTTGCCGATTTTCCATGCGTTCGGGCTTGCGGTCACTATCCATGCGCCGCTTATCTCTGGTATGAAGGTGGTTCTGGTGCCGCGGTTTGACCCGAAGGGCTGCTTTGAGCAGATTAAAAAGGAGCATGTCCTCTTCCTTCCGGGGGTGCCGGCTCTGTTCGAGCGGATGTATCCGTACTTTGTAAAGTATTATCTGGGGGACTTGAAGCTGCTGGTTTCCGGCGGTGACCGGGTTGCATTTGAGTTAATGGACAAGTACAATAAGCTGCTGAAGCGCGACGGGGCTGCTGTCAAGTTCCGGGCGGGCTACGGGCTTACGGAGGCATGCGGTACGTGCACGCTTTCGCCGAATGATTATATTTTTCTCCCTTCAGGCTGTATCGGGGTGCCGATGACGGGATCAAAGGTGTGTATTGTGGAGCCGGGGACGACGAAAGTCGTACCTGACGGCGAGGAGGGGGAGTTGTGTTATTTCGGTCCTGCGATGATGAACGGGTATTACAATAATCAGGAGGCAACGGATGCTGTTATGCAAAAACATCCGGACGGTAAAATCTGGCTGCATACGGGGGATATTGTTGTGCGGGAAAAGGACGGGAATATCTGTTTCCGTTCGCGGTCGAAGCGGATGGTGAAAATCAACGGGTTTAATGTGTATCCGTTTATTATCGAGGAGGAGATTCAGCATCATCCGGCGGTGAAGCAGGTGTGTGCGGTTGCGATGCCGTACAAGCAGGATAAAAAGATTAAGCTGTATGTTACGCTGAATGAGGGGTATTCGGCGGAGCATATCGAAGAGCAGCTGATTGCGTATTCGAAGGATAAGTTAAATCACTGGAGTACGCCGGTAAAGGTGGAGGTAATTTCTGAGATGCCGATGACGAAGTTTAATAAGGTTGATTACCGGCTTTTGCAGGATAAGGAGATGGAAGGGGCGAGGCTGGTGATGGAGTAAGTTTACTCTTTTTTTGAGTATTTTGCGGCCTTTGTTTTTCAGTTGATGATAGATTGCTCTTGGTGAGTGAAGGGGATATTTTCACATCATCTGGACGGAAATTTCTCCATCATTTGGCATGCTGTGCATGGAGGCAACATGCTCATGGCAGCTTTGAAGATTTTGTGCCTGTGTGAAAATGCTGCTAATGTTTTTTGCAATGCTGCTAATGAAAAATGGCTTATTTCGGCGAACGGGGCAAGATTTAGGGGGGAGTGCAGCAGTGCAGCATTTTGGGTATTTTTGCTGTGCATGAGATTTTGCGTCAGGTTGCGCCATGTTGCATGTGGTGCAGATAATCCTGTGTAAATCGTGTTTTTTGGTAAGTTAAGGCATTATTTCAGTATTTGTTTTTCTTCGGCAAGTAAAGGAAAACTCAGCCGCGTACAAAATTTTTAGCGGCATCTGGAAAAAGTATAGTATCTCAGATGTGCAAGTAATTATTGCAAGTGAGTGCGTCTTTCCTGAAATGGACGACGGTCACCTGACGGTGAACATACAAAGCAGGGGTGGAGTCACCTGTTTTTTACATTTTTGTCTTTGATTGTGTTACCTTGTTCCTGATTTTCCGTATGGTCCGGTGAATGGTAATGTCTGCTGATTGTTTTGGAGGTAATAGGTCACCGGTCTGTACATGAAACAAAAATTACCTGCTGACTATCTTCGACACCCGAAAAATCTCACTCACAGCAAAAATACCCAAAATGCTGCACCGCTGCACTCCCCCCTAAATCTAGCTCCATTCGGCGAGATAAGCCATATTTCATTAGCAGCATTAGCAGCATTTGCAAAAACCATTAGCAGCATCAGCCATCCGTCTCTTGAAAAAATGCCCCGGCAAAAAAAAAACAAAAAAGGGTTAGAGAATCTTCTGCGTAAACGCAACCTGACCGGACACCTTGGTAATCCGTACCTTCACCTTCTGCCCTGTCTTCGTCCCCGCGACATACAGAATGTATTTGCCAATCCGCACAACGCCGTCACCCTTCTTGCTGATGGACTCAATAACAACCTCCATCTCTTTACCCTCCTCGACAGCAGGGCTGATTGCCTCGGTCTTGACTTTCCGCTTTCTGATAGGACGCTTTGAACCGCAGGCATCACACTGAAGCATGAGCACACGCTCGTCTTTGATAAGCCGCGTATCAGGTCTGCCGCACTCCGAACAGATGACATAATCATTGACATATGCCTGCACAATCGCCTCGAACTGCCCCGGCTCAAACTTGCCGTTAAAGACCGCGCGCGTGCCGTCGACTTTACCCGCAGTACCCAGCTCACCGAGAATATATTTCATGAAATGGTCCTGCTCGCGATTCAGCGTATCTGCAATATCAGCAAAATTTTCCAAAACGGTCGTCTTTCCTTCGATATAGACTTTCGTCTTCGGCATGACAAAACGCTCACCCGAATCAGTGGGCTCGTCCATGCCGGCATAAGCTTTTTTCAGCATTTCTTCGTATGACGCCATAATGCAATACTATTGGATGCATAGATATATAGGGTTGTTTAAAATGTTCCGGGAAAAAAGAAGACTGGGGAAGGGAACTTATTTCCTTGCATCCAGATTAAGCTTGTTCCTCTTCCATCCCCCGTGCCTGAAGAAGATAAAGTCAACCAGACACGTCATACACCCGCCTATAATAATCGCTATCCAGATAGACTGAATCGGCAGGTCGAAGACCAGCTTGAACAGCATGGCGCATCCAAGCTGTGTTCCAAGCTGGCCAAGCAGCGCTGCATACATCCCCGGCCGCGTCATACCGGCACCGTTCATTGCAAAACCCATAGTCATACCCATTGCCGCAATGAAATAACCCAGCGGACAAATCTGCATGAAGGAAATACCGATTTCAAGCGAAGTATCCGTGGCGCCGAAGAACTCCACCAGATGGCTTGCGAACAGAAGATAAAGAACCGCGACTACGAGCATAAAGCCTCCGTTAATCAGAATGCCGTACTTGGCAGCTTTTTCCGCACGCTCAGGTTTCTGCGCACCGAGGTTCTGACCAACCATCACAGCCACACCGGTACAAAGGCCCATGACAAGGATGAATCCGAGCATATCCAGACGTCCGCAAATGCCGTATGCCGCCAAAGCTGCCGTGCCGTACATAATCACAATCCAGTTCATGCCAAGCATGGAAAAACTTCTGATAGCGCTCTGCACCGCCGAAGGAATCGCAACAAAAATAATATCCTTAATCAGATGCGGCTCGAACGTCCACTTCTTCGGGAATTTAATCGGACTGTCGCGCCGGCTTGGCAGATAATACATCGCAAGAATCAGAAGGACAATTCCCACAGAACGGGATATCAGGGATGCAAACGCTGAACCTGCAATACCCATCTCCGGGAAAATCCACAGACCCTGGATTAACGTCGGGTTCAGGGCAATATTGACAACGTTCACAATAATCATCACAAACATCGGCGTCTTGGAATCGCCGGTGCTCTGCAAAATGGTGCACAAAATCATGAGGATGATTAAAATCAAACTTCCTATCAGATACGGCTGCAGGAATTTAACGCCTTCTGAAATTACCTCGGGTTCCGCGCCCATGAGCGTTAAGAGGGATTCGGTGAAGAATGCGCCGATAAAGGCTATGACCAGACCGAGACCAAGACCGATATAGAGGACATGGGCAAGAATGACCGGAATACGGTCATGTTTTTCCGAGCCGAACGCGCGGGAAATAAAAGCCGCGCCGGCTGTGTTTAAACCGAAGACGATGGTGAGAAGCACCATCATTACCGACATACTCACCGAACCTGCTGCAATACTGTTGTCGCCCAGCTTGCCGATAAAATACATATCGACCAAATCGAGGACACTTTGCAGAAGGTTGCTTAGGATAATCGGCAGTGCTATGATAAACAGCGCTTTGAGCACGGGACCGTCTGTGAGGAAATTGGCGCCCGCTGCGCCCTGTTTTGTTGTTTGCGAAGGCATATTTGTATTGACCGCTATATTTATGTGATGTGTAAAGGGATTAATATATTGTTTACCCTGGGCGAAACCGGTGAAGCCGCCCGGTTTCTCCATCCTCTCCTCTCACCCTCTCTGAACAATAACTATATACCGGTGAAAGAGAAATATATCAATAACTATGGGTAAAAAGAAAAATTACAAAATAAAAGAAGTGACCTCTTTTACTGATGCAAAACATGATTATTTTAACCGTGAACTTTCCTGGATTAAATTCAACGAGCGCATTTTTCATGAGGCGCAGAATCCAGAAAATCCATTAATGGAGCGGGTTGGTTTTCTTGCCATTGTCGGCGACAACCTGGATGAATTTTTCCGTGTCCGTGTTCCCCCCTACCAGAACGCGAAAAAAGACCTTGTCAACGAATTTACGCCGATTGCAGGCTCGCACGAACAGCTTGACATTGTATACGTCCGCACCATTTACATGCTCCGCCAGGCATCCCGGCTCTGGAACTCCGAACTCCTGCCGAAACTGAAAAAAGAAGGCATTTCCCTTCTCGAATGGGCGGATTTGTCCGGTTCCGAGAAAGAATATTTTATGCATCTGATGGCGGAACAGACCTTCCCGATTATCCACAAAGACCCGAGTATTACGGTAGGCAGTGACGAATTCCACAGCGGTCTTGCGTTTGGCGTCATGCTGGAGACATCTGCCGCCCTTGTTCCGGTTCAGGATATTATCGATAAAGTGGGCCGGATTCTCCCGGTGGGCGATGACGGAACCCGTTTTATCTTCATCGAAGAGATAATGGTCAATTATATTGAAAAACTCTTCATCGGTGAAGAAGTCTATCTTATCACCCCCCTTCGCTTAACCCGCGATGCCGATATGGACCTCCAGGGTGACGATGCTGAAGATTTATACGAAGCCCTGCAGAAAGCCAAACAGGAACTCCCCTACCGGCAGGCAAGCCGTCTTGAATTACTGGACTCAATTCCTTACGGCTATATTGCCAAAGTCGCCGGGTTGTTCAAACTGCCCCCGACGCTTGTTTACGATTACAAGGCGCCGCTTGGCATTGCCGATATCCGCCAGATTGCGGTAAACAGAAGCGATTTGTACTTCCCTGCATTTACTCCGCCGACGCCGGAAGGACTTGAAAAGGAAGACATTTTTGCATCGATTGCAGAAAAAGACCGGCTGCAGTTCACGCCGTATCAGAGTTTTAACGGTCTGTTAAACTTCTTAAATGCGGCGGCTGAAGATACAGAGGTAACCGAAGTCAAAATGACGCTCTACCGCCTCGGCTCCAAATCCCCGGTAGTTGATGCGTTGCTTGCCGCCGCCAAACGCGGCGCTAAAGTCACCGTGGTCATTGAACTGAAGGCAAGTTTTGATGAAGAGCGCAACTTCCGCTGGACGGATGAACTGAAAAAAGGCGGCGTAACGGTTATTCACGGCCCGGCGCATCTCAAAACCCATGGCAAATGCTGTCTTGTAACGCGCCGCGAAGGCAAAAAGACTGTGCATTACGCTTCAGTTTCCACCGGCAACTACAATGCAAAGACCGCGGCAATTTATTCTGATTTTTCGCTGTTTACCGCAGACACAAAAATCACGAAAGATATCGTCACTCTCTTTGCTATGCTTGAAAAAAGCGAGACTGAGGCAAAATTCAGTCATCTGCTCATCAGCCCGGAGTATCTGGAAAAATCGATGCTTTCTTTAATCCGCAGGGAAGTCAGAATCCAAAAGCAGGGCGGCCGCGGTCATATTATTATGAAGATGAACTCGCTTACCGACAAGGTCATTATCAATGCCCTGTATGCCGCGTCCAAAGCAGGTGTCAGAGTTGATTTGCTCATCCGCGGTATCTGTATGCTCAGACCCGGTGTGCCGGGGCTTTCGGACAACATCACGGTTATATCCACAGTGGGGCGTTTTCTTGAACATGCCCGTGTCTATTACTTTGCAAACGGCGGCGAGGCGAAGATTTACATCGGCAGTCCTGATATGATGCCAAGAAACCTCAGAAAGCGGGTTGAAATAGTATGCCCGGTTTATGACAAAGAGCTTCAAAATACCATAACCGAAGTGCTTCGCACCTATCTGGAAGACAAGGGCGGGGCATATCATCTTGACGCTCTGGGCAGATATGCGGTGCCCAAAGAGGGAAAGAAGCGGGCGCAGGATATATTTATTGAACAGTTCAGTCAGCGTTTTTAAAACGCTCTTTTTTCCTTTTCCGTGCAGCATCAGATATAAATAATGCTACGGCAAATAAGTAATCAGATGTACGCTGTTATTGATATCGGCTCAAATACCATCCGCCTGTCTCTTTACAAAGTGGAAAACAAAACAATTACCCTGATGCTGAATAAAAAAATAACAGCCGGTCTTGCCGGATACATAGAAAATAAGCAGATGTCTTTGGCGGGCATTGAAAAAGGCGAAGAGGCTTTGGCCGCGCTTACCTCGCTTCTCTCTTATATCCATGTAAGACGCCTTGTCTGTTTTGCAACCGCCCCGCTTCGCGGCATTGACAACGCTGAAGAGGTAAAAGCACGCTTTGAAAAAGCCTGCGGGGCGCAAATTACTATACTCAGCGGCGAGGAAGAGGCAGAACTCGATTATTTTGGCGCAAAACAGACGTTTACTGAAAAAGAGGGGCTGATTGTTGATATCGGCGGCGGAAGCACGGAACTTGTGTATTTCAAAGATGACGGGCCGGTTTTTTCCAAATCTCTTCCGTTCGGCTCTCTTGTCATGTACCGCAGACATGTCAAAGATATTCTTCCCTTAAAAATCGAGATGCTGCTAATCGAAAAGGAAGTAGTAAAGATGCTTGAAAAGACTTTCCCGGAAAAATACATGATAAATCAGATTTGCGGAATCGGGGGCACAATCCGCGGATGCGGAAAGGTTTTAGCCGCTTCAACGGGCGAAAAAAAGAAGACTGAAAAGTACACGCCGCAGGATTTAGCCGGTCTGCTCAAAATGAAAAAATCTGCCGCAGCTGACCTTATTTTAAAAACGGAGCCGGAACGCATTCACACAATTCTTCCCGGGGCATGCATTTTACATGCGGTGTCTCTCTTTTTCGATGCAAAATCCATTCGCGTGAGTAAAACCGGCGTGCGTGAAGGATGCCTTGCAAAACTGCTTGCTGAAAATGCAGGAGAAGACTAAATGAAGGAAAAACAGAGAACATATACGCAGAACCGTGAACTGTCATGGCTGAAATTTAACGAACGTGTCCTGCGTGAAGCAGACGACTCTACAGTTCCGCTTCTCGAACGGTTGAAATTCATTGCGATTTTTACGAGCAATCTGGATGAATTTTTTATGATCCGTGTTGGCAGTCTCTATGATCTGATGCTGATGAAACCTGACATTTTGGATTCCCGCACCGGCATGACGCCAAAAGAGCAGCTGGAAGCGGTTTTTGCCGCGGTAAAGCCGCTGTATAAAAAACGGGAGGCAATTTACAAAAAAGTGGAAAAAAATCTGGAAGAGGCAGGCGTGAAAAACTGCAGCATGAAAAATCTCTCAGGCGATGAGAAAAAATACATCAGGCAGTATTTTAAATTCTCCGTTGCACCGGTTTTATCTCCGCAGATTGTTGATTTGCGCCATCCGTTTCCGCATCTGCAGAATAATGTGTTGCATATCGGCGCCATTTTAAAAGATGGAAAGAAAAAATTCTTCGGGATAATTCAGGTCCCGCAGACTTTGCCCGGAATTGTTGTCATTCCCGGCTCAAACCTGCGCTATGTGCGCACGGAAGATATTATTCTTGACCGGATGGATGCGGTTTTTTCCATGTACGAGGTCAAAGAAAAAACGGTCTTCTGCGTTACGCGCAATGCCGATGTAAATCTTTCTGACGAGGCATTTGCGGATACCAATGCGGATTTCAGGCATATTATGCGGGATGCGCTGTTAAAGCGCAGGAAACTTGCACCGGTACGACTCGAACTCAACAAAAAGGTCAGTGAGGATTTTACAGGCTATTTATGCAAAATGCTCTCTCTTGCCCCGGCGCAGGTGTACGTTACAACGGCCCCGCTGCTTTTGTCCTATGCATTTGACCTGGAAAAAGAGATTTCCAAAAATCTAAAAGATATACTCACCTATCCGCCGTTTACGCCGTATATCCCCGCATGTATTCCGGGTTCGGTTCCGGTACACAGGCAACTGATAAAACATGACATTCTCCTGTCCTATCCTTTTGAGAGTATGAAGCCGTTTTTGCGGATGATTAAGGAGGCGGCATATGATAAAAATACGATTTCCATTAAAATTACGATTTACCGGCTGGCGCACAAGACAAAACTGGTTGATTATCTCTGCGCCGCGGCGGAAAACGGCATTGATGTCACCGTTTTTATTGAACTCCGGGCTCGCTTTGACGAGCAGAATAATATTGACTGGTCGGAGTTTTTAGAAGATGCGGGCTGCAAAATTATCTATGGATTTGAAGATTACAAGGTTCATTCCAAGATTTGTCTGATAACAAGAAAGGAACGCGGGGCGATTAAATATTATACGCAGATAGGAACGGGCAACTACAATGAAAAAACGGCCGAGCAGTACACTGATTTGTCGATTATGACGGCAAATCAGGAAATCGGCGCGGAAGCCGATTTATTTTTCAAAAATATGGCGCTTGCCAATCTGCACGGCAGTTACAAACTGCTTCTTGTCTCGCCGTCGGGGTTAAAGAGCACGGTGCTTAAACTCATGGATGATGAGATTAAGAAAAAACAGAACGGGCGGATTCTGGTAAAAATTAATTCTCTGACTGATATCGACATAATAGACAAATTAAAAGAGGCGTCCTGCGCCGGGGTCAAAGTTGACATGATAGTGCGGGGTATCTGCTGCATTATTCCGGGTATTCCCGGCGAAACGGAAAATATTACCGTGAGAAATATCGTCGGCCGGTTTTTGGAGCATTCGCGGATTTATGTGTTTGGAACGGGTGCAGAGGAGAAGATGTATATTGCCTCCGCTGATTTCATGACCAGAAATACCGAACGCCGTGTCGAGGTTGGCTGTCCGGTTCTTGACGCCGAAGTGCGCAGGCGTATTCATCATATTCTTGATTTGATTATGCGCGACAATGTAAAGGCGCGCAGACTTTTACCGGACGGGACGTATACGCGCTTTGAGGCGGCGGGTGAGATGATAAATTCCCAGAATATTCTGGCAGAAGAGGCAAAAGAGGAAAGCGTGAATCCGGATTAAGGGGAAAAAAAGGGTAAAAAATTATGCCGCCGAAACCCGCGAACGGATTTCCGTATCAATATTTTCCGCTTTTAAGAGCTCTTTTGCATCAAGAAGCCCGTATTTTGCCGACTGCTTAATGTATTCAAGCCCTTTTACGGTATCGCCGTCAACATAAATCTGCATACCGGTGGCAAGATATTCACGACGGGTAACCGGTGTCGGATACTCTTTTTGGGCGGCGGGTTTTGCCTCCTCTTTTACGCCGGTATCTTTCATATCGACCACTTTGCCGTAAATCATGGAAACGGCATCTTTCAGGTACGGGACCTGAATGGATTTGATGGATTCAAGAACGGAGTTGACGCCCGGTACAACCTTGAGGAAGCACAAATCCTCCAGGTTTTTGCGCCCTTCTGCTATTGCATCCGGGATATTTACCTCGCGCCGCAAGAATTGCGAACCGGTCTTGATTTCAAATCCGCAGTCGCCGCGGGAAACGTAAGCGGTTGCGGTGCCGGCGCGGATTACATATTTGCCGTCTTCCTGGCTGATTTTTAAGAGCGGCTCAATTCCTGCTTCCTGCGCGTCTTCGGGCTCTGCTTCTGCCTCAGCCTCCGCCTCTGTCTCCGGCGCCGGCTCTGCTTTTGCCTCAGATTCGGCCTTGCTTTCGGTTATGACATCATCGATTTTTCCGTTTAGTTTGGCAAGGAACTTTGCCGCTTCGCTGCTGCCGAGTTCTGCCGCTTCGCCTAAGTATTTCAGCGCTTTTTCTTTGTCTGCGCCAATCGCTTCACCGAGATAACAGCACATGCCAAGACGGTACAGTGCGCCCGGATGCTTTAACTCCGCTGCCTTCTCAAATAATTTTATCGCTTTTCTCTTGTCCGTCTTGCCTTTTGCGCCCGTAAAAAGTTTATTTCCTTCGTCAAAAAGTTCTTCGGCATTTTTATTCAGGATAGACATTTTCTCTCACCTTTACTAAAAGTATGTGTGTCTTCACTAAATAACTTTATGTTTTTATATAAGTCCGGAAAAGAAAGAATGAGAAGATTGCGGGGACGGAGGTGAAAAAGTGCCGAAACAGATTATGTACATATTTTCTCAGGCAGAAACACAAGCCTCTGCCTCCCCGCAATGGAAAACCGGAAGTACCGGCTGCAATTGTGATATGCATATTCTCATATGCTGTGTTAGCATAATAAGTTTTTGTAATGAAAGAGAGCTTACGCTTATGAAAGCGAAGAAAAAATATGTTGGGGGATAAAATCAGTGGTTGCGCCGGGTGTTGTTTACTTTGCGGGTAATGTTGCCTGCAACACGGTTGCGGATTGTCTTGCTCTGGATGGTGGTTACTTCGGAAACAACTGCTTTGTTGTCTTCAAAGTTGCCGTTGAAGGATTTCGGATGCTGTTCTAAAAGGGCCTCGCCCATTGTCTTGATATAACTTGGTTTAATTCCCATGAGTTTCCTCTGATGTCTATATAGATAGTCGCTCTGATAAGATAAGGATTCTGTTTGCTGCCTCATCCGGAGTGGTGCCGAAAATAAAGATGCAGTCATCTCTTTCCTGGCTGTTTTGCGACGCCAAAGCCATGGGAACGCCGTTTTTGCACATAAACGAGATGCCCCAGTCCATGGTGGAAATGCCTTTCGGGTATTTCTGCACATCGTATTTTTCCACCTCAAGGAGGAGGTCGCGCACAAATTCGTATATTTCATCAGTATAGCGCACCACCCCGCACGCGCGCATATCTTCATCATAGCGCAGCACCGTTAAAAGCACGCGCGTGATTTCTTCGTCGATGCCGAATCCGACGGAATTTTCATGCGCGACGGCAACACCTTTGCAATCGCGCGCGCCTTTTGCAGCGCATGCCAGGACCACTCCGCCCTTCGGCCGGAGATACCGGATGACATTTTCCAGTTTGCCGTGCGCTTTCTGGAGCGCGCGCAGCACTTCCGACTGATTTTGCGCCGCTGCCATTTACGTAAGACCTAATTCATCTTTGATTTCCAGAAGCGATGCGATGGCTATTTCATACATCCGGTCGCGCGCGACAAGTGCATCAGTGGATGCAATCCGGTTTCTGTCGCATCCGGCGGCAAACGATGCGGTCTTGTACTTTTTCGTCACGGTCTTTACGGATACATCGGATAATTTGCCGCCTTTTACGTACGCGCAGGCGATTACAAGGCCGGAAACGCTGTCTGCCGTCTGCAGGCAGATGTCGACTTTTTCGGTGTATGGCGCGGTGTGCGCCATATGATTGTGGTCGCGCACCGGGCAGGCGATTTCATCGCCGATGCCGGCATTTTTCAGGATTTCAAAGCCTGCAATGCCGTGTTTTGTCATGTCTTCATCGATTTCCTCGAAATCGATATCATGCAGAATGCCGATTAATTCCCAGGTTTTTTCGTCCTGCCCGAACTCTTTTGCAAGTCCTTTCATGACAGCCGCGGTTGCAAGGCAGTGTCCGATAAGGGATTCTTTTTTCACATGCTCTTTTAACAGGGTGAGTGCTTCGGATTTTTCCATGTATAGTAATGTGATAGCAAAACAGATAAAAGCACACACGCCAAATCTATTATTCATGAGAACAGACTGGATACTGGATATTGTAATTGCCGTTGTCGGAATCGCCCTTTTTGCATTCATGATGCTGGTTCTGCCGCAGGTTTTGCCGGATGGATTTGCATACATTGCAGCGTTCCTTATTTTCATTCTTTATCTGAGCGCGGCAGGACTCACGGTTATTTTAAAGAATGTCGGCAAAAACCCCGCGCAGAAAAAAGTAAAGAAGGCAGAGACGGAATAAATCTCTTTTTTCTATTCATAGTCTATTGATAGTTCTATTCATAGTCTATTGATAGTTCTATTCA
>DALTWG010000014.1 GCA_029987245.1 Methanocorpusculum sp. | reverse complement strand
CCCATAGGCTATCCTACCCCTTTATAAACATGTAACTCATATAATTAACTTATCTCTCTATAAACGAAGAGAAAGGAACAAACTATGTATCTGTACCGCAAAAAAACACTCATTCATTACTGGACCATGGGTGACGACATATGAGCAGGCTCGCTGCAGGATGTATGGGAGCTTTAGCTGCCTTTATCGCATATCTCGTTTTATCCGCCGGTTCGGCAATTGAATCAAGCACCGTACTGCTCTGGTCTGTGCCGGAACTTGTCACCGGAGTTGTGCTTGCCGTTCTTACCGGCTTTTTATGCCGCAAAATTATACCGGACTCGGCCGCACGCTTCTTTAACCCGAGACGCTGGCTGTTTGCGATTGTCTACATCCCCTTATTCCTCGTGGAATTTGTAATTGCAAACTGTAAGGTCGCATGGTCGGTGATAACCGGCAGAAACATCCGCCCGGCGCTTTTCAAAGTAGTCGCACCGATGAAAAACAATGCCGGCACACTGCTGCTTTCCGCAACCATTACCTACCAGCCGGGAACGATTGTAGTTGACTGCGATGAAAAAGACCGGTCTTTGTATGTTCACGCCCTTGACGCCGGCGAAAACCCTGAAAAGATTGTCGCCGAAGACAAAGTCTTTGCAAAAATCAGTCTTGCCAAATGGCTGAAGAAGGTGACGCAATGATGGAAGAAATTTTCATCGGCGGCGCGGTTTTCTTTGCCGTGCTGATTATTGTATGCATTATCCGCCTTCTGACGGCAAAAACCAATCCGGACAGAATGCTTGCCCTGGATGTGATTAACATTTTAGTAGTCATCGGCATGATTTTGCTGTCGATTGCCTTCGCACAGCCGATATTTGTCGATGTTGCCGTCATTTATGCAATCATCTCCTTTGTCGGAACAATGTATGTTGCAAAATATCTCGCGGGTGATCTGAAATGACCGGCATTGAAATTGCAGTACTGATTCTCCTGGCGCTTTCCGCAGTATTTTGTCTTCTCGGCGTAATAGGGCTGTTCCGCTTCCCGGACTTCTATACCAGAACCCATGCTGCCGGTCTTGTCGGCGGGCTCGGATTTCTCTTTGCAGCAGCCGGCGCCATTGTGTATGCCGTAGGCGAAACCGCCTCAAACGGCGGCTATTTCAGCTTTATATTCCATATCGCCTTTGCGGCGCTGCTTGTATTCATCGCGTCGACTACGTCGACGCATGTTATCGCGCGCTCGGCCCATAAATCCGGCTTAAAGCCCGAAGGGGCGGCGGTGGACACACTTGAGGAGGATAAGCCATGATGGACATACTCTTAGTCGTGCTGCATATTGCATTTCTTGCAGCAGCTGTGGTGACAGCCGCCGCCGTATTCTGGCTCAAAGACATGATAGCGGCCGCCATTTCCTTTGCGGCGTTCAGTTTCCTGATGGCGCTGGAATTTTTCATCCTGCAGGCACCCGATGTAGCAATAGCAGAAGCATCCATCGGCGCAGGGCTTTCGACCGCCATTCTGCTGATTGCAATTAAAGGCACGAAACGCACGGAGGGCGATGAATAATGGATAAAATGGATAAAACAAAAGACTCGGTGTCCATTGCAAAACCCCTTGCCATTATACTGATTGTCGCCGTATTCCTTATTGTGCTCCTGCCGGCATTCGGGCTTACGTTTGGCGAACCCCGGTCTTCGACAACAGATGACCATTACAATGCAAACACGCAGGAGGAGACAGGCTCTGCCAACGCGGTTACTGCTATCGTCTTCGATTACCGTGGTTTTGATACGCTTGGCGAAGCCACGGTTCTGTTTGTTGCGGTACTTGGCATAGTGATGCTTTTCAGGAGGATTAAGTAATGTCTTCCGGATTAATAGCAAAAACAGCAGCAAGACTGCTTGTTCCTTTCATCATCATATTCGGCTTCTATGTAGTAATGCACGGTCATTTATCGCCCGGCGGAGGATTCCAGGGCGGGGCTGTTGCGGCAACCGGTGTGGCCCTGCTTGTCGCGGCATTTGCACTCCATGATGGAGAAGAAATGCTCCCCGAGGTCAAAAACATCAAGCTCATTGAATCCGCGGGACTAATTTTATTCATCTGCACCGCGATTGCGGCAGCCGTCTGCGGCGGAGGCCTTTTAGTCAACTGGCTTGCCGGAAGCGGCGGGCTGTTTGGCAATTTCCTTGCAGCAGGAAGCACAGTCGGCGACCTCTGGACCGGCGGCATGATTCCGGTTCTGAACTTTGCAGTAGGTATCGAGGTATTCGGCGCAATGTCGGTTATCATCCTCTATATGTTTAAAGGCCTGCGCGAAACAACACAGGCAGAAGACGACGCCGCTGCAGCAGCGGCGGCGGCTGCCGCGGCCCGCACGGCGAAAAAAGGCAAAAAACAGCGGAGGGCGGAGAAATGATGGCAATACCCTTAATCGCCGTCGCTTTGCTTATCGGCGTCGGATTTGCAATTGTTCTTTTGAAGAAGAACATGATTAAAATGGTCATGGGGTTGGGCATCATTGAAGGCGCCGTGAACCTGTTCCTCGTATCGCTTGGCTACCGCGAAGGCGGCATTGCCCCAATCTGGGTAAATGCGCCGACGGACGCCATGGTTTTGCCAACGGTCCAGGCACTGACGCTCACCAACATCGTTATCGGTGTTGCAACAACAGCACTGCTCTTATCCTTTATCATGGTTATTTACAAGAAATACGGCACGCTGCAGTCGGATAAAATGCGGAGGCTGAAGAAATGAGCTTCATTTTAGACAACCTGCCGGCACTGCTTATCGCCGTGCCGCTCTTTGGCGCATTCCTGACGCCCCTGTTCGGCAGATTCCTGCCGAAACTGATGAAACCGTGGATTGTTCTTGCCGTGTTTGCCGCGGCGGCGACCGCGGTCGCGACCGCGGTAAAAGTGCTTACCGGCGGCATAATTGTCTATACCTTCGGTCTTCCGGCAGGGGCGACAGCGGTCGCAGATTCGGCCGGAATTCCGATACGCATCTTATTCACCATTGATGCATTCGGCGCCTTTATGCTGCTTTCTGCGGCTGTAGTGAGTGTTTCTGCGGCGCTTTATTTAATCGCATCCCAGAAGACCCGCTCCGGCAAACCGGAATTCTTTGCCCTGTTCCTGCTCTTAACGACGGGAATCTTCGGCATGGTTGCAACGGGCGACCTGTTCAACTTCTTTGTCTTCCTGGAAATCAACTCGCTTTCCGCCGCGGCAATGGTGGCATACCACAGAAAAGGCGGCATTGCAGTCGAAGGCGCCATAAAATACGCGATTGTAAACACTATCGGCGGTCTGATGGTCTTATTCGGTATCGGCATTCTCTATTCCCAGTATAACTCACTCAACATGGCAGTCATTGCAAGCCAGATTGCCCCCAATGCCCTGACAATCACCGCACTGGTCTTATTCATCTGCTCGCTTGCAATGAAGGCGGGTTCCGTCCCGTTCCACTTTGCAACGCCGGACGCCTACTCGGTTGCGCCCTCAGGCGCAACCGCCCTGATGATTGTTGCAAGCCAGGCCGGCCTCTACGGCATATTCAGAATCTTATTTACCGTCTATAACGGCGTATTTAACACCCTGACGGTGGGCTGGGTTATTATTATCCTCGGTCTTCTTTCAATGGTCATCGGCGTTACCATGGCACTGCCGCAAAAAGACGTAAAACGCCTGCTTGCCTATCACGCGGTCTCCCAGACCGGCTACATGCTTTTAGGCGTCGGCGTCTGCGTTGCAGTCCTGGGCGACACCGGGGCACTGGACGCCTTCGGTGTCACGGCATTGGAAGGAGGTATCTTCCATATCTTTAACCATGCAATGTACAAGGGACTGCTGTTCCTTGCAGTCGGCGCAGTGATTCTTCGGACCGGCGTATGGAGCCTGAACAAAATGGGCGGCCTTGGTCACAACATGAAATGGACCGCGGTCTTCTTCCTCATTGGAGCATTCGCCATCGCCGGCATTCCGCCGTTCAACGGATTTGCAAGCAAACTGATGTTATATGAATCCGTATTTGCATTCAGCCCGGTTCTTTCAATCATCGCAATGGTGGTCAGTATCTTAACCCTTGCATCCTTCATGAAAGTGTTCCACTCGCTCTTCCTCGGACCGAAACAGGACGAGTATGCCGAAGTAAAAGAGGCGCCGAAATTAATGATTGCAGCAATGGTCATTCTGACAATATTTGTCATCGGCCTGGGACTCTTCCCGGACTTCTTCCTTGACACAGTGGTAAGTCCGGCGGCAAATGCCCTGATTGACACAACATCGTATATATCTGCAGTATTTGGAGGGGGATTATGAGTTTAGTACTAAACACCGGGTTCGGATTCTGGAATCCGCTCATCTGGCTGATTGTAATTGCAGTCGCCCTGCTTCTTTCCTGGCTCATTCTCCGGTGCGGCAGGAAAGATTATGAAAAGGAGTCAGAACAGACCAAACCGTATCTTTCAGGTAACGACGAGCCAAAAGCGGCGGAAGGTCACGTCCGCGGCGGAAACCTCTACTACGGCTTCACGCACGCGCTGAAAGGCTACTATGACAGACTGGTGCCATTGCACACCGGTATCTTAAATGACTATGTGGGCTGGTTCCTTATAGGACTGGTTATTGTATTCGTGGTGGTGATTCTTCTATGAACGCACTGAACAAATCCCTGTGGGTATTCCACTTTAACGCAGGTTCCTGCAACGGCTGCGATATCGAAATTGTGGCTACCATTACGCCGCGATATGACCCCGAGCGTTTCGGCGTGAAACTGGTCGGTTCTCCGCGCCACGCAGACGTTTTGCTGGTAACTGGACCGGTAACCTCCCAGATGGCGGACCGGCTTCGCCGCGTCTACGCGCAGATGCCCTCGCCGAAGGTAGTCATGGCAATCGGCACCTGCGCGCAGTCAGGCGGGGTCTTTTCCACCTCGTACAACCTCGCAGGTCCTGTAGACCAGATTATTCCGGTGGACGTCTATGTGCCGGGATGCGCCCCGCGGCCGGAGGCGATTATCAACGGTGTGGTAACGGCGATTGCAAAATTAGAGCGGCTGCAGGCGGCGGCTGCAGAAAAGGAGGCGGAAAAATGAGTGAATGTTTAACCCCGGAGCAGATTGTCGAGTTCATTTCAAAAGAACTCGGCAGGGATATGCTCGAGTCCCGGATTCAGATACGCACGGAAGGCGTGAAGAAAAAGGAGAACAGAAATGTCTGGATTACAATTTCAGCCGCCGCTGTGCATAAGGCGGCGGAATCGCTGATGAAAATTTCCTATCCGCATCTTTCCTGTATTTCAGGCTACGATAAGGGCGCAAAAGACAAAAATCTCAGAGTCCAGTACAATTTCTCCCTTTACGGCGGCGTTGAGGACTCGGAGACCATGGTTATCTTCTCGCTGGATTTACCAAAAGCAAACCCGGTTCTGCCGACGATTACCGATTTAATGGAGGGGACGGCGTTTACCGAGCGGGAAAAGACCGAGTACTTAGGTATCACCATCGAAGGTCTGGCGCCTGCAGAGCACAACTTCTTCCTGCCGGCGGATTTCCCAAATGACGTCTATCCGCTGAGAAAAGACGAAAAGCGCATTCCCGATACCATGGTGAAAAATCTCTGGGCATGCGGCCGTCCGGAAAACAGGCCGCCGGCGCCGATTCCGGCACCGGAGCCGAAACCGGCTCCGGTTGCCGAAGCGGCGCCCGCTCCTGCGGATGCGGCGAAAAAAGAGGAGGGCGCATAAATGGCCGGATATGCCCCATATAAAGTCCCGGTAGGGCCGATTCACCCGGCATTAAAAGAGCCGGTGCACATTGAGCTCACCGTCGTCGGCGAAGAGGTAATCAGCGCCGATTTCACGCCGGGATGCACCCACCGCGGCATTGAGTGGATGGGTCTGCAGAGAAATCCGGTGCAGATTGTGCATTTAACCGACAGAATCTGCGGTATCTGCGGGGTTACGCATTCGCTGTGCTTTGCCCGCGCCGTCGAGCAGATAGCAGAAATCAATGCGCCGGAACGTGCCGATTATGTCAGGACAATCATCGCCGAATTCGAGCGGATTCAGTCGCATTTGCTCTGGGCCGGCGTTGCGGCGCATGAACTGGGATTCGATTCCCTGTTCTACCTTGCCTGGCGCGTGCGCGAAGATGCTCTTGACTGCATTGAGTTAATCACCGGAAACAGGGTAAATTATGATATTATCCAGATTGGCGGTGTGCGCCGCGATATCACCGATGATATGATTCCCAAAATCCGCAAATGCCTTGACACCTACAAGGATTTGTTCGGCAAACTGCAGAAACTTTTCCTTGAAGACGCGGTAATCAAAGCCCGCTGCAAAGGCACCGGTATATTAACTCGCGAAACGGCGGCGGCGTATTCGACGGTCGGCCCGACGGCGCGCGCCTCGGGCCTGCCGGCGGATTTGCGCGTCGATTATCCCTACTGCGCCTACGGCGACCTGGATATTAAGCCAGTCCTGCCGCAGGCATATGGAAAAGAGGCGGACGGGGACACGTATGACAGAATTGTCACCCGTATCTTCGAGGTTGCGCAGTCGATTGAAATCATCGAGACCTGTCTTGCAAATATGCCGGCCGGACCGGTGCTCTATGAGGAGAAGGTCGCAAAAATCCTGAATCTCTGCAAAAAGGCCTCCGGCGAAGCCGTGGGCCGCCATGAGGCACCCCGCGGAGAGGCGCTGCATTATGTCGCACTCGACAATGCAGAGGCGCCCGTTGCCTGGAAGGTAAAGGCTTCCTCCTACAGCAATCTCCATGTCTGGCCGGTGATTTTAAAAGGCGTCCAGCTGGCAGACATCCCGATTGTGGTCGCCTCGGTGGACCCGTGTCTTTCCTGCACAGACAGAGTTGCGGTAACGACCGAAGGCAAGACCAGCATTTATACCAAGGAGCAGCTTTCGAAAATGTCTTATCTTAAGACACGGAGGATGCTTGCATGAATGAGATTTTAGGCGCCGTGGGCGGCACAGTGGCTCTCGGTCTGTGCGCCCTTGTCTTCGGGCTGTGGCTTGCAGGTCTTGACCGCAAAATCTGCGCGCACATGCAGGCAAGAATCGGCCCGCATCTGACGCAGCCGTTTGTTGACATAGTAAAACTCTTCGGCAAACAGAATGTTGTGCCGAAAGCCGCGGTATCCTGGCTCTTTAATCTGATGCCGGTTTTGGCGCTTGCATCGGCTATCGCCATTCTGCTTTATCTGCCGTTTGGCTCGCTTGCGCCGGTGCTCGGGGAGGCGGGCGACATGATATTAGTGCTCTATCTGCTCATTATTCCGTCGCTGTGCCTCGTAATCGGCGGTTTTGCCTCGGGCTCGCCGTACGCAGCGGTCGGCGCCCAACGTGAAATGGTCTCGATGATTGCCTATGAGCTGCCGCTCGCCGCGGTCGTTATCTTACTCGCCTGGCGGCTTTCAGTCGCCGGCGTCGCGGAGCCTTTCAGCATGGTTTCTTTAATGGAAACCGGTATCTGGGATGTCGTTGGACCTGCGGGCATTGCAGGCATTGTGGTGCTTTTACTCCTTTTTGCCTGGATTACACCCGGAGAACTGTCCAAGGTTCCGTTTGATGCGCCGGAAGCGGAAACGGAACTTGCCGGCGGTATTTTAGTGGAGTATTCAGGCAGAAACCTCGGCATGTTTTCGCTTGCGCAGGCGGTAAAAACGGTTGCAATTCTTGCCTTCGGCGTGGCGCTGCTTCTTCCGTGGAATCTGTCGCCTGTATTCGGTCTTTCCGGTGCGCTTGCGGTGCTCGTTGATATCATCTTCTTTATTGTAAAGGTGATTGTGGTTATGGTTATTTCGGTAACGCTTATCAGAACAGCGATGGCCCGCTTCAGAATCACGCAGGTGGTAAAACTCTACTGGTTCATTTTCGGCGGCCTGGCGCTTGCAGCGCTGCTTTTGTTCCTTTTGGATGCGTATCTCATGGGGGTGCTCTAAATGCTTCCGATGTTTTTAGAGGTTATTGCACAGGCGTTTAAAAAGCCGGTTACCAATCAGTTCCCGGCAAAATATCTGCCGAAAACGATTACCGGATTCCTTGGCGATGTCGCCGAGGGAAGAGCGGAAATTACAGCGCCGGTGGAGTCGCCCAAAGGCCAGCGCGGCAAGCTTTTGTATGACCGGGCGGTCTGCAACGGCTGCGGACTGTGTCAGAAAGTCTGCCCCTCGCATGCAATCGAGCCGGTGGTGCATCCGGCAGCCGAAGGCGAAAAGCCGCAGAAGCGTATCCGGATTTATGTGGGCAACTGCATTTTCTGCGGACAGTGCATTGATATCTGTGCAAAGCATGCGTTATCGCAGAGCGATGAGTTTCTGCTTGCGGCTGAGGACAGGTTTGCGGATTCGCAGATTGTGGAGTAAATCACTCCTTTTTTCTTTTTTACTTTCTGTTTCTGGTTTGTTTTTCCCTCACATCTTCGGCACAACCAGCGGAATCCCGTTATGATAAACCACCTCAACCGCAATCCCGTAGACCGCCTCGATTAACTCCGCCGTTACCCCGGATTTATCGCATACCTCATAGATTTTGCCCCCCGACATAAACACAAAGACATCTGCAAAGCGCAGAGCCAGATTTAAATCATGCATGGTGAGAACCGCGGTACACGTATGCCGGTCGGCAATATGGCGGATAAGCTGTAAAATCTCAATCTGGCGCGCTAAGTCCAAGGCACTCGTCGGCTCATCCAGCAAAAGAACCGAAGGCTCCTGCACAATCGCCCGGCAGACACAGACTCTTTGCAGTTCCCCGCCGGAAAGCTCATCGATATAGCGCAGCTGCATGTCAGCCAGACCGAATTTTTCCAGCGCATCCGAAACTATTGCATAATCAGACTCCTGCAGTTTCCAGGAAATATGCGGTCGCCTTCCAAGAAGCACCGAATCAAACACTGTCATGCGCGAAGACTCGCACCGTTGCGCCACGTAACCGATATGCTTTGCAATCTCCTGTCCCGGCATCTTTGCAAGGTCCTTGTATCCTGCCAGGACTACTGAGCCGGTTTCCGGCTTTAAAATCCGGTTGATGCACTTGAGAAGCGTGGACTTTCCCACCCCGTTGGGCCCGAGAATGGCAAGAATCTCGCCCGGCCCCACGCTCAGATTAATGGTATCCAGCACCTTTGCCGACCGGTAGGAAAAACTCACCCCGCTGATTGCAAGCACCGCGCGGGGAACCTCCTCTCCGTGATGCTCGTGCCCGTGTTCATGGGAATGCGGATGCGAATGGGAAAAACCCTCCTGATGGTAATGCATATGCTCGTGCAGTTCCCCATCCTTTTGATGCTCTCCTGTCATGCTCTCCTCCGCTTGATAATCAGATAAATAAAGACCGGGGCACCTAAAAATGACGTTAAAACGGCAACCGGCAGGACTTCAGGCGCAATAATCACCCGCGCAACGGTATCGGCCAAAAGAAGCAGAAGCGCGCCGCAGACAACAGTTGCCGGGATTAAAAACCGGTGGTCGTCGCCGACAATTCTTCGCATCATGTGGGGGCACACCAGCCCGACAAAGCCTATTATGCCGAGAAATGCCACAATCGTCGCGCTGATGAGCGATGCTGCAATCATGCCTGCAATTCTGGTCCGGCTGACATTGACGCCAAGGCCCTGTGCGGTTTCCTCGCCGGCATCGACGGCATTATAATCCCAGCGCTTCCAGATAAAGTAAATGGTGCATACCGCAACAACCGCGGCGATTATGCCGAGTTCCAGCCAGTCGGCGCGCCCTGCGTCGCCGAACTGCCAGTAGACTATGGATGCAAGCCGTGTGTCGTCTACGAAATACTGAATTGCCATCAGCCCGGCGGAAAATAAAGAACTCACCGCAACGCCGGCTAAAATCATGGTTTCGGGGCTTGCCGAGCGGATTTTTGCAATGAGTAGAATAACGCCGGCGGTTAGCATCGAAAAGACAAAAGCGCATATAGTGGTAAGGTAAGGGTTGTTTACCGTAACAGCGTTTGCAATGCTGCTTCCGGTAGCGCCCGCGCCGAAAATCAGAATGCCCACGGCGGCGCCGAAGGCGGCGGCATTGGATAATCCAAGCGTAAACGGCGATGCAAGCGGATTGCGCAGAACCGACTGCATGGCAACACCTGCCGCCGCAAGACCGATTCCTGCCGCAATCGCCGTAAGCGCCTGGGGAATGCGAATATTCCAGAGGATTTTATCATACATTCCGCCGCCGCCCGGACCGCTGAAAATGGTGGCTAAAACGTCCGGAAGCGGGATAAAAACCGCTCCGACAGAGATGGAAAGAAGGAACACGACAACGAGTGCGACAATGCCGCCGAGAATGAGCGCCTTTTTTCTGCCGGTATACTTTTTGTACCGGGAGTCCAAAGTATTTTGCATTTGCTGACTCTCTTTCATATCTTCACCGCATCCCACCAGATATGTGCATAGCCGCCGGTATCGGGAACCCGATAAAATCCCTGCGCATCCCGGATAAGACGGCTTGCAAGGTAACTTTTAAGAAGATGTTCATGCTCCGGCTTTGTTATCCCAAGGCGCGGGCGGTATTTCAAAACAGCCTCTTCGATGGTATGAAACACCGTGTTTCCCGGCAGGGGAAAGAGTTCGTGCCGGGCTGCAATCTTTTCTTCGCGCAGGCATTGGAGAATAAGGTCTCCGGTTCCGTGCGCAACCGCTTCTTCGGGGTGGATTACGCTCCATAAATCCTCTTCCATCTGCGACCAGAAGGGATTTTTCCAGAACCAGAAAATATGGACCTGTTTTCTGCAAAGGGCGTTCATTTTGAGCAGGGATTTTAGAAGGTCGGGCACATCCATGGAAAAAGAGGAGAGTACATAATCGTATTTTGCGCACGCTTTGGTCTCTACATTTTCCAGTGTTTCGCAGATAACAGGAATCTCCGCTTCAACGCCGCAGAATTGCTGATAGACCTTCATTGCATCAAGCATCACATTCGAGGGCTCGACAACGGTTACCTCATGGCCCTGCCCCGCAAGGGGCACGGCCAGAGTGCCCGGTCCTGCACCGATATCAAGAACCGAGCTTCCTTTTGCAAAATGAAGCGATGCAAGCTGGTCTTTGGAGCGGTGATGTTTGCTGCGGCAGAGAACGGAAAGCATTTTATCTGCGGTTTCCTTATGCGAAAAAACCTCGGCGCTGGTCGGTACTCCGGCGCAGCTGCGGGTAAGTGAATAGCGCTTTTTCCATTCTCTGTCTGCTTTGTTCATTGTTTCAGATTATACCGGGTAAATCCAAGGTTGTTCAGGAAACTGTTCAGTTCGCCAAACACCGGTTTGGAAACGAACTGCTGATAGATTTCATCGGCTTTTTTCACCGGGTCAATGTCGGCAAACTGCTTCGGGAACAGGACATAGCCGATGAAATAGGCGTTTGCAAGGGATGACTCATGATTGATGCCGCTCCAGATGTAAGGAATCGTAACATAGACAGCATTGTTTTTCACGGCTTTAAGTCCGCTGTACAGGTCGTCTCCTTTCAGCGATTCGAATGCGTTTTTGTCCGCAAAGCAGCGAAGCGTTGCCGCGTCGATAAAAATTACATCCGGGTCCCATTCGAGGAGTTTTTCTTTGGATATCTCTACGGCAAGCGTAGTTGTTTTGTCACTGGTTTTTGCAATATTGTCTATGCCAAGATAGGCAAACGGCGGGTAGTTGGGCTCGGTATAGGTAAGGCCGTGCGCACCGGAATAGGCAACGCCTCCGATGTAAACAGAAGGAATCTCTGATGCAGGAACGTCTTTTGTGCGGGCGGCAAGGTCTGCAAGCGTATCGTCGATATATCCAAGCAGTTCTTTTGCGCGGTCTTCTTTGCCGAGTATCTTTGCAAGCAGGTGGATGTTTGCATCGAACAAAGAGCGGTGCGCGCCAAGATTGGCTGTTTCGTCAATCAGGACAACGGGGATGCCGGTTTTTTCGGTGATTTTATCCGCTTCGGCGATTCCGGCGGCAGATTCCGTGCTCAATACCAGAAGGTCGGGGTTTAAGGACAGGAGCACTTCGGGGTTTACCGCACCGGTTTCGGTGGTAACCGCCGGAAGCGTGGTAAAATTGCGGTTGGCAAGGGCAAAGGGTCTCGGGTCGTAGGTAAGGCGCTGGGGGCGTGTTTCGCCGAAGTCTACCGAGGTGATTGTATCGGCGGCATCAAGATAGGTTAAAAAGCGTGCGCTGGCGGTTCCGGCTGTTGCAATGTTTTGCGGATGTGCAGGTATCTGCAAGGTGCGTCCAAATACATCCTGTATGGTGACTGTGTCGCCGTTTGGCGCGTCCTGCGCGCCCTGCGTTGAAACGCAGCCGGCGCTTGCAATGACTGCAAGAAAAACGGAAAGGAGTATGCCTGAGATGAGTATTTTGTATCGTGCGGTATGTTTCATGAGCAAAACCCCGTATGTATTTTTTTACAATTAATAATACGGCAGGCACATAAATAAATATTCTGTATTATCATGGCGGGAAAAATGAGGTGCGGTAAGCTGTGAGGGTATGTATCCGGATACAGAAATCTACTAAATCAGGGCATTGGGAAAACAGAACCTTATGCCCTCAGCCGGAATTGAACCGGCGACATACAGATCTTCAGTCTGTCGCTCTCCCTACTGAGCTATAAGGGCATACAAAGTGCAACTTTGCGATATCTATATTGGTGCGCGTAGTATTTATACTATTCTGAATGAATCCGGCGCTCGGCGCATATCCAAATACATATTTTACCCGGCAACTAATATAATAGCAGAATACTGTGTCTGAGAAAAATTCCCCCAGTGATAAATCCCGCCTCCAGGAAAAAATCGTCAACCGGACAACACAAATAGTCCACTTAACCCACAATGACCTTGACGCGGCAGGCTGCGATGCAATATGCCGGATAAAATTCGGCGAGGGCATCATGACCTTTTTCGGCTCCGTCGGCAAATTCTCCTGGCTGTTGGGGCAGATTGCCTCCTGTAACGGCAAGGGCGACACACTAATTTTATCCGACCTCGGCTACCAGAAAGGCATCGAGACTCAGATTAAAAAAGCATACGCCGCCGGATGGAAGATTCAGTGGTTTGACCACCATAAATGGCTTGATGAAGAAAAAGCCCTGATAGAACCGTTTGTCGAAAAACTTGTTGTCGACAATTCCCGCTGCGCAACAGGAGTCCTTGCGCGCGCATTTACCCCGGACAATGCCGATGCCCTGGAAATGGCGCGCGTTGTCTGCGACTATGATTTATGGAAACATGAAGACCCGCGCTCGGCTGTCCTTGGCATCGTAACCTCGGGCGCGGAAAATCTCAAACTGGTGCGCGACAAATTTGTACAGGGCATTATCGTCGACGGGCAAATTGATGCAATCTATCAGAAAATCGAGCGCGCCAAGAACAAGTGCATCAAAAAAAGCCAGAAGCGCGCGCAGGTCTTTGACGACGGCAAATATAAAATTGCCGTCATGCCGGCATACGGCTACCCGAGCGAGGCGGCGGCAGAAAGCCGCAAGAAATTCGGCACCGACATTGAACTGCTGGTTTTTGATAACGGCAAGTTCAGCATAAGAAGCGTTCCGGAAATCAGTCACATGATTGCAAAGGAATTCGGCGGCGGAGGCCATCCGAATGCATCGGGAGGCTCTTTCAATTACACACGGTGGGAAAAGGTAAAGTTTAAAATCTTTAAAAAACTCAGCCGCGTGGACAAATTCGTGGAAACGACGAAGAAATATTAAGGAAGATACACCACCGCGCTCGCCGCAGCGTGCGACTCTGCATGACTGAGGCTTACATCTATTTTAACCCGGCAAAGTTCTTCATCATCTGACAACAGCACCACATAAGGGCGGCCGTTTGCCTCTTTTTTTATCTCAATCGCGCAGTAAACAAGCGATTTGCCAAAACCCGACAGCGCCTTTACCACCGCCTCCTTTGCCGCAAACCGCGCTGCAAAATGCAGCGCCGGATTTTTCATCGAAAAACAGTACGCCTGCTCATCTTTTGTGAAACAGAGGTCCAGAAACTTCTGATTTGCAAGATGTCCGGCATCAAACCGGGATATTTCTATGATATCGACACCGCAAAAAATCTGCATACCCATTAATAAGACGTAAAAGCATAAAACGCTTGGCAAAACGCCCTGAAATTTTGCCGCAACCCCCCGGTTTAATATATTGGAAAACCAATATAAAATTACCTTACTAAAGGTAGGAAACATAGAAAATGACCAAATACATCTGTTCAATCTGCGGATATGTCTATGACTCTGAAAAAGGCGCAGGATTCACTGTTCCTGCCGGAACCGAATTCGATGCCCTCCCCGCATCCTGGGTATGTCCGACCTGCGGCGCTGACAAGGGCAGATTCCTCAAACAGGGATAACCAGACCTTTACCTCCTTTTTCCCGACATAACATCAACATAACTTAAGTTATATCTGTTTTGCCGACCAATACTATTGCAATGAGACAAATTGCACTGTATGGGAAGGGCGGCATCGGTAAATCCACCACCTCAGCCAATCTTTCCGCAGCGTTCTCGCTAAAAGGGCTCGACGTCATGCAGATAGGCTGCGACCCCAAACATGACAGCACCAGAATGCTTATGCGCGGCAAATGGATTCCCACCGTCCTTGAGCAGATGTATACAGGAAAAGACCTTGTCCCGTCAGATATCATATTCGAAGGATTCGGCGGCGTCCGCTGCGTGGAGGCAGGCGGGCCCGAGCCCGGAATCGGCTGCGCGGGCCGCGGGATTATTGCAACGTTTCAGACGCTGGAGAAACTGAACTCGCTGTACGGCGATGTTATCGTGTATGACGTTTTAGGCGATGTCGTTTGCGGCGGGTTTGCAATGCCGATGCGCGACGGCTATGCAGAAGAGGTATATCTTGTCACCAGCGGCGAATTAATGAGCCTGTATGCGGCCAACAATATCTGCAAAGCGATTGCGCGGCTGTCATCGCGCAGCAGTGCAAAGTGCCGGCTTGGCGGGGTTATCTGCAATGCAAGAAACCTTGCAAACGAGTCTGCGCTCGTCACCGAATTTGCGAAGCGTATCGGCTCGAAGCTGCTCTGCTATATCCCGCGAAGCAGCGAAGTGCAGGCTGCCGAGGTAAACCGTATGACCGTAGTCGAGCATGCCCCGGATTCGGCACAGGCGGCGGTGTACCGCACCTGTGCCGAGGCAATTTTGAACAACACGGAGTTTGTCATCCCCAAACCCCTGGAAACCGAAGAACTGGAAGACCTTGCAAGAAACTATCTCTGAACAGCGATTCGGCGGCTGCACGCTTGGCGGCGCCCTGTCGGTGACGTCCTTTGTCAAAAATACGGTAACGGTTATTCATGCCCCGGCAGGATGCGCGCATCAGACGTTTTCGATGCTCCATGCGCTGATGAATGATGCGGGTGTCTGTGCGGTGCCTGACATCATTGTTTCTAATATCTCAGACCGTGAGGTCATTTTCGGCGGCGAGCAGGCGCTAAGCGCTGCTCTGGACAAGGCGGCTGCAAAAAATCCCGACCTGATTGCGGTGGTCACCTCCTGTGTTCCGGAAACAATCGGCGATGACTGCGCTAAAGTCTGCCTCTCGCATCCGGCGGCGGAAAAAATAATTCTGATTCCTGCCTCGGGATTTCTTGGCGGCTCTTCGATGGACGGAGAAAACGCCGCGCTGAAGGCGCTTGCCGGGCTCGCCGCGCCGGCTTCGCCCCTCCCCGGCACGGTTGTTCTGGTCGGCGAAAAAAATCTTGAGTCCGAGGTTGAGGAAAATTATGCAGAGGTGGTGCGGCTGCTTTCCCTTCTTGGCCTTCGCGTCATGCTTCGGTTCTGCCGCAAATCCCCGGTTGCTGAAATAAAAACAATGGGGGCGGCCCAGTGCTTTATCGCCCGCGATGAGCGGGTGGTACCCGCCGCCGAGTTCATCGCTGAAAAATTTGGCCGCCCCCTGGTGCGGGAGTTTCCGCGGGGACTTGGCGGCAGCATCTCTTTTCTGCGAGAGATTGGGAAAGCCTGCGGGCTTTCAGCAGAGGCGGTCGCGGCCGCGGCCGCGGCTGAGTCCGCGTACCAGCAAAAAGCCCTCGCGCCGTTTGCGGCGCTGAAAGGAACAAGCATTAACCCCGGTGCGGAACTGGTCGCCGGGACATTTGCAGTCGCCCGCGAGGCAATGGAAAAAACCGGCATCACGGAGTCGGCCGAAGGCATCTCCGTAAAGCTGCCGTTTTATCTGCCGGTGGGCTGCGCCGGCACGGTGAAGATGCTCAATCTCTGGAAACGGGTGGTGCTTTATGGATAAGCAGGCGAACGGGGCCGGGTGCAATCCGGTCTGGCCCTGCGCCATGACCGGGGCGTGTTCAGTGCTCTGCGGTTTCAGCGGCCTTTCAGTGATTATCCACGGCTCCTCCGGCTGCTATTTCTATCCGAAATCGCTGATGAAAGTGCCGGTCTATTCCACCTTCCTGATAGAATCCGAGGTGGTCATGGGAAGCGCGCGCCGGCTTGCCGAGGTAATTTCCCAGGTGCCGCGAAAGGGAGGCATTGCCGTTTTGAACACCTGCGTTCCGGCGCTCACCGGCGAGGATTTAGCCTCCGCCGTACCGGAGGACACGATATTTGTCGATGCGCCGGGATTTTGCGGCGGCCTTGAAACCGGCATGCAAAAGGCATACGAGGCTCTTGCAATCCCGGTCACCGGCCGGGACGGCGTAAATATAGACGGCGTCTCGCGCTTTGATTTGTTTGCGCGCGGCAATGTGCATGAGGCAAAGAGGATTTTGGCGCAACTTGGCATTCCCGCTGCACTGACGCTTGCCTATGATTCCTGGGAGAATCTGCAAAAAGGCGCCGCTGCCCGCACGGTTTCAGTCAATCCGGGCTTTGCATCCGGCGTCGGCGAGATGCAGGGCTCGCTGCTTTTCACCGAACTGCGCGCGACTGTTGCAAAGCTTTGCGATGCGTTCAGCAACGCAGCGCCGGATGCGCTCTTAAAAGATTGGCAGGCGGCTGACGAAAAGATGTATTATTATGCGGATAAATTCCTGCGCAAATACAATCCGCCGCGTGTTCTTGCCGCCGGACCCGACTCTTATGCCGCGTTTGCCAAATCCATGATGCAGCGCTATTTCGGCTCAGACGTCCTGTGCCTGCCCCGGTCTGAGGTCACCGACCTGGAAAAAATTGCGCAGGCAGTCGCTGAGTTCGGCCCCGACCTCGTTGCCGGCTCCACCTTTGAAGCAAATCTCGCGCCCGAGGCGGCCTTTTTCGGTATCGCAAGCCCCGACCGGAGCAGGGTTTCCTTTGCAGCGCGGCCGATTTGCGGCATTGAAGGGGCGTGTTTCTTTATTGAAGGGATTTTGAATGCGGCAATGGATAAACAGAGGTAATGAGAAAAAAGAGGAGAACGTCAGGCAATCTTGATTTTTGCCTTTTCCTCATCGCTTAATGCATTGTATTCCTCTACGCTTGAGTTCATAGGTGGTGGTCTTTCCTTTTCCGATATCGCTGCCGCCGAATAAGTCATTGTAGCTTACGGCGTTTCCGGCGGATTCAGACGCAGAGCCTGCCTGAGATGCGGCTGTCTGTTCGACAACAGGCTCTCCTGACGGAGTCGTGGATTCAACAGAAGATACGCATCCTGCACTTATGCAGACACAGGCAAGTGCAAGCAGGGTAAGAAAAACAAGTACTTTTTTCATGGGATAGTATTTTTCCTGCAGGGATATAAAAATAGCGGGATGGTCTTTTGTTGCGCCATTGATTTGCTGCTTTCAAAATACCCATATGCACATAGATTTTGCCGCCCTCCCGGAAACCGCCCTGAACTCTTTCCAAAATGGAAACAGTTCGATTCGCGCACACATGTACAAAGACGCCGCCGGAAAAAGTATGCACGCCGTCTCGCCTATAGGCGCCTCAATAGGCATGCACCGGCATGAAACAAGCTTTGAAATCGAGTAACTATTCAGCCTTATATATGATGCTGCATATTTTATCTTTTTGGCTTTTGTAATGCGCGTAAGCGCCTGATTCCGGGCACCGCCCATTACTGACCCAAAGGCGCAGCTCACTCACTGATAAACACCGGTACAAAAGATTTGGTTATGCTTTGCATCGTACCCGAAGCAAAATAATTCCTGTCGCGTTTAAACGGGTTGCGCGCCGCCCTGAAAAATACCCTCTCCGAACACATTTTTGTAACCCAACGGGTTTCATAGACCACAAGGTATTTTAAACTAACAGTTTAATCTATTAGTAGAAATATGACGGTGTATAAAGACCCGGGAGTAACCCACTACGAATTCACCCCCGAAGTGACACGCTCTCTCTACAGTATGCTTGCCTACGGGGCAAAACACGGAACCGACCGCGCAGAAGCAATAGAATATTTCGGCACACGCATCACCTACGGCGAGCTGATGCAGACCGTGGATGCATTCGCCGCAGGACTCATGCTTGAAGGCGTGAAAAAAGGAGACTTTGTAACCATATACCTCCCGAACATCCCCCAGTGCATCTTTGCCGTGTATGCAACAAGCCGTTTGGGCGCCGTGTGCAACCTGGTGCATCCCCTATCCAGCAAAAAGGAAGTGGAATACTGCGTGACACTTACCGGCAGCAAATATATTCTCGCCTTTGAAGGAAACGAGGGCAAAGCCGCCGGGCACGGTGCAAAGGTAATCCGCTGCAGAACCCCTGAGTACTTCCCGAAAACACCCAAGGGAATGGCGATGAAGACCTACTATAACTTCTCAATCAGAAATGAAGAAAAGGCTGCCTTTGCAAAAGAGTGGGAAGACGTCTTTAATGCCGGCAGAAAATATCTCAGACGCGGCGGAAAACTCCCTGAAGACACCATGAAAGCAGAAGACACCGCTGCGATTATGTACACCGGCGGCACCACCGGCGACGCAAAAGGCGTGATGCTTTCCAACGCGGCGATTAACGCGGCAACCACCACTATGATGAAACTCTGCTTTGAAGGCATCCCGCACATCGGCATGGCATTTTTATCCATCCTGCCGGTTTTCCATGCCTTCGGGTTCTCGCTCGTTATCCACGAGCCCTTAGCCGGCGGAATGAGAATTATTCTGCGGCCTACATTCAATGAAAAGGAATGCGCCAAACTCATCCTTGAAGAAAAAATCGAGACGGTTGCAGGGGTGCCCTCCATCTTTGAACGGCTGTATCCGTTAATCAAAGACCATGACTTATCCTTCATCAGATATGTCGCAGCAGGCGGCGACAGAGTATCGCGCGACCTTGCCGAGCGGTACAATAAGATTCTGCCGTCAACCAAGTTCAGACCGGGCTACGGTCTTACCGAGTCCTGCGGCTGCTGCATTTTAGGCGACGACAAATATGAGCAGCTTATCGAAGGCTGCGTAGGTCAGCCGCTGCCCGGAGTCGATATCTGCGTTACCGTGCCGGGTTCGACGAAATTAGTCGCAGACGGCGAGGAAGGAGAACTTTGTATCAGAAATGCAGCCCTGATGACCGGCTACTACAAAAACGCGAAGGCGACGGCAGATGTGCTGCGCCTTCATGCAGACGGGCTTATATGGCTGCATACCGGCGATGTGGTCACGGTTGATGCCGAAAAGAATGTCATTTTCAAGTCCCGGTGCAAACGCATGATTAAAGTAAACGGCTTCAATGTCTATCCGACGATGATTGAGACCGCAATGGAACTGTGTCCTCTTATCGAAGAGGTCTGCGCCGTTGCGATGCCGTGGAAAAACGATGACCGGCGCGTGAAACTGTTTGTAACGCTCAAAGACCCTTCGATGAATCAGGAAGAGGCAAAAAAAGAGATTATGGAGTTTGCCCGCGAGCATGTGAACAGGTGGAGCTGTCCCAAGGAAGTGCGCATTCTTGAAAAGATGCCGCTTACCAAAATGAACAAGACTGATTACAAGGTGCTTGAAAACGAGTAAGATGTATCAGGCGGGACTCATTCTCGAAGGCGGGGGAATGAGGGGAGGTTACACAACGGGAGTTATCGATGCCTTTTTAGACAACGGCATCGATTTTTCCTCGATTTATGCGGTCTCATCAGGCGCATGCCATGCAACAAGTTTTGTATCAAAGCAGTACCAGCGGGCATACCGGATAAGCACCAACTATCTGCACGACTGGCATTACTGCAGTGTGCGCTCGCTTCTTGCAACCGGCAATCTGTTCGGGACAAAGATGCTCTTTGACCGGCTGCACAACGAGCTGGATTTCTTCGATTACGACACATTTGCCAAATACGAGGGAAACTTCTATGTGGTTGCAACGTGTCTTGAGTCGGGCGGGCCCGCGTATTTCCCGGTAAAACTTGAGGACATGGCGCCCGGTATGCCGAAAATCAATGCGTCGAGTTCGATGCCGTGGCTTGCAAAGCGGGTTAAAATCGAGGGGAAGCATTATCTGGACGGATGCATTGCGGATTCCATTCCGCTGGAAAAGTCTGAGTCTGACGGGAACCGCAAAAATGTGGTTGTGCTGACGCGGCCGCGGGATTACCGCAAGAAGCCGAATTATTTCCTGCCGGTCTTTGCCCTGCGGTATTTCATGTATCCGCATTTCCTCAGGCAGTGCGCCACGCGGCACACACGCTATAACGCGTGCCTTGACCATATCGCATCGCAGGAGGCAGCAGGCAGTGCGTTTGTTATTGCACCGGAGGAAAAACTTCCGATAGGGGTGGTGACGCATTCAAAGGAGAAGCTCAAAGTGCTCTATGACCTCGGGTATAATGACACGGCAAAGCGGATGGATGCGCTGCTTGCGTTCCTTGAGCAGGTTTAAAAAAAGCGGGCGGATGTTACTTCCTTCCCTGTCTTGGCGCACTGCCGATAAACCGCTGCCAGCCGGACTCGCTTCCCGTCCAGACATTTTCTTTTTTAATCCGTGACTGCAAAAAGAGCGCAAGAAGCACCAGACCGAAGCCGATATACATCAGCGTCGCATCGCCAATCATCCCGCTGCAAAAGGCCGCCCCAAGCCACCCGAGCGCTGTGAAGAGAACTCCCTTATAGGCCGCGCTGCGGTAGCCCTGCAGACCGGTGCGGGCGAAAATCCGGGCGTCGCGCAGCCATAAAAAAGAGACGGCAAGGGCACCGAAGATGCCGATAGCCATCCCGATTATTGCCGTAACCTGCGCCGGGTCAACCGCCATTACTCTTCTCCGCCATCGGCCGCGGCAGGCTCGCCTGCCCCGGCCTCTGTCTCATCATCGCGCGGCACTACCGTAACCGAGCGCACCGTGTCGCCCGCATCCGGCTTGATAACACGCACACCCTGCGCAGCGCGGCCCTGGACGGAAATCGCCGAGACCGCCGTGCGCATAACGACGC
The DNA here is from genome assembly GCA_029987245.1 of Methanocorpusculum sp. Taxonomy (GTDB): domain Archaea; phylum Halobacteriota; class Methanomicrobia; order Methanomicrobiales; family Methanocorpusculaceae; genus Methanocorpusculum. The sequence goes on along the minus strand of DALTWG010000014.1, from coordinate 8,706 downwards.
CTGCAGCCGTCGTGATGATAATCTCATCCGAGTCGCTGACACCGAGCGCAGCAATAACCGGGCCGCGCTCAAAGTTGGCCGCGATGGAGCGCACACCCTGCGTGCCGCGGCCGTGACCGTTGAACTCCTCGTATTTCGTCCGCTTGCCGAATCCCCGGTCGGTGACTAACAGCAGTGTTTCGTTTTCCACCAGCGTCACGCCGCAAAGCCGGTCGCCGTCGAATTTCATACGGATGCCGATAACACCCTGCGAGCCCCGGCCCGTTGCCCTGACCTCGCTTTCGTTGAACCGAAGCGACTGACCAAACGCCGTGGTAAGCACAACCTCCGCATTGCCGTTCGTGGAAAGCACGGTGACAAGTTCATCGCCCTCTAAAAGGGTAATGCCGTTGATTCCGCCCTGACGCGGCCGGCTGAAGAGCTCCTGACTCATCTTGCCGATGCGGCCGGACTTCGTCGCATACAGGAAGTAATGGTCCTCCTTGTATTCGCGCAGCGGAATGACCGCGGAAACGTCCTCATCGGTGAGGTTGAGCAGGTTAACGATTGCCTTGCCTTTCGCGGTGCGGGTGCCCTCCGGGATATCATAGACCTTGAGCCAGTAGGCGCGGCCCTTGTTCGTGAAGCAGAGAAGCGAGTCGTGCGTGGATGCGGTGAAGACCTTGCTTACCGAATCCTCCTCCTTGGTGGTGATGCCCGCCACGCCGCGCCCGCCGCGCTTCTGCTGGCGGTAGACATCAAGGGGCACCCGTTTGATATAATTCTGCTCGGTGAGCATGACCAGAGTCGGCTTTTCCTCGATAAAGTCAAGCACATCGAAATCCGTGTTCGCCGAATAATCAATTCTCGTCCGGCGCTTGTCGCCGTAAGCGTCCCGGACCTGCGAGGTCTCTTCTTTTACCACACCGAGGATGTGCTCTTCGGACTCCAAAATCCACTGGAGCTTGTTGATGGTAAGCTGCAGTTCATCCGCCTCGTCTACGATTTTCTTCTGCTCGAGGGCGGCAAGCCGGCGCAGCTGCATCTTTAAGATTGCATCCGCCTGAGGCACGCTAAATCCTAACTTGTTTACCAAGGCATCCTGGGCCTCGGCCACATCCGGCGAATTGCGGATGGTCTGAATAACCGTGTCAATCATATCCAGGGCTTTCAGGAAGCCGGATAAAATGTGCATCCGCTCGTTTGCCTTGCGCAGCTCAAACTCGCTTCTGCGCCGGACCACTTTTGCCCGGTGGGAAATAAAATGACGCAGCAGGTCGGCAAGGGATAAAATCTTTGGCGTCTTGTCGACGATGGCAAGGTTAATCACGCCGTAGGAGCTTTCAAGGGCGGTGTGCTTGTATAACTGATTTAAGACAATGTTTGCCTGGACATTCTGCTTCATCTCGATGACAACACGGATACCGTCCTTGTCGGACTCATCGCGGATGTCGGCAATGCCTTCGATAATCTTGTCCTTGACAAGCTCGGCCATCTTTTTGAGCATCTCCGCCTTGTTGACCTGATAGGGAATCTCGGTGATGATAATCTGCTCGAAGTTTTTCTTGCGCTCCTCGATTTCGCATACGCCCCTGACCGTTACCTTGCCCTGACCGGTGAGGTACGCATTTTTGACCCCGTCGGTTCCCATGATGATGCCGCCGGTCGGGAAATCCGGTGCCGGCAGGTATTTCATCATCTCCTCAAGGTTCATGTCCGGCTTGTCAATGTAGGCATTGACCAAATCACAGACCTCGCCGAGGTTATGGGGCAGCATGTTGGTTGCCATACCGACTGCAATACCGATACTGCCGTTTACCAGCAGGTTTGGTATCCGGGACGGGAGCACGTCGGGCTCCAGCGAGGATTCATCGAAGTTCGGGCTGAAGTCCACCGTCTCTTTGTCGATGTCTTCCAAAAGACACTCGGCCGTCTTCGTAAGACGCGCCTCGGTATAACGCATGGCCGCAGCAGAGTCGCCGTCGATGGAACCGAAGTTGCCCTGACCGTCGACTAAGGGATAGCGGTAGGAGAAGGGCTGGGCCATTTTGACGATGGTGTCATAGATGGCTACATCTCCGTGCGGGTGGTAGTTACCCATGGTGGCGGCTACCGCTTTGGCGGACTTTTTGTACGGCTTGTCCGAGGTGTTGGACTCGTCATGGTACATTGCATATAAAATTCTGCGGTGTACCGGTTTGAGACCGTCGCGGACGTCGGGAATCGCACGGCCGATGATGACACTCATCGCATAGTCGATGAAACAGGTCTTCATCTCCTCTTCGAGGTTGGTTGGCTGCACTCTGTGGGTGGTTACACCCATGATCTCCTCCGGCTCGCCGGCGCCGGCGCCCGGGTTCGGGTTCTCAGATGTCAAGGTTCTTCACCTCCGCTGCATGGCGTTTAATGAAATCTTTTCTGGGCTGCACGTCGTCGCCCATGAGTTTTTCAAATATTTCATTGGCATAGGTTGCATCTTCGATGTAGACTTTTTTCAGGATACGGTTCTTGGGGTCCATGGTGGTGTCCCAGAGTTGTCCTGCGTTCATTTCACCAAGACCTTTGTACCGCTGGACGTTGACGCCTTTTTCGCCGAAGTCGGCGACGAATTTTTTCATGGCTTCTTCGGTGTAGGCGTATTCCACTTTCTGTCCCTTGGATATTTTAAAGAGCGGCGGCTGGGCGACGTAGACAAAACCTGCCTCGATGAGTCCTTTCATGTACCGGTAGAAGAAGGTCAGGAGAAGAATTCTGATATGGGCGCCGTCGACATCGGCATCGGTCATGATAACGATATGATGATACCGGGATTTTTCCGGGTTGAAGTCGTCGCCGTAGCCGGCGCCTACTGCGGTAATTAAGGTCTGGATTTCCTGGTTTTTGAGCGCTTTGTGCTCAAGGGCTTTTTCGACGTTTAAGATTTTACCGCGCAGCGGTAAAATTGCCTGGAATTTGCGGTCGCGCCCCTGTTTGGCTGAGCCGCCTGCAGAATCTCCTTCCACAATGTAGAGTTCGGATTTTGCCGGGTCGCGCTCGGAGCAGTCGGCAAGTTTGCCGGGCATGCCTGCCATTTCAAGGGTGCTCTTGCGCCGGGCGAGTTCCTTTGCCTTGCGGGCGGCCTCGCGGGCGTTTGCGGCGTCCAGGGATTTTTTGGCGATGGCGGCGATGACTTTGGGGTTTTCCTCGAAGAATTCAAGGAGGGCTGCATAGACCATGGAGTCGACAAGGTACTTGACATTGGAGTTGCCAAGGCGCATTTTGGTCTGGCCTTCAAACTGCGGGTTGGCGATTTTCACGCTGATGACAGCGGTAAGCCCTTCGCGGACGTCTTCGCCTTTGACGGAGATTTCTTCTTTGAGGTGTTTGTTTTCGTGCGCCGATTTGTTAATCGCGCGGGTTAAGGCCGAGCGGAATCCTTCGAGGTGGGTTCCTCCCTCGCGTGTGTTTACGGAGTTGACAAAGGTGTAGAGGGTTTCGGTGTAGGTGGTGTTGTACTGTATGGCAATTTCCACGTCGATTTTGTTTTCCTCGTCGGCTTTGTCAATGTAAATCGGGGCGGGGTGGAGGGTTTCCCTGCCTTCGTTTAAGTGGAGCACGAACTCGCGCAGGCCGCCTTCGTAGCAGTAGGTGTCGGTGTCGCCTGTTCTGCGGTCTTCGATTTTGAGTTCGATGCCTTTGTTTAGGTAGGCGAGCTCTCTGAAGCGGTGGGCAAGGATGTCATAGTCGAACTCGGTGGTTTCAAAGATGCTTGCGTCCGGGTAGAAGGTGATGCGGGTGCCTGTGGCGCCGGCGGTGCTGTCAGCTGCCTTGTCCATTCTGAGCATGCGGGCTTTGAACTCGTCGGGGGTTTCGGGGCGGGAGTCGAGGTGCTGGACTATCTTGCCTTTGGAAAAGACCATGGTGTAGATTTTTCCGTCGCGAAAGACTTCTGCTACGAGTTTGGTGGATAGCGCGTTGACGACGGATACGCCGACGCCGTGGAGGCCGCCGGATACCTGGTAGGTGTTTTTGTCGAATTTTCCGCCGGCGTGAAGGACGGTTAGGACGACTTCGAGTGCGCTTTTGCCTTGTTTGGGCATGATGTCGACGGGGATGCCGCGTCCGTCGTCTTCGACGCTGACGCTGGTGTCTGCGTTGATGATGATTCTGACGTGGCGGCAGTAGCCTGCGAGGGCTTCGTCTATGGAGTTGTCTACGACTTCGTAGACGAGGTGGTGCAGTCCGCGGGTGTCGGTGCTTCCGATGTACATCGCCGGGCGTTCTCTGACGGGGGTGAGTCCTTCGAGGACGGTGATGTGGGAGGCATCATAGTTGTCTGTCATGTGGTTTTTGGTCTCCTGTGTCCCCGGGTTTTTTACAGAGCCGGGGCTCTGTGGGTGTGGTTTAATATTATATATGTTATTTAAGGATATAAGGGTGTGGGCGGTTTGTCGGGTCTGCTTTGGTGGAGGAGGGGGTTTTGAGTGATTTTAGCAGATACGCGCGAAAATAGTAAAAACGCGGGAGGGGGCGAAAGGTCAACAGCCGCAAACCCCCTGCCGCCACCGCTTCCAAACACATATACCCCCCGACAACCAAATAATAACCATCACCTACAAAACCGGACCTACACAAATATGTTACAGAAACCCAGAGGAACAAGAGACTTCTTACCCAAAGAAATGGCCCAGCGCAGATACCTTGAAAACAAACTGCGCCGCGTTGCAGAAAGTTTCGGCTACGGCGAAATCGTAACCCCGATGTTTGAAGAACAAGAACTGTTTACCCTGAAATCCGGCGAAGGCATAATCGGCGAAATGTACGCCTTTGAAGACAAAGGCGGCAGAAAAATCGCCCTCCGCCCGGAACTCACCGCCGCCGTTGCCCGCGCATACGTCAACGAAGCCCAGGTAGCCCCCAAACCCCTTCGCTGGTTCTACTTCGAAGAATGCTTCCGCTACGAACGCCCCCAGAAAGGACGCTACCGGCAGTTCTGGCAGTTCGGCGCAGAACTCATCGGCGCCGACAGCGCGGCAGCCGACGCCGAAATCATCAGCCTCGCCTACGAAATGCTCAAAACCACCGGCGTGCGCTTTGTCATCAAAGTAGGTCACCTTGCCCCTATGAAATTCCTGCTGCAGGACCTTGACGCCCTTGCACAGAAAAAAGTCATGGCAGCCCTTGACAAACGCGACATGGAACTGCTTGAAAACACCCTTGCAGCACTTGAGCACCCCGAACTCTTTGAGCCGCTGAAAGGACTTACCGAAGCGCGAACAGTCGACGAAGTCGCAAAAATCGCCGGCGACATCCCCGAGATGCCGCGGATTCGCGAAACCTTCGGCTTTCTTGATGCACAGGGCATCCCCTATCTGCTGAACTTCGGCATCGCCCGCGGCCTGGATTATTACACCGGCATGGTCTTTGAAGGATTTGCCGACAACCTTGGCGCGGAAAACCAGATTTTAGGCGGCGGCGTCTACCGCCTGGCACACCTTTTCGGCGGCAAAGACACACCCTCCTGCGGATTTGCCATCGGATTTGACCGGGTCACAGTATCCATCGGCGAATTCGAACCGCCGGCAAAACCGGTCGTCGCGATAATCTGCACGCCCGAAACCCGCACCGCGGCCTACAAAGCTGCCGCCGCCTTCCGCGCCGCAGGCATAACAGCTGTCATGGACTTGCTTGACCGCGGCTTTGGGGCACAGCTTTCCTCTGCAATCAAAACGGGCGCCTCCTATGCCTGTATCCTCGGAGAAAAAGAGGCGGCTGCAGGCGTGGTCATGCTCAAAGATCTGGCTGCCGCAGAGCAAAAGGAAATGACGCTTGACGCCGCCGTAAAAACGGTATCTGACCAATAAATATACTTTTTTTGCTGCCCTTACCCCTCACACCGGCACACCGCATAACAATACCCGTCATTTCGCTCAATCTCCCTAAACGAAAACCCCTTATCCGACACATTCTGCCGCACAAAAATCCCCTCCTCCCCGAACCCGACCTCAAACGCATCCAGCGCAAGCGAAAACCCCAGACCCGTTGCCTTCATAAAACTCTCTTTGAGCGTCCAGAGCCGGTAAAACATCTTATTGCGCGCCTCCCCTGCCGGCTCAGCTAAAATCCGCTCAAACTCTGAGCGGTAAAAATACCGCTTTGCAAGCTCCAGAGACACCGGCGCGATTTTTTCCACATCGCAGCCAACAGGGGCGCCCCCCGCCGCGCACATAACCATCCGCCCAGAATGCGACAAATTAAAATGAAAATCCGGCCGGGCAGCAAGCCGCGGCTTTCCCCGGGAACCGCAGGAAAACGAGACCGAATCCGCATCAATCCCCGCATCAGCCAGCGCCCGCTTAAGCACAAGCCATGCACCCGTACAAAGCTCCCTGTCCTCCCGCCGCAAAAACGCATCAACCTTCTTGCGCCGCTCATTTGGCAGCGCCGGATAAAAAAACGTATAGTCCCGGTCTTTGAACAGCTCATCGACAGAGACCGTATAAATCCTCATTCAATATCAAGTTCGGCGGTAAACCCTGTCATCTCAAAAACCGCCATAACATTCTTGTTTACATGAATAATACGGATACCCTCCTTATCCTCCATTAACTCATCCGCATTCAAAATGCTGCGCAAGCCCGCCGACGCAATATACGGCACCGCCGCAAAATCAAACACCAGAGATTTTGCCGACAGCGCCTGCTTTTCAATAACCGCGTCCAGTTCCGGCGCTGTTAGGAAATCAATGTTGCCTTCCGGCTTTATTGTTACAATACCATCGTTTTCTTCAATACCAATCTTCATTTTGTATCCTCCTTAGAATTCCATTACAACTGTCAATATATTTTGATTGTTCTCATATCTATACATGATGTCGTCAGCAAGCTTGCGCACCATGAAAATGCCAAGCTTACCCTTGACATGATTTTTCACATGCGTATCCAGGTCAGGCACCTTCGCATTCAGCGAATTGAAATGCACACCGCTGTCGATAAACGTAATCGTCGCCGTCCGCTCGAAAATGCGCATATCCACACAGACTCTTCCCGGCGTCGGCGAATCCGGATACGCATACATCGAAATGTTTGCAAAAATCTCCGAGACAACCGTTTCAACATTCGTCAAAATAGCCCTCTTGCAGCCTGCTGCGACAAGTTTTTCACGCACATATGTCATTACCTCCCGGTATCCTGCCGCATCGCACAAAACATCCAGAACGTCAGTATTCTGCGAAACATAGCGCTGCTTGTAATCGAAATCAAGCATCGTAATATCATCGGACTGCTCGGCATCCCCGCGGAACGCGCGAAGCGCAAGTTCCAGGTTTGCAATCCGGTTGGAACTGACAAGGTCTTTGCCATCGTTTAACACCGAAAGCAGCCGCTCATTGGAGAACTGTTTGCCTGATTTATCCATCAGCTCCGTGACCCCGTCGGTGTAGATAAACAGTTTGTCCCCCGGCTCGAGTTTGAGCCGCTGCTCGCGGAATTTGGTAAGCCGGCGCCGGCCTAAAACGAAATCAACTCTGGACTCGATAAACTCATAGTCGCCGCCGTTTCGCGAAATAGCCGGCGGATTGTGACCCGCGTTTGCATAGGTTAAGACACCTGTCTCAAGGTCGATGATGCCAAGCCATGCAGTAACAAAGAGTTTCTGCGAATTCGAGACACACAGTGCCTTGTTTGCCTTTTCAAATACCTTGTCTGCGGTAAGTCCCGAGTGAAGGAAGGCAGAAATATATGCCTTTGCATTGACCATAAACAGCGACGCCGGAAGACCTTTTCCCGAAACATCCGCGATTAAAAAGACGGCATGTTTTTCATCCGGCATAAAGAAATCATAGAAATCCCCGCAAACCACTTTTGCCGAACTGATGGAGGCCGTTGTATCAAACTCCGGGCGCTTTGCCATGCGTTCCGGGAGCATGCCGTTTTGAATCGCTGCCGCAAACGAAATTTCCCGGTCAATACCCGCATCTTTAAGTGCGGTCTGCGCCTGTTTTTCAATAAGAATCCGCCCGGTTTTGGCAATGAACAGACATATTGTCATTACCAGGATAATAACAACCACACGCACGATATTTAAGCCGAACAAATCGATGGTTGATGTCCCCCCGGCAGATGCATCGTAATCAACCACATACGTAAAGTATTCGTACACATTGCCGGTGACAAGTGCAAGAATAAATACCGCAACAATTTTTGTTAACGTCAGCGCGCTGAAAATCCGTGTTATGCGCGGGCTGAAATAAATACAGCTGATAAGTATCGGAAAGAGGAATCCGATGTAAAGAACACCCGAGGATGCAAGCATAATGAACGCATTATAAAGAAAAAGCGCGCCTAACAGAACGTATTTCAGCCACCATGTTTTAAAACGGACTGCGCAGGAAATAATGACGGCAATTACTATTGCCGGAAGCGCGATAAAAATAATTTCAGCGTTTTCCTCCAGGATATACGCAAATCCGGAAAATCCGTTGGACCAGTCAAGCAGGTCCACTGCTGCTGCTATCAGAATAGCTATCGTGCATATTTTATTTGCCCTGATTTCGTTTTCACGAAAAATCAGGGAGTCATCCTTTGATGTTTTGAAATTCATGACATTCTCTCAGGGGCTATCATATCAGTTGAATATATCTGTTGAACATATCAGTTGAAGTAATGCAGACCGGCAAGACCTTTTATCATCCTGACGATGTAGGTGATATCAGTCAGGGGCCAGGCAAAGCCAAGGCGGTACAATGCC
>DALTWG010000013.1 GCA_029987245.1 Methanocorpusculum sp. | reverse complement strand
GTCAAACCTTCCTCCAGAAGAACTTCATGAACTCGATTATTCCCAATGTGGATTCTTTCTTTACTCTCCACTCCCAATCAATAACCATAGTGATTATTTGGAAAATCTGGGAATTCTCAAGTGTCACAATAACTTTTGACCTGGTAGGACTTAAAGGGTTGTCAAATTTTTTCGGGACAGCACAAAGGTATGTTTTAAGTATTTTTTTAACGGTGCTTTCGTTCCGGTGCCGCCGTTGCCTTTTTCACGCGCTATTGCGGAGGTATTTTTTGCTTCCGGCGTATTCTGATACTATTCAGTAACCACGCATAACCAACCACAAACCATTTAAAACATCCCCACTTACATTATGTAAGTATTGATATGTTTGACCAGGAAAACCTCTCGCATCTGCTGGACATTCTCGGCAACCGCAACCGCCGCCGCATAGTGGAACTGTTGCGTGAAAAGCCTTGCTTTGTTACCGAAATATCCGAAGTGCTCTCCATCAACCCCAAAGCGGTAAATGAGCACTTAAACCTCATGCAGAAAGAAGAGGTAGTCTCCTCCTATCTTGACGACAAACGGCGCAAGTACTATTATTTAGTGCAGGATTTTACCATCTCGGTAGAACCCGCCGAACCGAAAACCGAACCACTCCATAAAGATGAAGACATCGAAGAGACCCTTCCGTTGGCAGACAAAATTCTGATGCTGAAAAAACTTTTGAGCGCGCGCGAACGGATGATAGACAGCCTCGAGGCAATCGAAGCCGACATTGACCGGACAATGGACCAGGTCATGAGTGCAGGGAGAACTGTTTTTCAGAACAAAGTCGAGACGGAAATTTTACTTGCCCTTGTGCACACGCCTCTTACCCCCATCGAACTTGCCGACATCTCCAGCAGTTCGCTGCCCGAAGTAACCGCGTCGCTGCGCTCGCTTATGAATCAAGGCTACATTGTAAAAGACGGCGGACGCTATGCTTTAAAAGAGGCGGGCGAAACCGTTTAGGCAACTCTAATACCATCGAAAACAAATATGTAAGTATGCGGTAATCGTCCAATGGCAGGACGTGAGCTTCCCAAGCTTAAAATCCGGGTTCGATCCCCGGTTATCGCACTTTTATGCCCTCAAATCATGCAGTACGTATTATCGCAGTAAACCGCGCGGGAATGCTCCGGGACATCGGCGCGCTTTGTGCCGAAAACAATGCCAATATCAACTTAATCCAGCTGTCATGCCCCACGGGTGCGGCCGATGATATCGCCGGCGTTGACATGGAACTTGACTACAGCGGCGATATTGCCGCCCTGACGGAAAAACTCGGCAGAATTGCCGGCGTTTACGAAGTCAAAACCCACAACACCTCCGGCGAGATTTTCGGCAAACGTGTCATTGTTATAGGCGGCGGTGCCCAGGTCGCCCAGGTTGCCATGGGCGCGGTAAACGAAGCCGATCGCCACAATATAAGAGGCGAGCGTATTTCAGTCGATACAATCCCCCTTGTCGGCGAGGCAAACCTTGCCAACGCCGTTGAAGCGGTCATTTCACTGCCGCGTACGGCAATTCTTGTTCTTGCCGGCTCCCTTATGGGCGGCGACATTACGCAGTCTATTAAAAAAGTCCAGGCCGCCGGCATTCCGGTAATCTGTCTGAACATGGCCGGTACCGCGGCAAAAGCTGCTGATTTAATCGTCACCGACCCGATTCAGGCGGGCGTAATGGCTGTGATGCATGTAAGTACCATCGGTGTTTTTGATATAAACAGAGTCAGAGGGAGACAGTACTGATGCTTGAAGCAAAACCGGCAGAAGAAAACAGAATTGAAAAGGCGGTCAAAGTATTAAGCCGTGACGGGCTTGTGGTCTATCCGACAGAAACGGTCTACGGCCTTGGCGCGGATGCGCTTTCAGAAACCGCCGTGCTGCGCGTCTATGAAGCGAAAATGCGCGAGCCAGGCAAACCGATTTCCGTTGCCGTTTCGGATATCGAGATGATGTACGGGGTTGCATATGTAGATGAATTTGCCGAGGAATTCATAACCAAATTCCTTCCAGGTCCGGTCACCGTGGTTCTGCCGGTGAAAAATATTCTCCCGCCTGATTTATCCGGCGGAACAGGGACCATCGGCATCAGATACCCGGACCATGCGCTTGCGCTTGAACTTATCAGCGCGTTTGATTCACCGATTACATCAACGTCTGCCAATCTTTCCGGTGAAGTGTCGCCGGTTACGGCGACTATGGTAAATGTGGCCCATGACTATCTGCTTGACGGCGGCAAATGCGGGGGCACGCCGAGCACGGTGGTCAATCTTGCGACGCGCAAAATCGAGCGGCCCGGCGCAATGATTGATGAAATAGTCTCTTTTATTCACAAATCCGTATGAAAAAGACATATACGGTGACGGGCATGTCGTGTCAGGTATGCTCGCTCAATGTAGAAAAAGCGGTGAAAAAAATCGAGGGCGTGCAAAAGGTAGAAGTGAGTCTCTTGACCAACACGCTCACGGTTGATGGAGATGTCGCCGATGAAATTATCGCCGATGCAGTAAAAAACGCAGGATACGGTATTTCCTGTGATAAAAACGCGGTGTCTGCCGAAGTCACCGCCATGCGGCGGCGTCTGATATCGTCGGTAATTATTCTGATTCCGGTGCTGTATCTGTCGCTTTCGCACATGTTTTCCTGGCCGCTTTCAGATATGCCGCCGTGGCTTTTTGCGCTGCTTGAGTTTGCGTTTACGGCGCCGATTCTTATCATCAACCGGAAATTTTTCATGAAAGGCTTTCCGGCCCTGGTGCGGGGGCGGCCGAATATGGATTCGCTTGTTGCGCTCGGGGCGGCCGCTTCGGTCATTTACGGACTGTGGATTACCGTTGAAATCTTCATCGAGCCGCAAAACGCGGCCGCGCTTTCACATAATCTGTATTTTGAGTCGGCCGCCATGATTTTAACACTGGTGACCGTGGGCAAGTATCTCGAAACAAAATCCAAGGGGAAAACAACCGAGGCGGTAACGCGGCTCTTAGACCTTGCGCCGAAAACGGGCACGGTTATCAGAGACAGGGAGGAGCGCACTGTCGCGGTTAGCGACATAGTGCCTGGTGATACGGTGCTTGTTCGCCCCGGCGGGAGAATTCCGGTAGACGGACGTGTTTTAGGGGGTGCCGGCGCAGTTGATGAATCCGCGCTCACCGGAGAAAGCATGCCTGCTGCAAAATCAGCCGGGTCGGCGGTCTTTGCCGGAACCATTCTTGATTCGGGCTCTATCCGTTTCCGTGCAGAAAAAACCGGAGAGGATACAACCCTTTCGCAGATTGCGGCCCTCGTATCTCAGGCAGCCGCATCCAAGGCGCCCATAGCGCGGGTTGCCGACCGCGTCAGCGCTTTTTTTGTGCCGGCGGTAATCGCAATCGCGCTTGCTTGCGGCGGGATATGGCTTGCTGTGGGCGCGGAATTTGCTTTCGCGCTGAAGACTGCGATTTCCGTTCTGGTTATCTCATGTCCGTGCGCACTGGGTCTCGCAACGCCTGTCGCCATCATGGTCGCAACAGGGCGCGCCGCATCTTTTGGTATTCTGATAAAATCTGCAGAAGCGCTTGAAATCGCGGGCTCGGTGAAGACAGTTGTCTTTGACAAGACGGGCACACTTACCACCGGGCGCCCGAAGGTTTCCGGTGTCTATCTGCGCGGGGTGCGCGAGGCGGAGTTTCTCGACAAGGTCTATGTGCTTGAGTATCAGTCTGAGCATCCGCTTTCCAAGGCAATTCTTGCGTATGCGGCGGAAAAAGGTGTTTCGGGCGCCGGGGCAGAGAAGTTTGAAAATATTCCGGGTCGCGGGGTGCGGGCAGTTATAGACGGTGTCGCATATCTGGGCGGAAATCTGTCCTTCATGGAGGAAAACAGTGTTGAAGGCGGTTTCCGGCAGGTTCCCGAAGGGAAAACGCCGGTTTACTTTGCTCGGGACGGCAAAGCATTTGGCGTCATAGCCGTTGAGGATTCTGTGCGGGAAACTGCCCCCGATGCGGTCGCATCTTTGAAATCCCTCGGCATACAGACGGTTATGCTGACCGGCGATTCAGAGCAGGCGGCCGCGGCAGCGGCAACCGCGGTTGGCATTGATTCCTGGAAGTCCGGGCTGTTCCCGGTGGAAAAGGAGGCGGCTGTCCGCGAGCTGCAGAAAGCCGGCCGCGTTTTGATGGCAGGGGACGGAATTAATGACGCGCCGTCTCTCGCGCGGGCTGATGTGGGAGTCGCTATTGGCGCGGGTTCGGATATTGCGATTGAATCCGCGGATATTATTTTAGTAAGAGATGACCCGGCGGATGTTGCATCAGCAGTGCGGCTTTCCCGTGCGACGATGCGAAATATCAGGCAGAATCTGTTCTGGGCGCTGATTTACAATGCAATTTGTATTCCGGTCGCAGCCGGAGTTCTGGCGGTGCCCTTAGGCATCTCGCTTTCTCCGGGAATTGCGGCACTTGCGATGAGTCTTTCCTCGGTATGTGTGGTTTCCAATGCACTTCGCCTGCGCCGTTTTACGCCGGTAAAGCATAAGGTTAATGAGGGCGCGGGACAATTAATCTGTATGGAAAAAACTATTTCTATTGAAGGAATGATGTGCAATCACTGCAAGATATCGGTGGAAAAGGCGCTTTCAGGTATCGAAGGTGTGTCAGGAGTTGCAGTAAGTCTCGAAAAAAATAATGCGGTGGTGTCGCTTTCGCAAGAAGTCGATGACGACGTGTTTTACGAAGCGATTGAAGGCGCGGGCTTTTCGGTTGTGGGGATTGAATAACTTTTTTTGTGACGCATCCTTTTTTCCTTTCCCCGACTCAACCCTAAACAATTATCATTTATTACACACAACATAATAAGCATATGAGAATACTTGTTGTCGGAGGCGGCGGAAGAGAGCATGCAATAGCTATGACCCTCGCCCGCAACCCGGAAACAGAACTGTACAGCGTTATGGCAAAGAAAAACCCCGGAATCGCAAAACTTGCAAAAGACACTTTCCTGCACGCTGAAACCGACTGCGAAGCAGTCCTTGCCTACGCACAAAAAACCGGCGTTCAATACGCCGTTATCGGCCCCGAAGCACCGCTGCAGGCCGGACTTGCCGATACTCTCGCGAAAGCCGGCATCGGCTGCGTCGGACCCGTCAAAGCCGCAGCACAGATAGAAACCGACAAAGGATTCTGTCGCGAACTGATGAAAAAATACCGCATTCCGGGAAGCCCTGCCTATAAAATCTGCAAAACCCCCGAAGAAGCCGTTGATTACATAAACACATACGACGGCGACCTCGCCGTCAAGCCTACGGGACTTACCGGCGGAAAAGGCGTCAAAGTCATGGGCGAACAGGTAGACAGAGCCGGCGCGGCAGAATATGCATCCACCCTTAAAAATCAGGACATCATCCTTGAAGAACGCCTCCTTGGCGAGGAATTCACCCTCATGGCATTTGTCGACGGCAAACACCTCATCCCCATGCCCCTTGTACAAGATCACAAACGCGCATTCGATGGCGATGTCGGACCAAACACCGGTGGAATGGGCTCATATTCTCTTGAAACACACAAATTCCCCTTCGTTACCGAAACCGACTGGAACGCTGCATTTGACATCATGCAGAAAACCGTCGACGCGCTCGCAGCCGAAGGCACGCCCTACAAAGGTATTCTCTACGGTCAGTTCATGAACACCGCCAACGGCCCCAAAGTCATTGAATTCAACGCCCGTTTCGGCGATCCGGAAGCAATGAACGTTTTAACTCTCCTCTCCTCCGACTTCGCTGCCATCGTCGAACATATTGTATCAGGGAACCTGACGCCCTCAGACGTCAGTTTTGCACCGCGCGCTTCGGTCTGCAAATATCTTGTTCCGGCAGGCTATCCCGAATCCCCGCATGCCGGTGACCCTGTTACTTTGGGCGATACTCACGGCTGCACGCTCTACTATGCCAACGTAGTCGAAGAAGACGGCGTATTAAAGACCATCACTTCCCGCACCATGGCATTTGTCGCGCTGGGTGCAACCCTTGAAGAAGCCGAGGCTGCGGCAGAACGCGCCTGCGAGGGTGTCACCGGAAACGTCCGGTTCAGAAAAGACGTCGGCACCAAAGCCCTTTTTGAAAAACGCATCAACCACATGAAGGAGCTGCGTCCATGAAAGATCTCTTATCCATCACCGACCTTACCACCGAAGCGTATGATGAAATCCTCCTTCTTGCCGCAAAACTCAAGCGCCAGCGCTACGCAGGTGTTCCCCACCCGTATCTGCAGGGAAAGACGTTAGGCATGATTTTTGAAAAGGCGTCCACCCGTACCCGGATTTCTTTTGATGTCGGCATGCATGAATTAGGCGGCTATGCAATTTACTTAAACTCCCGCGACACCCAGATGGGCAGAGGCGAGACGGTACCTGATTCGGCGCGGGTTATGTCGCGGTTTATGCACGGGGTTATTATGCGGACCTACAAACACCAGACGATTGTGGATTTCGCAAAATATGCATCTATTCCGGTAATCAACGCTTTATCCGACAGGGAACACCCCTGCCAGATATTAGCCGATTCGCTTACCTTAAAGGAAAAATTCGGCGACCTGCACGGCTTAAAAATCGCCTGGGTGGGCGATGGGAACAATGTCTGCAATTCGCTTATCATGTGTTCGGTCCAGACCGGCATGGAAATCTCGGTTGCAACGCCGAAAGGATACGAACCGGACCCGGACGCGGTCCGGTTTGCAGAACGCAACGGCGGGAGGATTCATTTATCGCACGACCCGGTCGAGGCTGTTGCCGATGCGCATGCAATCTACACCGACACCTGGATTTCAATGGGCGAAGAAGATATCCGCGACCGGAAATTAAAGGATTTCGGAGGATTCCAGGTAAATAAGGAGCTGGTTTCCAAAGCGGCAGACGATGCTTTAATTTTGCACTGTCTTCCGGCGCACCGCGGCGAGGAAATCACGGATGAGGTCATTGATTCAATGCAGAGCGGTGTTTGGGATGAGGCGGAAAACCGTCTGCACGCGCAGCAGGCCGTCCTTGTCAAGCTCTTAAACAGGGAACTGTAAAGGGAACTGCAATGGATTTCGAGCGGATTGGCAAACGACTCTTTACCGAGCATCTGGTTGGCGGCAATTTTGGCAACATGAGTGCCAAAGTTGATTCGCTTTCGTATTACATTACCAAAACCGGTTCCTATCTTGACGCAGAGCCTGCGCAGGTTGTCTTAATGCCGTTAAACGGCCGCCAGACGCCCGGGGCGTCAAGCGAATGGCGCGTTCACACAGCGGTGTACAATAATTCCGATCACCAGGCAATTGTGCACGCGCACCCGCAATTTTCTGTTGCGATGTCTTTAGTCGAGGATGAAATCCACACCGTGGATTCCGAAGGGGGGCTTTTGGCGCCGGTAATTGAAATTGTTGACGGCGCCTGCGGCAGTCAGGCGCTCGCAGATAATGTCGGCGAGGCGCTGTCGCAAAGTAAAATCGTTATCGCGCGCGGGCACGGGACATTTGCCGCGGGAAAAAATCTGGACGAAGCATATTTGTACACATCGCTTTGCGAGCACTGCTGCAAAGTCTTGTGGCTGAAGAATATGTACCGGAAATAAGGCAAATATGCTTCACTCCTCTTCTACATCCTCTTTTTTCACCCGGTCATCCCGCGCATCGCCGATGAAATTCTTCGCCACAATATAGCACTCCCGGCTTCCTGTGCGCGTAGCTGCAACTGAAACCACCCGCACCGAATAAAACCGTTTGCGCACCATGGCAAGAAGCTCATCAAACTCCGGGCCCTGGAAACTTTTCATTACCAGATTGCCGCCCTGTTTGAGAAGAGAATCCGCAAAACGGAACGAATTCTCATTCAGACCGATAATGCGCGCCTGGTCCGTTACTTTCGCCCCTGAAAGATGCGGGGCCGCATCGCAGACCACCACATTTACCACAGGCATAATCTCGCGCACCGTCTCCTGAATCTCGGGCTTCGTAAAATCCCCGACAATTGTTGTCACATTATCCATCGGCACAATCGGATTTAAATCGACACCGCATAGTTTGCCTTCTGTAAGCGTCTTTAACACCTGCAGCCAGCTGCCAGGTGCCGCGCCTAAATCAACGACATTGTCCGTATTTCTGATAACATTGAACCGCCGGTTAATCTCCAGCAGTTTGTACGCCGAACGCGCGCGGTACCCCTCGCGCACCGACCTTTTATACGTATTGTCTCTTGTCCACTGTGAACCCATACGAACCTCACAAATAAAACTTATTATCTATTAGTAAGTAGAATAATATTAGTATTTACGTTTGCATACACATAATGTATAAGAGAATCTATACGAAACTCTATATGTTTGCGTACAGCAAGGGGTTTACAGATGTTTAAAGCAACCTTAAAAGCAGATATCTTCCGTGAAACCATCGACGCCATTTCCGCGCTGGTTAACGAATGCCGACTTCACGTCACTGAAACAGGAATCCGGACAATCACCGTTGATACATCAAACGTCGCCATGGTTTCGCTGGAACTCGAAGCAGCAGCATTCGATTCCTTTGCTTGTGAAGGAGACCTTGAACTCGGACTTGACATCGAAAAAATCCGCGCGATGATGGCGATGATCGGCAAATCCGAGACCGTATCCATGGAACTCAAAGACACCGACCGCAAACTCAAACTCACCTTCGGCGGCTATGAGTACTCAATCACTCTTCTTGACACCAAGACCATCAGAAAGGACCCGAACGCGCCGAATATGAACCTGCCTGCAACCTTTGAAATTGCAGGCGTCATGTTCAATGATGCAATTAAAGCATCCTCTATGGTTTCCGACAAGATTTTACTCACCGTCTCCGGTGAAACCAAAATCTTCACCATGAAGGCAGACGGCGATTCGGAGCGCATCCAGCGCGATCTTGAAGGCGACGACGTGCATTATATTGCCTGCGCGGACGCACGGTCGCTTTTCTCCATCGACTACCTGAAAGACATGGGCAAATCCATTTCCCGCGCGGACCGTGTCCAGATTCGCTTAGGTGTTGACCACCCGGTTCAGTTCAGTTTTGTCTATGCTGAAGGCAAGGGAAAAATCGGCTATCTCCTTGCGCCCCGTATCGAGGCTGACTAAGATTACCAATGCCGGTTGCCTTCAAACCCCGGCCGCGTGATTTATCACACTATCCTTTTTTAAAAGAGGCACAGGAAGAACTGTCCAAACGTGATATCAGACCGGTAGGTCTGTCCAAAACCCCGGGCGGCGTGCGCTATCTTGATGAAGCGTGCGCGCGGGTTATTTTAGCGGTTGAAGCAAAAATCGACCAGGTCTACGGCGACACAAAAGACGATCCGTTCCTTGATATTGTCACCTTTGTTCTTGCAAAAATTCTGGTCAAGTGCACCAAAGATCGCCGCACGCGCGAGCGCTTTGCCAAAATGGAGGCGCGCCGGATTTACAAATATCTCAATATTGAAACCGAAGACGATCTCAAAGCCATTGTCTGCAGGGAAATCGGGGTTTCGTTTTCCGGCGGTTCTCTTAGCGTTCCTGATTATGTCTGTATGGCATCCAAGATGTCTGATGCGAAATGGCGGCTGATTAACCGCGAGGTAGCAGCCGGGAAAGTTTCTGTTACTGAAGATGAGCATGAGGTGCTTATCGAGGAAAAAATCCGGTCGCTGATTTTTGCATCGCTTGGCGGGAGCGTTATGGAATCGCTCGTTGAAGAATATCAGCCGTGGACAGATAAGATTCTTGCCAAAGTACAGGAACGCACGCTTGCTGAGTTCGGCGCAATTGAAGAGTCGGCGTTTCCGCCCTGTATTCAGGCGATTATCGCCGGTGCCGCGGCAGGCGTAAACCTGACGCATTCCGCGCGGTTTTCGATTGTGGCGTTTATGAACAGTATCGGTATGGATGTGCAGCAGATTGAGGGCATCTTTTCCCGCAGTCCGGATTACAATCCTGATATGACGATGTATCAGGTAAATCACATTTTATCTAATGATTATGTTCCGCCGTCGTGTGCTACAATGCTTACGCACGGGGTGTGTGTGAATAAAGACGCGCTTTGTGAAAAAGCGGTACATCCGCTGCAGTACTACCGGCTGCAGAAAAAGCAGATGGATGTGAAAAAACGCATGGAAGAGGCAAGAGCGAAAAAACTTGAAGCGAAGCGCGAGGTACTGAAAAATGGTAAAAGCAAGCAGTGAAGAGATAAAAGCATATCTTGAGATGAAAGAGGCGGCCAAAATCTACGGCGAGCCGCTTACAGTTAACGGCATGCCCTGGAAAAAGTATGCTGCGGAAATGGAAATTGCGCTCAAAAAACGGGGCGCAAAATAACAGTTTGGGTGCGCGCAATATCAACAGCCCGTCACTTTTTTACCGGATGTGAATTTCAGTTCATGTCGATTTTGTAATTAATGTCACCATTTGCGTGATACTATGTGTACAAAACAAATAGTGGTGGTAAAATTGTCACCGATTCTCATACAATAAACTAATAAATACTCACGCCAAATACTATGATACTTTACTTCGAAGAGGACAGCATGCTTTACGAATACCAGTATGATATTGCAGCCGCTTTTGCAACCGCTGTAGTTCTGGCTTTATTCCTCATCCGCCATAACTATAAGAGTTCATCAAGCAATATATTTATGCTGATTCTTATTTTCAATCTGGTAGCAGCACTCAGTGATATGCTTGCAAACTATACCATCTCCTATCCTGCAGCATTCGGTGTTGAAATAGATATGGCGGCAAGCATCATTTATCTTCTTGCCTATAACTTTGAGTTAATCCTCTTCCTTCTGTTCGTCAATTCCGTACTGAAGATTCCAAACTTGAAAAAACCTATTGGCATTGCCTGTACTGCTCTTGTCATATTTGAAGGGCTGGCACTTGTTACAACGCCGTTTACGAATCTCGTAATCTATTATGACGCACTCTTAAATTACTGCCACGGTCCGTTGATGAATGCATTTTATGTGATTGCATTACTGGGTTTGCTTACCTCGGTTATCCTGATTTATCTGCACCGTGACCGGTTAAGTTCGTATCAGGTGCTGTCGCTTTATGTGTTCCTTGCCGGCATGGTTGGCTGTATTGTCTTCCAGAGTTTCTATCCGCAGTATGTTGTCGGCAATCTCGCAGTTGCGCTTTTGCTGGTCTTCATTTATGTAGTGTTCGAAAATCCGGGCTATTACACCTACCGTGATACGCAGTGTCTGAACAACCAGGCGTTTTCCGGGATTATGCAGCATTACAGCAGCAAGAAACTTCCTTTCGCTATTATCGGTTTTGAACTTTCCGAATACCGCACTATTCTGACTACACAGGGACATCAGAAAGCAGGCGACATGACGCGTTCTGTTGCAACACAACTGTTTAAGATATATCGCAAACAGGCATACTGTCTGAGCGAGACTACGTTTGCCGTCGTATTTAAGAACGGGTCCAATGATAAGCTAAATGAGGCAAGAGAGCGGCTGTATCGTGAAATCAAGCCGAGAATTTTTATCTGCAGTGCGCAGTCTTCAGATATTCCCGAGCCGTATCTCAATACCCGTGCGGTCATTTCCGCCATGCTGGAAAGCCATGCGAGTGAGCTGACAGCGGAACAGATTAAAACAGAGATTATTGACAAGCGCAACCGGGTTACGGAAATCGAGAATTATCTTGAGCAGTTAATTGAAACAGACGGCTTTGAAATTTTCTATCAGCCGATTCTTGATGTAAAGCAGAACCGGTTCCGGAGTGCGGAGGCTTTGGTGCGGCTGCCCTTTGACAGCCCTATCCGCTCGGGTCCGGATGAGTTTATTCCAATCGCGGAAAGAAACGGCATGATTGTCAAGATGGGTGAAATCATCCTGAAAAAAATCTGTCAGTTCACGGCAACAGACGAGTTTAAAGGTCTGGGTGTTGACTATATTGAAATCAATCTCTCTCCGGCTCAGTGCGCCCAGTACGGTATCGGCGAGCAGCTTCTTTCGATTATTGAGAAAAACGGCGGCAATACAGCGGGCATCAACTTCGAGATTACGGAGACCGCCGAAATCAGCGGCGGGGGGCTTGTTGACAGTATGGAGTTGTTGAGCAAACACGGCATTTCGTTCTCTATCGATGATTTCGGTTCCGGGTTTGCTTCGGCCGAGTATCTGTATTCCCTGCCTATTTCCATTGTCAAGGTGGATAAAATGATTCTGTGGCATGCGATGGATGATGAGAATGCCATGAAGGTCTTGAGAAGCACGATGCATATGGTAAAAGAGCTAGGTAAGGAAATTGTGGTGGAAGGGGTTGAAAACGAGGATATGGCGCGGGTTGTGCGTGAAAACGGCGGAGATTTCATGCAGGGGTATCTGTATTCCAGGCCACTGCCTAAAGATGAGTATGTGAAGTTCTTAAAGGAACATCACATCTGGTGATTTTTTGGAACTGTTCAGCCCCGGCTCTATTTTTTGATATTTCATTTGTAACTATTCAGCCTTATGTATAAGGGTTGTATTTTTTGAAACGACCTCACAAAAGCCTTATTCAACAATTCAAGGTACGTGAATAGTTATCGATTTTCTCACACCCTTATCGCAAAGCAGCAGCAGGGGTCGCCGTTTGCGATGCACTTAACCTCGTCTACCTGCACTTCCTTACCATAAAAGGCAGACAGAAGAGCCGTTAAGATGCCCACCGAAATAATACAACTCGACTTTACCTCTTTAGGCATCAGCGCGCACTCATAGCAGTTGTACACCTCGAGTTTCAGCGGTTCAAGAGAAGACACCTGCAGATTGCCGAACTCATAGCGCTGCCAGAACTCTGCAATATTGGAAAGCGTTTTATCCAGCGTATCTGCAACCACATACGGCGCCACCGCCTCCCCTAAAATAATTCCACCGCGGCGAAGCACCGGATTAATCTGCACCCCGGACTCCGCAAGCGCGATTTTTATGATATGGGGGATAATGTCCCGGTAGTTTACCTTGTCAGATTTGGTGTGCATCTGCCGGATGAGCTCGCGAAACTCTGCGGCGCCCGCATATCTGTTCGGCACAATATCGCCTAAAAAGACCGCGTGCAGCAGATAATTCTTGCGCCTTGCATCCTCTTTTGCCGAAACCTCAAGTACCAGCCCCGATTCGGTAAGACTTGCAAGATACGTGGAAACCGTCGATTTGGAAAGCCCGGTAACCTCTAAAATCCGGGCAAAAGAAGTCTCGCCCTCGCGGGCCAAAAGCTGCAGAATCTCATTGCGAACCGGACTGCGTACCGTAGTCACTTCTCCGTCCCGGGAGTAAATCCGCAATGGTTGTCTGCTGTCGGTTTCTGGCATGATTTTTTATTACTTAGTTATGATTCTATATCAAGATATCCGAAGCGGCATTATTCATCCCGGTAGGCAATCTCAAGCGTTGTCAAATCATTCGGCGCGATAATATCTCCGTCGAAGGTCTCTTTTGCATCTTTTATGTGGTTTGCGCTCGAGGTATAGCGCGAACTCAAATGCACCAGCGCAAGCTGCTTCGGCCGCACGGCGGATGCCACTTCTCCCGCCTCGCGGGCGGTGGAGTGCCAGACTTCTTTTGCGCGTTCTGCGCCCTCCTCCTCATCGAAGGTGGCCTCATGAATTAATAAATCGGCACCGCTTAACAGGTCGTTTCTGTTGCGAACCGGGCGCGTATCGCCGGTGTAAATGATTTTGCGGCCCGGTCTGTGCGCGCCCATTACCATATCCGGCGTGATTTCGACTTCGGCGCCGTCCCGGATTATTTTTACCGTTTCCCCGCGTTGAAGTTTTCCAAACAGCGGCCCGGGCTTTACCCCTAAAGCAATCGCGCCTTCGCGATCAAATCTGCCCGGGCGCATATCTTCCTCGAGGATGTAGCCGAGGCTTTCTATACCATGATAGGTTTTGAAGGCGACCACTGTGTATCCATCGAAAAAGACCGGGTCGCCGTCGGATAACTCAACGGCGGAAAGCTGGAACGGGATTTTCTGCGTAAGCATCCGGCAGATGTCCACAAATTTCGTAACCCCGCGCGGGCCGTAGATAGTAAGCGGTTCCGTGCGGCCGTTAAAAGACATTGTCTCGATAAGGCCGAAGATGCCTAAATCATGGTCCGCGTGGAAATGCGTGACAAATATGGCGTTAATTGTAAATCCGGTTTTAAGCCGCATCATCTGCTGCTGCGCGCCTTCGCCGCAGTCGAAGAGAAGACAATCGGAGCCGCGGCGTATCATAATGCAGGAGGGATTTTTGTTCGGCGTTGGCAGAGCTCCGGCGGTTCCGAGGAAATGCACAAATAATGTTTCGCCGCTCATCTGAACCACTCCTGCAGGAATGCAAGGCTGATTTTGCCTTCTTCGGGGTTTCGGCCCTCGACAACGATTATTTTGCCGCGGTAGTTTTTCACTATCTGCGGCATGATTTTATCCCAGTTGATGGAACCGCGCCCGAGGGGAAAGTGGTCGTCGCGGCGACCGTTATTGTCGTGAATATGCAGATGATATGCCTTCGGGAGCACGAGTTTCATGAAATCAGAAAGGTTTCCGTTCGTATTTGCATGCCCCACGTCAAAGACCATTTTCATTCCTTCGACGCCGTCGGTAAAGCCGTCGAGTTCATAGGGGTCGCGGCAGAAAAAATCGTCTAATGCCGGCATATTTTCCAGGCACGCGACCACGCCTGCGTCTTTTGCACAGGCGCCAAGCCTTACGCACGCATTTTTATGCACGGTCCAGGCAGGCGCGGGATCATAGCGCGAGACCGGCGATAAATAGCCCGGATGCAGTACCACGGTGTCGGTAAATTCCGCGGCCGCTTCAATGCATCGTTCAAACTGCTGCACGGTCTCCTCCCAGATGCGCACATTGATGGATGCAGGATTCAGGTCACTGAACGGCGCGTGAACCGTAACCGCAAGGTCGTTTTTCTCGATTGCTTTGCGTACGCCGGAAAGGGTTTCTGGCGTATCGAGGCGGTAGTTTCCGTCGGCTGAAATCTCCCAGCCGTCAAAGCCGGCTTCGGGGATTTCATCCACCCATTTTGGGTCTTCCCAGACTTTGCTTGAGGAGGCAAAGTAGAATTTCATTGTGCGCCTCCGAAATAAGCGCGCACTTTCTCTTCAAAGGCTTCTCGCGTGGATTCATTTTCGATGCGCGCGTCAGCCATCGCTATCGCGCGGGCAAGACCGAAGGACTCTTCGCGTTCGTCGCGCGCGCGCAGTGTTTCCGGCGTTTTGGTGTCGTCAGATCTGCCGCGCGTCTGCATGCGCGAAAGGCGCGTTGCAAAGCAGGCGTCGATGTGCAGAAGAGTAAAGGCGAAAAAGACGGATTTGAAGTATTTTACCTCGGCGTCGCCGCGGATTCCGTCGATAATTACCAGCGGCGCGTCTATTTTTTCTATTTCGCGCGCGGTTAACATTGCTACGGCGTCCATGCCTAATTGCGCCCGCAATGCGCGCGCCGTACTGCCGATGTTTTCATCGGTCAATTCAAGACCCGCATCGTGGACCGCGCGCCGTATCATATCACCCATAACAACGACAGGGACACCGTTATTTTTTGCAATCGCCGATACTTCGCCTTTTCCGCTTGCAGGATATCCAACAATTCCAATTACATTCATTTTCTATTCAGCATCATTTTAGCTTCGGCCGCAGTTCTGACACATTCCATCAGTTTCAGACAGACGCCGGCATCGGTTTCTGCTGCCGCGCGGCGGCAGAATTCGGCTATCAGCGCATCAAGTGTTGCGCCAAGTTCTGTCGGTTCTGCAGCTGCAGAGCCGGCTGCTGCTTCTTTTGCATATTCCGGGACGATTACGCGGATATTTTCCGGCGCCGGGGTTGATTTTTGCGCCGGTGCCGCGGTCTTTGCTTCAGTTTCCATTTCCGCGCAGACAACGCAGTATTTTTTCCCTTTCACCTCAAATAAGGGCGCGCCGCACGTTTTGCAGGTCTCAGACAGCATTTTATTTCCGGTAAGCAGATATTCTGCCATTATTTCATCAGGTTTGCGTGACATATCTATACTGTACTTATATATTGGTCGTAGAAGTATATATTTTTCAAAGTATGAATGGATAGGATTTATGTAAATTCAAAACAAATCTACTATCACATTTTAGGGGAGGGTTTACAAATATGGCAAGTCCGGAAGAAATGATTAAGCAGTGTGTGTACATGCTGCAGGTGTTAAATGAAGACAATACAATCCCGAGAAACATCCGCCGTGCGGCAGATGAAACGGTAAAAATCCTGACCGATGAAAAGAAAACCGTCAGTCTGCGTGCGGCCTCTGCATTATCGCGCATCGATGAGGTGAGCAATGACTCCAATATGCCAATGTATGCGCGTACAAAAATCTGGGAGATTGTCTCGGCGCTTGAGGCAATTCCGCTCAGTTAATATTCTTTTTTTGTTTTCAACTTACGCATAAGTCTGCATTTACCGCGGATTTTGATAAAAAAATAGTGTCCTGCCTACTCTTTGATCATCAGAACACCGAGAACAACGGCCGCAAGACCGATTAATGCAAGTACAATTCCAACGCCGCCCATAAAGAATGCAATAAATTCGGGCAGCCAGAACCAGATTAAAAATCCCCCGCCAATAAGGAAGAGAATCCCGAGAATGAATGTAACAAGACCTGTTTTATCCATGCTGTATTATTCTAACCTGAAATGATATAGGTGTTGCGAATGAGGAAGGTGTGTATAATTACAGCAACACTTTATACTATTCAATGCCACCTTCTAGAGTAAAACAAAAAGAACGGATGAGTTACGTGAAAGAACTGGGATCATGTCCGGCGTGCCGGGGTGAGGTTGTGCATGAAGAAACGCCGCATACCGGAGTGTGCGAACTATGCGGAAAGGAATATGAGAGCTGGTACCGCTGCAGCGCCGGGCATTCAATTTGCGACATCTGCTACGGCAGGTTCGCGTTTGAAAAACTGAAGCCGTATTTCTGCATTGCCTCAAAAAATCCGTGGGAGATATTTCACACACTGCTCGACTCGCCTGATTTCGGAATGCAGGGGTGCATTCATTATGCAGCAGTCCCGCTTTGTGTTCTTCTTGCGCTGGGAAATATATTAGGCATCCCTGAAGACAACCACACCAACGAAAAGATACTCAAACTCTTTGCCAAGGAAATTGACCAGATACCGGTTTCAAACTGCAGAAAATGCAGCGAATGCGGTATTGTTCAGGTATGCTGCATTACGTTTGGCATTGTTCTGCCGTTTTTGGACCAGAAATTTGAAAATAAATTCCTGATACGCAGATTCAAGGCGGAAATGGCGGAATGCATGGCTGCCATTCCCAAATCAGACAACCCCTGCTGCAAAGAGGCAGCCTATGCGTGTCTTGCGCAGCTTGTGGCTTTTCTAAACAGATATCTGGATGTAAACCTCGCCTTCCCGGAAAAACCGGTCTGCAAATATGCAAAAGTAAATCCGGCGTGCCGCGGCGCGGACTGCAGATATTATCCGAAATAATAAAAAATCAGACCAGTTTCGCCAACTCAACAACCGGCGTTTCTGTTGTTGCCTCTCCCGCATTGACAAAAATTTTTCCCGGACGCGTCTGGTCAAAAATAATATGCGGCGTATCTTCATCGCCGAAATACAGACCGTATTTTTTTGTCCGGGTAAATTCAGCCGCAGTGCCGCCGCAAATAACAGCGGTTACATCAAAGCGGTCGAACTCTAAATCTTTGAGATTTTTCACATATTCCAGGACCTCTATGTAAAGCCCGCCTCCCCGCTCTTCGGTTTTTAACACGGAAAACAGCTGCATACAACTGTTTAAGTCGTCGCCGGTGAGATTTTCTTTATGAATAAGCTGTATCATGGGATTTCTACCCTATATGTGTGAGGCGCACGCAGGTAAGCTTTCAGTTCCCGGCAAGCATTTCTTCGGTTAAATCAATACGCTGCATCCGGTAATACATTGCAGCCCCGATGAACCAGAACCGTTTCGGTGTAAAGCGCAGTTTATATGTTCGTGACAAATACATACTATACCATTTGTCCTGCCGGTTATTAAAACAGATATATTGGGAGTGTCCCTCTCTGTTCGTTCATTATGCGCACATTAAATACTGGTCACAACATATAATTACATATCTTGTAACCGCACCGCGCTATGGAATCAGACACCGTATTTGACAAACCGCATACCTCGCCGGCAAACAGACAATTCAGAGCGTATGCGGAAAAAGTTCTGGGCAGAAAACCTGTCAGCACCAGCACCCTTGAAGCGGTGATGAATGAAAAAAACCTCTTTTTTATCAAAGTCGCCTGTATCGTCATACTCTGCGTAAACACCTTCTGGCTTGCTGCAGATTACCTTTCAGGAGGCATCTTCCATATCTTAACCCCGCTCGGCATCACATCTATTCTGATTATGGATGCAGCGGCGATCTCTATGATTGTGTTTGCCTGCAGAAAACCGGTACCGGATTCACCTTCAGTGACATGGTCGTTCTTTATCTTTTACCTTATCATCTTCGGCTTTATCGCAGGCATCACCATTAACCGCAATATGTATGTAGAAGCTGCCGGTGCAGTGTCGCCTTTCATCGGCATCTACCTTGTATCCTATTTCGCCATCATAGTCAGTCTTATGCCAATGTATAAGAAAAGACACTCCATAGCCCTTGGCATCGTCTTTGTCACCCTCTCCTTCCTTCCCGGACTGCCTTTTGTCCCCGGCGCAACCGTCTTCAACCCCTTTGAACAGGTTGTAATGACCGCGGCGTTTATCTGCGCCTATGTTTTAGTCCGCCGGCTGTATCTTCTGACAAGCGCAAACACTGTGGCTCTGCAAAACAGCAACAACAACCTCATGTCTGCGTCCTACATCGACCCCCTGACACAGATTTTGAACCGCCGCGCATTAAACGAATACATAGACTGGATACGCGAAAACTCTGTCTATGACAAAATCGGCGTGATACTCTACGATATAGATGATTTCAAAAAATACAACGACACCTACAGCCATGTAAGAGGTGACGAGGTTTTAACGATTGTCTCGCAAAACGTCGCCAAAGAATGCACCGGGGACGAATATGTATTCAGATACGGCGGCGAGGAATTTATTATCATCCTCCCCGAAGCCGATGATGAAAAACTCATTGAGCATGGCAAAAAAATCAATGAAGCGGTCTGGAACGCTAACATCGCGCGCGATGACATCTCATCCGGGCGCGTTACGATTACGGCCGGCTGCGCGGCCTATTCGTTTGCGATGGATACGCTGAAAAACGATATCGTTTCCGCCGCAGACAACCAGCTGTATCTCGGGAAACGCAGCGGAAAAGACTGTACAGTCTGCTGCAACAAAATATACCGCGTAAACGAGGTCTCAGAGCCTTTGGCTGCAGAAGTGGAAAAACTTGCCGAGCCTGCCGCCTCCGGGAAAAACATTGCTTTAATCATCGACGATGTGGAAATGAACCGGGAGATTCTTTCCGACATTATCTCGGAAAAGTTCCAGGTCGTTGAAGCAGAAGACGGCATACAGGCTCTGGAGGAGCTGGAAAAATACAGCGGGCGCATTGCTTTGATGTTTCTTGATTTAATGATGCCGCGTCTCGACGGCTTTGGTGTGCTGCGTCTGATGAAAGAACAGGGGCTTACCGACACTATCCCGGTCTTTATTATCAGCGGGGACACTTCAATGGAGTCCGAGCTGTGCTGTCTTGATTATGGCGTGGCTGATTTCGTGCCCAAGCCGTTTAATGCCGCACTGCTTAAAATGCGGGTTTCCAATGCGCTTGAGCGGTTCGGTTACCGCGACCTGCTGGAAAATAAAGTTGCAGAGCAGCTGGACGAGCTGCAGAAAGCAAATGCCGCCCTGCTTCGCACCAATGAAAATATCATTGAGATTGTGGGCGACCTTGTTGAAGCGCGGAGTATGGAAACAGGCTTGCATGTGCGAAGAATCAAAGGGTTCACCCGGGCTCTTGCGACGCAGGTTATGCAAAAGCATCCGGAGTTTGGTCTGACGGAGCGGAAAATCGAGATTATGGTCTCCGTCTGTGCGCTGCATGATGTGGGTAAAATCATGATTTCCGATGCCATTTTGCATAAGCCCGGGCGATTTACGCCGGAGGAGTTTGCCATTATGAAAACGCACACCATTCTAGGGTGCGAGATTATTGACAGTGCGAAGAATATGTGGGGCGAGGAGTATTATACAACGGCGTATGAGATATGCCGGTATCACCATGAGCGTGCGGACGGAAGCGGATACCCTGACGGGCTGAAAGGGGATGAGATTCCGATTTCGGCGCAGATTGTTTCTGTTGCGGATGTCTATGATGCGTTAGTTGCCGAGCGCGTCTATAAGAAACCTTATTCCTGTGAACAGGCATATAATATGATAATGAACGGCGAGTGCGGTGCGTTCTCGTCTGTCATCCTTGATTCTTTCTCCGGGTGCCGCGAGGAGTTTGAGGTGTTGTCACACACTATTGTTGCAGCAAGATTTGAGAGAGGTACATAATGATGAATGTAAAAGAGTTATATACAGCGATTCACGGCGATTACGAGGGTGTTTTATCCCGCATGATGAAGGATGAGCGCATAGAAAAGTATCTGGGCAAGTTCCTGGAAAGTCCTGATTATGATAAGATGCATGAGGCACTGGCCGCGCAGAATTATCCGGATGCGTTCCGGTTTGTTCACAATCTGAAGGGTATTTCATTAAATATGGGATTCACGGAACTTGCAAAAGTTTCCAGTGATTTATGCGAGACGATGCGGCCCGGTGTTGCGCCGAAGGTGGATATTACAGATATGCTTGCGGCGGTTGATGCTGAATATGCGTTTACGGTTGCCGAGATTAACAAGGCAAAGCAGGCATAAAATACTTTTTTTGCGGAATGCAGTTTCTGCGGACAGCATGCTGGATTGTGCTTGGTGAAAAAGAGCGCAGCGTTTTCTTTTCTCAAGTGAAAAATATGATATGGTTTGAAATCAATTGTAATATATGCAAACCGTAATGCTTTCAGATGCAGCTTATGAACGACTTATTTCACGGCGGATTGGAACAGAAGAAGTATCTGCGGTAATATTGCGCGAAATCCCGTCTGATATCCCGGTACTCGATGAGACGGATTTGGATGCGATTGAAGCAGAGGCACAAAAAGCTGAAGAAGATTTTGATAATCGATATATTTCACTGGATGAAGTAGACAGGCAGTATAAATCAAGACATAACTTGGAGTAATTCAGTGGTATTTGCATTATTCGTTTTAGATAAAGCAAATGAGTTATTACAAGCTCTCCCGCCTGCCGATTATACAATATGTTATGCAGCATTAAAAGATCTTGCAAAAAATCCGTACCCTGGTGTCGACGGAGATAAAGAGAAGTTATCCGGACGGGAAAACAAATATCGTCTGCATATTGGAAGGACATACACTGCAATCTATAAAATCGATAAAGAAAAAAAGCGGGTGTGTGTATTTGCTTTTGGAAGAATCGGCGCAATGCATAAAAAATATTGAACTGTCGTCCCTTCCAAAACCACATTTTGATATATTTTGACCAACCATTACTTAACTAACACCCATGATAACCAGCACGGTTCAGTGGCTTGAAAAAACCGCAGCAGCATATCCAGACGCCCCCGCCTTGCAGGACACCGCAGGCATCGTAACCTGGGCAGAATACAAAACCGCAGCCCGCGCTATTGCCGGCGCCATACTAAAGCGCGGCATTACGCAAAAACCCGTCGCCGTGTATCTTGAAAAATCCACCCGCGTACTTATCTCGTTTGCAGGAATTGCCTATGCCCGCTGCTTTTACTCGCCTATCGATACAAGCCAGCCCAACGCGCGGATAGACAAAATGCTTGCCGTCTTAGAGCCCGCGCTTGTAATCACTGAGCGGCGCCTGGAAGCAGCGGCATCAGCATTCGGCGTACCGCTGCTTTTTTTAGATGACATTTCACGCGAAGCGACCCCGGACGGCGACCGACTTATAGACGAAGCACAGAAAGGCGCCTGCCCGGAGGATTTGCTCTACGTACTGTTTACCTCCGGGTCGACCGGCGAGCCCAAAGGTGTCTCTATTACCCACCGCTCGGTAATAAACTACATCACCTGGGCGGTAAAGACCTTCAGCTTTACGCCTGAAGACTCATTTGCAAATCAGGCGCCGTTTTTCTTTGACAACTCCATACTGGATATCTACTGCTCTATGGCGACCGGCGCGCGCCTTGTTGTTGTGCCGGCAAATCTTTTTGCCCAGCCGGTGCGCCTGCTTTCCTACCTGCGCGAGGAAAAAATCACCACCATCTTCTGGGTGCCTTCTGCTCTCATCGGCCCCGCGCGGCTTAAGGCATTCAAAAACGTGGACCTTTCCGAAACGCTGCGCCGCGTACTTTTCTGCGGCGAGGTGATGCCGGTAAAACAGCTCAATGTATGGCGGCGCTATCTGCCGGACGTGCTGTATGCAAACCTTTACGGCCCGACAGAAATAACCGATGCCTGCACCTGTTATATCATTGACCGGGAATTTTCCGACGAAGAGCGCCTCCCGATTGGTCATGCAATCGACAACTGCGAGGTGTTTGTGCTTAACGGGAACCGCGCGGCGCAGCCCGGCGAAGACGGCGAAATCTGTGTGCGGGGCGTCTGCCTTTCGCCAGGCTACTATCGTGACCCGGTGCGCACAGCAGAAGTCTTTGTACAAAACCCGCTGAAAGAGACGCCTGATATCATCTACCGGACGGGTGATATAGGCAAAGTTAATATGTCCGGTGAATTAATGTATAACTGTCGAAAAGATGCTCAGATAAAATATCTGGGTCACCGCATAGAACTGGGTGAAATTGACACCACCTGCGGCGCAGTCCCGGGTGTCGCATCCTGCTGCACCGTCTTTGACGAAACAAAAAACCGGATTGTCCTTTTCTTTGAAGGAGAGGCAGCGCCCGGGGATGTAGCAGAAAATCTGACCCGGCTGATTCCGGCATATATGATGCCTGGAAAAATACACAAACGCACTCTTCCCCGTACGCCAAACGGGAAATGCGACCGGGTGCGTCTTATCGAGGAACTGAAAAATGAGTGAATGTCTCTTTAAAAAAGTAATCGTCATCGGCTACGGAAAGATTACCGGCGAGGTGCTTTCCTATGTCAAGTCACTGGAAAAGAAGTACGGCTATGAACTCGAATTCATTGAATACGAGGTGCATGCAGTAAGTATTACGCATAAAATCTGCACGGATGAAGGAATTCCCTACAATCTCCTGCCGGAAAAAGACAGGGTTACGGAGAAATTTTTAAGCGTGACCGAGCCGCTGTTAATTATTTCTGCAAGCAACAACTATCTGTTTCCGGCGGCGGTTGTCGACCGTGAAAATACGACGGTTATCAACTTCCACAACGCGCTTCTGCCGAAGTTCCCGGGCCGCAACGCGCCGTCCTGGGCTATGTTTGAGGGCGAGTCCGAAACGGGTATTACCTGGCATTATGTAACGCCGGGCGTTGACGACGGCGCGATTATTGTGCAGAAAAAGGCGGAAATCACCGCCGATATGAAGGCATACGCGCTTGCAGGCACACTGATGAAGATTGCCTATGAGGGCTTTGTCGAGTGTTTCGAAAAGGTCTTAACCGGTACTGCCGAGGTCACGCATCAGACTTTCCCGCCGAACAGAAAGATGTATTTCTCAAAGATGGTGCCGGCTGAAGGTGTATTCAGCCTTGAAGACGACCCGGTCTACATCTATCGGCTTCTGCGCAGCACTGACTACGGGCCTAATGATATTTTCCCGAAGATGAGAACAAAACTCGAGGGAAAAGACATCGAAATCGTGCGCTACAGCAAGGTTGATGCAGCAAAGGCGGACGCAAACGATGGTGCGATTTATCTGCCGCTTGACGAGGGTTCGATGCTCAGATTAAAATACAAGGAGTTATAAAAAGATAAGGCATAATTAAACCGGACTCAGGTCCGGTTTTCAGGATGTTACTGTATGAATACTGAAGAGAGAATAGTAAAGGTTCTTGCAAACGTCAATGAAAAAATTCTGACCTATGACGGTCCGAACATGATGGAAGATGGAACGCTGGATTCGTTTGAGCTGATTGAGATTGTTTCGCAGCTGGAAGAAGAGTTCGATTTCGAAATTGACGCAGAATATGCGGTTATTGAAAACTTCGGCAATAAGGATACGATTATTGCTTTAATGAAGAAATTACTGGGCGAATAATTTCTTTCCTCTTTTCATCTTTTTTACGCGCGGTAAAAAAGTATTAGATACAGTCTTTCAGATAGAACTTGTACGGACCTAAGTTTCCGCCGTAGTTGCCTGCGGAAATCATTTTTACGCCGGGAATTGTAACCGCTGCCTGAATGCCTGCACGGATTGCCTCTTTAATTGCCTCCTCGGACACGCCGTTAATCACAATTTCATAGACGGCTTTTACTCCGTCGGGAACATTGGATTTGAGCCCTTTTGCAATAACCGCGTCACGAATTGTCGGGCAGTATTTTTCATTCGTGGATGCGGTCATGAACTTATAGAATTTGGAACCTACTTTCGAACCGGATGAGACAACACCGCCGGGGAACGGCGTAATGGTGCCCGGAACAGACTTTATTGCCTCGACTGCGACGTCAGCCGCCGTAAGTGCTGCCATCTGGGATTTGCCAAGCACAAAGAAATTGCCGCCTGCAATCGCCTTGATTGCTGAAATCTCCTCTTCAATGATGAAATCGCCGCCCATTGTCGGAATCGACCAGCAGTCAATATCGCCTACTTTAACCTTCTTTTCGAACTTGTCGCCGAAATAGTGCAGTTTTACCGGAAGCATGAGATCATCGCCGATATGACCGTTGAATACAGACACCGTCGGCACCGGCATCACACAATCCGAGATACGCGAAAGCACCTGTTCTTTGAGCGCTGCTTTGCGCGAGCAGATTAAAATTGCATAGCCCGGCCGGTGGTCGGGAGTTTCGTTGGGCGGAAGATAGACCTCGATGCCTGCCTCGCACGGGCAGCGGATTGTGGATGAAGCAAAACCGGTTGCTTCCGTTGCCGCCTTAAACGCCCAGTTTTTGGTGGCTGCCGTAATAATAATACGCGCGGCCCATACGGTAAACGCCTCTGAATACGTATCGTCTATTGTAACACCGTTTAATTCCATAGATACTACTTATTTGGCGTACATAGTATTAGAGTTACTGTTCCTCTTAGAGATAGTTATATCTGATTGTATATCAAATAGTTACAGTAATATGACTACGCAGATAGGAGCACGTATCCCTTCCTTTATCCCGTCCATTGATAATGTCATGGGAGGCGGCTACGTTGCCGGTTCCACCATCCTTCTTGTTTCCGAATACGGCGCGGGAGGTCAGGAAATGATGCAAACCTCGGCGGTAAATTTCTTCCGCGCCGTTGCCGCAAATACAAAGCAGTCGGCAAACGCGGTGAAACAGAGACGCGCATACTATATTTCCCCGAAAATGACCAAAGACACGTTCTATGAGCGTCTGCAGATGCAGTTTCACTTATTTGAAGACGAACGTGAATCCGTTGAGGAATTTGAAAAACTGGTCACATTCATTGACTCCGCGGATTTATTCTTTGCACGCTCAGGTCTTCCGCGCGACTGGTATGAAGACAAGGAGAGATATGTCTTAAAATCGAGAACAACCGATGATTTCGGCGGATTTACCAACGTCGCCTACCGGTTAATCAGTGTAAAGCCGAACTGCACGGTCTTTATTGATTCAATCACCGCATATTTGCCGTTCTTCCATGAAGATGCGGAATGGTCCAAGTTCCTGATGCTTTTGTACGGTGTTACGCGCGGTGCAAAAAAGCAGGGGGTTAATCTTGTCTTCCTCCTTGGCGAAGGTGTGCTCTCGCCCGAGCGCGAGGCGGAGTTAAAGGACTGCATGGATGTTATCATGCACCTGAAATGGACCGGAGAATCCTCCCGTCAGCGTGTTATGCTTTTAGAGAAATGTCCTGGTATTCTGCCGACTATGTCTGCAAAGGACCTGGTCGCATTCAACGTCACTATCAGCCCGGGTACGTGTTTCGAAATTGCAACCGTGCGTAAGATGATTTAAGGGCGGGCGGTCCTTTTCTTTTTATCTTTTTTGTACCCTCTTTCATTCAGAAGGCAACGTATGCGAAACCATTTAAGTAAGTAAACACCATATTTTGTTATCCGCCAAAAGAGTGCGCGATTAGGAAAGAAATACATGGCAGCTAAAAACTCATCATCCGGACAGAAAGTCATTGATATCGCAACAAAAGATGTAATCTCGGTTCCACTCACTATGCGTATCATTGAAGGTGTTCAGATGATGAGCAGACACAATTTCAGAAGACTCCCGATAACTGATGCCGGAACCGGCAAACTCCTCGGCCTTGTGACGCTCACCGATGTTGTTGATTTACTTGGGGGCGGCTCACGCTACAATCTGGTTGCGCAGAAGCACAAAGGAAATCTCCTGAAAGCCTTAAATGACAGCCTGAGAGAAATCATGTCGGAAAACGTTGTTGCGCTCCCGGAAACAACAACCATAAAAGAAGCAGCACTGCAGTTGATTAAAACCGGGCACGGAGGATTTCCCATCGTAAAATCCAACGGGACGCTGTGCGGCATTATCACCGAATATGATATTATCAAAGTTCTGGCCGCAACCGAAAACACCACCAAAGTACGCGCAGTCATGACGAAAAATCCGAAGGTGATTTCACCGGACGTGCCGTTAAGCAAGGTAACGCGCCAGATTGTTGAGCACGGCTACCGCAGATTCCCGGTGGTAAAAGACGGGTTGTTAATCGGCATGATTACTGCGACTGATGTCATGAGTTATATCGGAAAGGGAAGAGTCTTTGCCGATATGCAGAAAGGAACCATTGACGAGGTTCTTAATCTGCCGGTCCGCGATGTAATGACCGCGGCAGACATCAAGACCCTTTCAGCCGATGCAACTGTAAGCGAGGCGGCTGATCTGATGCTCAAAAATGGTATCGGCGCCTTCCCGGTAATGGAAAAGGGAAAACTTGCCGGTATCATTACCGAATTTGACCTGGTGCGCGCACTCGCAGCAGAATAAGGGATAAAAAACCGCACCACAAGACGCCTGAAAAAAACCCTGCGCGATTCTTCTGGTGCTTTTCCCCGGCATACTGCAGAAACGGACTGCAGATACAAAACGCCGGCATCTGAAAGTTGAATGCAAAATCCTTAACGGAGGATAAAAAATATGTCTCAAAAATTGTTGGTAAAAGATGTAATGTCCAAACCTGTCTCGATTGCCAAATCCGCCCTGATTCCGGAGGCTCTTGCAAAGATGCTTGAGGCCGGAATCGACCCGATTGTGGTTACCAATGACCATGTCGTTGTCGGTACCGCATCCCGGCGTACGATTGCGGAAAAAATGGGCAGCAAAAAGACAGGAAATATCCCGGCATCGCAGATTCGTGTTGCGACCGTATCAAAAGAGGACTTTACATCGGTTTATCAGGACCAGGAAGTGGACATTCTCGTTCCGCTCCTGCAGAGATACAAGATTGTTGTTGTCTGGGATGAGGAACACAGGCTTATCGGTCAGGTCACCAAAGGCGATTTGTTAAAAGTAATGGCACCTGAGGGAAAACTTGAAAATCTCATCGAACTTGCCCCGCGCATTACCCCCGAAGACCGGGTTGTGCAGCTTCACCGCCGTATGACGAATAACGGTTCCACACGCTTTATTGTGATGGAAAACAACAAAGCAGCAGGTATCGTCACTGAAACCGATGTTGCAAAGGTGCTTGTGAAAATGAAGAGTGAAATCGATAAGCACTTTGAAAATGCACTGCGCAATGTGGTAGCAGCTGATATTATGTCCAGCCCGATTATGAGTGTTCCTGTTTCAACGCCGGTTTCCGAGGTTGTTTCTTTGATGACAA
Organism: Methanocorpusculum sp.; assembly: GCA_029987245.1. Taxonomy (GTDB): domain Archaea; phylum Halobacteriota; class Methanomicrobia; order Methanomicrobiales; family Methanocorpusculaceae; genus Methanocorpusculum. The sequence goes on along the minus strand of DALTWG010000013.1, from coordinate 2,229 downwards.
AGAAAAACATCAGCACGGTGCCGGTTGAAGAAGACGGAAAGATTATCGGTCTGGTTACCCGGAAATCATTAGTGAATGCCCTTTAACGGGCGTTCCCTTTTTTCCTGTTAGTTACAAAAAAAATATACCCTATTATATGCAACATATACTACATGAAATTAGTGTACACTGGTAAAACCAAGGACGTATTTGCACTTGACAACGGGAAGTATTTACTTCAGTTTAAAGACGACTGCACGGGTGCAGACGGCGTTTTTGACCCGGGTATGAACACGGTCGGTCTGAAAATCGAGGGCGCGGGGCGCGCGGGGCTTCGCTTAACCAAATACTTCATGGATATTCTGAACGCCAAAGGTGTTGCAACGCATTTTATCGATGCTGATATCGAAAAGGCCACTATGACGGTGATTCCGGCAAAACCGTTCGGCAAGGGTCTTGAAGTTATCTGCCGGTTCCGCGCGGTGGGCAGTTTCTTCAGAAGATACGGCGACTATGTAAAAGAGGGCGCAGAACTTCCGGCATTTGTCGAGACTACGTTCAAAGACGATGCGCGCGAAGACCCGCCGGTAACCAAGGATGCTCTGGAGTATCTCGGAGTTATGACGGGCGCGGAATATGAGGAACTCAAAGCTGCAACGCAGAAAATTGCAACTATCATGAAAGACACGCTCAAGGAAAAGGGCATTGACCTCTATGATATTAAGTTCGAGTTCGGCAAGGTTGACGGAAAAGTAATTTTAATCGATGAGATTTCCGGCGGCAATATGCGCGCATACAAGGACGGCAAATATCTGATGCCGCTTGAACTGACAAAACTTGTTCTCGGGGACTAACATTTTCTTATTTTTGGAGATTGAAATATTTATGCGTATGTACGCAAAAATATCTCACAGACCTGTTTTCTCTGAACCAGTCAGAAGCCATTTCCAGACCGGAATATATGTAATCTCCTCTTGCGTCTTTTCCAGATTCTTCATCAGAATCAGACATTGTGTGTCGCTCCCGCCAAACGCTTCCTGAAACGCGGCAAATCCTTTTGTTTCCCGCGAATTTATGTCATCAGTATAACTGACATTTACCAGCAAAAGCGATGAATCACGGCATTTGCAGACGAAATCAATCTCTGTTCCCTTCCCCCCCCCTCTTCCAGAAATACGGCTCAAATCCGGAGGAAAGAAAAGAAAGGAAGACGATATTTTCCACAAGCCGCCCTTCGTCTCTTGAAAAGGAAAACGCAACGGAATTGCGCATACCTGTATCGGCTGCATAGATTTTTTTCTGCGCTGCCGCCTGAGTTTTCAGCGAATAACTAAACTGCCGTACCTCATACATCAAAAACGCCTCCTTTGCAAACGACAGATACTCTTTTACGGTTCCTGCTTCAAGACCGAACGTTTTTGCGAGCCTCTGATAGGAAAACGGCACTGCAATATTGGCAAGAAGATATTCGGTTAATTCATGGAGCGCGGCAGGATTTCTGATTGGGTGATTTCCTTCGATGTCCCGATACATAATACTGTGATAATAACCGGCTAAAAGTTCCGCGCCGATGGTTTGTTCCGGTGTTTCAAGCACCCCCGTCATTTTTACCACTCCCGGAAATCCGCCGGTCTCCATATATTTTTTCAGTTCCTGCAGGTAGGTAAAGCGTTTGGCAGAAAATTTCAGCGGTTTTGTTTCGACCGGGATATTTTTAATCGAAAGAAACTCGGCAAAATCCGGCGGATACACCGAAACCGGTAGATACCTGCCGGCAATAAGCCGGGAAAGGTTCGCATTCAGCAACGCTGAAGAAGAACCGGAGAGAAGAATGGTGTATGTTTTGCAGTCGTACCAGGATTTTATTACCGATTCCCAGCCGTGTATACTTTGTATTTCATCAAATATCTGGACTGCATCCGGATTTGCATAGATTTCCGTCCGGTAGGTTTCAAGGATTGTTTCGAGAGGGTGCTCAATTTCATGAAACAGCGGCTCGTCACAGTTTACAAAAAGAATTGATTCCGGGCATTCATGTACACGGCTAATAGTTCCTGCACGGTCTGAAGAAGAAGAGTTGTCTTTCCACACCGCCGTATGCCGTTGAGAACGATTATTTCATGGAAGTTCAGATATTTCCGGATGAGGGAGAGGTATTTCGGACGTATGATGCCATTTTGCGCAAATGTATTTAAGATAGTGTAACTAATTGTCTGTAAAATTGAAATTGTCCTAACTCCTATAATGAAT
>DALTWG010000012.1 GCA_029987245.1 Methanocorpusculum sp. | reverse complement strand
GTTCGTTACCAAACGCGCATGTCACAGTAGGATTACCCCAACTGGAATGGGTAGCTTTTTCTCATTAGCAATTCTTGTTTACAGCCTCGTGTCGCACATGAATAGCTGCTTTTGTTTTTTCAGAGGAAAGATTGCTGATGCTGCTAATGTTTTTTTGAAATGCTGCTAATGCTGCTAATGAAATATTGCTTATCTCGCCAAACGGAGCAAGATTTAGGGGGGAGTGCAGAATCGCACGGAAAAACCGTGCTCAACCTTTCGGCGAACCGCCTCAAGGCAGTGCAGCATTTTGACTATTTTTGCTGTGCGTGAGATTTTGCGGGTGTCGGAGAGGGGGGGGGGACGACAGGCGATTTTTGTTTCATATCAGACCGGTGACGAAGACTTCATGTTCCGGCTGACCGAAGAAGAAACAGCATATTTGCGGTCAAAATTTTTGACCGCAAACATAAACCCCAAAAGCAGATACCTCCCCCTGCGTATTCACCGAACAAGGCATATACATGCTCATGACTGTACGCAAAGGCGACCTTGCAGTAACTCAGAGAAATTCAATCAGCAGTATCCAAAACTTACTATAAAGTACACGACAAAAATGCATGACAGGTTTTTAATAATAGATAAATCTGTTTTGTATCATTTCGGAGCATCATTGAAAGATTTGGGAAAGAAATGTTTTGCCTTTGAAAAACTGGATGCAGATATGATTCATCTGATACTGGATAATCTGTAAGCCGGAAATAATGATAACAAACCATACCAAACCGCCATTTTCCGCTTTAGTTACGCACGTACCGAAAACCAAAGCTCACCCGCAATAATTTTGTACGCGGCTGAAATTTCCCAAACCTGCCGCAGAAAAACAAATCCTGAAATAATGCGTTGATTTGTCGGGAAATGCGATTTGCGCAGGATTTTCTGCGTCACATGCAATGTGACGCAACATGACGCGCGGCAAAAACATCATCCTCACCTAAACAACAGCTGCAAAAAAGACAAACGCCCTAAAAAAAGCAGCTCACAAGGAATTCCTGATGATTCAAACCGAAAGAACAAGACAGATAAAGTACGCCGGAAAAGAAAAAAGTGACTATTCACCGCCTCTGTCCAAAAAAATCTCTCCCCCACTTTAGACAGTCATCTCCGCACAATTTTAATCGCAAAACATATTGCAAATAATGGTAATGGGTTGACTCACCTGTTTTCAGAGAGTAAATCCCGGGTTGTAATGATTCTTATCTCCGCAAATATTACTGGTTGTAGAATTTATAGAAATCGAGGTACATGGGGACAATATCTGATTGCTGATGTGGAAGAGCCTGAACGAATCCATATTGTTCATAAAATCCACGCGCAGTATTTTTTGCATCAACAGTAATGAATCTCCCTCCTTCATGCGGAATTAACTGACGCGTTTCTTTAAAAAACGCTTTCATGAGCAGTTTTCCAATTCCGCGGTGCTGATACTTTTTATCAACTGCAAGACGGGCAAGTTTTATTGCAGGATATTTCATATACGGGTATCCCTGCAGTTTATCCGAGAGGTCGATTCTTCCTTTATGGAGTGTGTCGGGTACAATTGTATAAAAACCAACTACTGTGTTAGTTTTGTCAAGAAGTACTTTGGTTGCCGACACCCAGTTGTTTTGATTATGCAGCGCATCATTGCAGATATAATCATTCAAATCTTCATCGCCGCAGTTAAATGAAGCAAGGTTAATTTCTGCAGAGAGGGGAAGAATTTGATATTCGTGTATATCTAAATTCATGTGCAGGTTATTCAACAAATCCTTCTGCTTTGAGTTCTTCTTTTACTTCACGAATGAGATCAAGACCTTTTTGGGTGAATACAGGATTTGCTTCATATTCTTCAAAGCGTTTTGCTGCTTCTCCTTCGAGGACCAGTCCTAATGATATTGGTTGTGCCATTTTCTCTCCTATAACAGGTAAATATTGGTTTTCTGTCATTATCTCTTTTTCGTATAGTGTGTATTTGGACAGTTTATTTATCCGTGGTGAATAGTTACTAAATTTCTTACCCCCCGCACCCTATCGAAACCTACATTTATTTTCCGCACCCACCTATTATACATTATGCCACAGCGAGCAGCAGACGCAGTTTTCCAGGGGATGTTTACCTTCTGCGACATCAAACAACTCCTGAGAGTAACCGCCCCCGACCACAAACTCGACGACACCCAGAAAGAAAAAGCCGCCAAATATATAGCATCGATTCGCAAACAACTCGATATTCTGGAGAGTGAACTCCTATGAAATGCTGCGGCAACATTGACGCACGCAACCGCGACGAAGTCTCCATCAACCTTGACCCCATCCAGGTCGGAGGCCGCCTTACCCCCGAAGCAATGAAAGCGCTCATTGCATGGGGAGACGGCTACTCCGTCTGCGACAACTGCAGAAAACCCTTCCGCCTCGACTACATCACCAACCCGCCCCTGCAGGACTTTCACGTTGACCTGGCAAATTTTGTCGGAATGGATGCAGCCCGCACCGTCCCCGGAGCCCGCCGCGCATTCCAGCAGGTTGCAGGAACCTATGTCGAAAAAGGCGACCCCGTATTAATCGGCGGCCTTGCACACTATACCTCATATCTCTCTGTCGAAATCCAGAAAGGAATTGTGCGCGAAATCCCCAAATCCGCCGACAACCATATCACCGCAGAAGCAACAGCCCAGCGCATCGAAGATGTCACCCGCGAATTCGGACGCTCGCCCAAACTCCTCTACATCGACCATGTAGACTACCAGTTCGGCAACTTCCATGACGTAAAAGCAATCGCCAGAGTCGCACACCAGTATGACATCCCCGTCCTTTACAACGGCGTCTACACCGTGGGCATTTTACCGGTAAACGGCAAAGACTTGGGCGTTGATTTTGTCGTCGGCTCCGGACACAAAAGCATGGCAGCCCCGGCGCCGTCTGGCATTCTTGCAGCCACCGAAGAGCGCGCCGAAGAGGTATTTAGAACCACGCAGATAGAAGGCGACTTGTCCGGACGCCGCTTCGGCATCAAAGAAGTCGGCATTCTCGGCTGCTCGCTCATGGGCGCGCCGATTGTGGGGCTGCTTGCATCCTTCCCGGCGGTAAAGGAACGTGTCAACCACTTCGACGAAGAACTGGCAAACTCAAAGCTCATCGTAGACGCGCTCAAATCCATCGAAGGAACAAAGATTCTCTCCGAATACCCGCGCAAACACACGCTTACCCGCGTTGACACAACACAGTCCTTTGATGTCGTTGCCCAGACGCACAAAAAGCGGGGCTATTTCCTCTCAAGCGCCCTTTCCAAGAAAGGAATTACCGGCATTATCCCGGGTGCCACTAAAATCTGGAAGTTCAACACCTACGGCATGACAAGAAAACAGGCCGAATATGTAAGAGACACCTATCTGGGCATCGCCGAAGAAAACGGCATGACCATAAACTAATGTTCTTTCACCTAATCGTAACCGACGACTGCAATCTCTGCTGCTCCTACTGCCGGGCAAAAATGTTTGACGAAGAAGACGAGCCGGGCGGTTCGCCCGGAACCATTGACGAAACCATTACGGAAAATTTCTCCTCGTCTAAGAAAGAACTCTATGCATTCCTCGCACGCGACCCGAACGCAGTTCTGACATTTATCGGCGGGGAGCCTTTGATGTGTCCGGAATTTGTAAAGGAAGTTATGAACAATGCCCCGGTAAAACGCTTTATGCTGCAGACAAACGGCGTCTTTTTAAAAGCGCTGCCAAAAGAATACACCAACCGGTTTGAGACAATTCTTATCTCCATCGACGGCGATAGAGAATTAACCGACGGACACCGGGGTGCGGGCATATATGACATAGTCCGCTCAACCGCGGATTTCATCAAAGCAAACGGTTTTGCCGGGGAATTAATTGCCCGGATGACCGTGGCAGAAGACACGGATATTTTTGCAGCGGTAACGCATCTTGCAAATTATTTCACCTCAATTCACTGGCAGATGGACGCGGATTTCACCGGTGACTTTTCGCACCGGCGGTTTGCAGAATGGAGTGTGAAATACAACGAGGGGATAGCAAAACTGGTTGACGAGTGGGTAACCCGCATTGAAAAAACCGGGGCGGTGCCCAAATGGTATCCGTTTTTGTCGACCACCGAAGACCTTTTGCGCGGACAAAAAGCACGGCTTCGCTGCGGTTCGGGCTATGTCAATTACAGCATTATGACCAACGGATTCATTTCCCCATGCCCGATTATGGTTGGAATGGCAGATTATTATGCCGGACACATCCGCGATGCAGATCCCCTTAATCTGCCGGAAATTCCTATCGGCGAGCCTTGTATATCCTGCGATTTATACGATTTTTGCGGGGGCAGGTGTCTGTATTCAAACATTGTGCGGCCGTGGAAGGATGAGTATAAACTGGTCTGCAATACCGTGCGGGCGCTTCACGACGCACTCTGTGCAAATCTGCCCCGGATTTGGAAAATGATAGACAGCGGCAGGCTTTCGCTTGCTGCGTTTGCCCACACGCGCTACAACGGAGCGGAGATAATTCCCTGATGGAATTATTCATCATTCTCTTTATAATCTGCGCCGGAATTGTAACCGGTATGCTTTCGGGTCTGCTTGGTGTCGGGGGAGGAGTTATTTGTGTGCCAACGCTTTATTTCGCACTCACCGAATCGGGCGTGCCGGAAGAGACAGCACTTCTGGCTGCATTCGGCACAAGTCTTGCCTGTGCGTTCCCGACTGTGCTTGCAGGCTCGATATCGCATATAAGACAGGGTCATGTTTCGCTGAAAAATGCAGCAGTTTTAGGTTGTGCCGGTGCGGCGGTAAGTTTTGCAGGGGCGTTTTGTGCTGAACTGATTCATGTCAGAGTGCTTGAAATTTTATTCGGCTGTCTGCTGCTGTTTGCAGCGGTGAGAATGGTAATAAAAGGCAGAACGCATCCTGGTGAAAATACCGAAATGAAGCCGGTTCCCTGTGTATGCATGGGTTCTGCAGCCGGATTTATTTCCGGTCTTCTGGGGGTCGGCGGCGGCATTCTTCTTGTGCCGCTTCTGTCGCTTTGGGGAAAATTCCCCATGAAACGGGCTATCGGGACATCGTCTTTTGCAATAGCGTTCGTTACGTTCGGCGGTGTCTGTGCATATCTTCTGAACGGAACAGCAGCAGATGTCGATTTATCGCCGTACGGCATTTTCTCCATTGGATTTATTGCTCTTTCCATGTGGCTTGTTTTTATTCTTTCGTCCATTCCGGCGGCTGTTTTTTCATCGCGGGTTCTGGGCGGAAAACTGCCGGACCGTGTGCTTCGCGGGATTTTCTTTGTACTGATGGTGGTAATTGCACTTGATATGTTTGAAGTATTTGACTTTATCAGGGCGCTGCTCTAAAAAAGGCAGGCTAAACCTAATATCAGCACAGACACGGACTGCAATTTTGCACCCTCTGTCGAAACCTACATGTATCTTCCGCACCTACTACTATTATACTATGGCACAGCGCGCAGAATACAAAGTCATTCAGAAAACGGGTATCTTCACTGCGCTTTGTGCAAAATCTGCGGAGGCTGCCTTGTAATGGAGCTTTTTGTCATCATCTTTTTACTCTGTGCCGGGCTGGTAACCGGTTTTCTTTCCGGGCTGCTTGGTGTCGGCGGCGGATTTATCTGCGTGCCGGCGGTCTTTTTTATGCTGCAGGAATGCGGAGTGCCGCAAGATACGGCACTTTTAGCTGCATTCGGCACCAGTCTTGCCTGTGTTTTCCCGACGGTTCTCGCAGGGTCTCTCTCTCATCTGAGACAGGGTAATGTTTCAATGAAAAATGCAGTTATTATAGGAATCACAGGGGCAGCAATGAGTTTTGCAGGAGTCTTTTGCGCAGAACATATTCCGGTAAGGGTGCTTGAAATTTTATTCGGCTGTCTGCTGGTACTTGCTGCGGTAAAGATGATTTCAAAAAGCAAAGCACACGCGGGTGAAAATACGGAAATGAAACCAGTTCCCTGCATCTTTGCCGGTTCGGCTGCCGGATTTCTTTCCGGTATGCTTGGTGTCGGGGGCAGCGCTCTGATTGTGCCGGTTTTATCAATTCTGGGAAAATTTTCCATGAGGCGGGCGATAGGGACATCGTCTTTTGCAATTGCTTTCATTACACTCGGAGGTGTTTGCGCATATAGTATCTCCGGTGCCGGAATCGGTGTTGATTTGTCGGTTTATGGCATTTTCTCGGTCGGATTTATTGCTCTGCCTATGTGGCTTGCGTTTATTATTTCATCCATTCCGTCAGCCGTTTTTTCATCGCGTGTTTTGCACGGAAAAATACCGGAACGTGCGCTTCGCAGGATTTTTGCTTTCCTGATGGTAATGATAGCACTTGATATGTTCGGCGTATTTGCATTCATTAAAGCGATGATATAAAAAAGGTTATTTTCTTAAAACAAGACAAACAACCGCAATCCCTGCAAGAATTCCAGCAAGCGGCACCGGCGTATAGGGAATTTCAGTTGTCGCCACCGGCGCAGCGGCTAAAGACACCGTCTTGTTTATACTTGTCCCCTCGCCGATAAGAAGCGTTTCTTCCACATCAGTATACCCGTCACAGGCAACTTTCAGAGAATGCGCACCCGGCGATACCGCAATTTCTGAAACAGGCGCATATCCACAGAATTTTTCATCAATATACACACCGGCACCCGCCGGAATGGTGGTGACGGAAACATAACCGGACTCGGGCTGTTTTTCAAAAAGCGTTACCGTAACGGTTTTTGTCACATCCGCCGCCGCAGTGAAAGATTCAAACCCGCTTTCATAGCCTTCTTTTTCTACATACAGGAAATGCTCTGTTTCGGCTTCAAGCGGACCTGATTTTACATATTTTTCATCACTGGTTGTGCCAAGATATGCCCCGTCCAGATATACCCCGGCATCTGTTGGAACGCTTTTCACATACACATAACCGTATTTTACGGTTTTTTCAAGATTTGCAGACACCTGCGTTGTTTTTTGTGCCTGGACATGAGCCGAGGAAGAATAGGACTCATATCCGCTCAAATCAAGACGAATCTGATGGGTACCTGTCGATACAGAAAGCGTCAGCGGCGTTTCCCCGCTGTATTTGCCGTCGACATAGACTTTTGCCCCTTCCGGTTCGGAAATAACCGAAAGGTACCCCTTATTGGTTTCCGGACTTAACTGCGCATACACCGATACGGTTTTGGAAAAGACAACCGTTACATCACGCATCCATTCTCCGTAGCTGTCGTTTTTCATGGAAATGGTGTGTTTTCCCGCCGGCAGTTTCAAATCAAACGGAGTATTCGATACATAGACGTTATCCACATACACTGAAATTCCGGAAGGTGACGACGCAAGTTTTACAATACCGTATTCGGTATCAGCCGGATATTTTTCATGGTCCGGCATGAGAACAACGTTGCCGGAAATATCCGCCGAGATTTGTTCAGTCGGCGTCTCGGTTGCTGAATCACCGGTCTTTTTCTTCAGTACCACCGATACTGCAGTAGTCTCTCCCGCATGGATAGTTACCGTACTCTGATAGGTGGAATAGCCGGTGCGCATAACATACAGATTGTGCGTTCCTTCTTCCAGTTCAACCGGAGTAGACGTGCCGGTTCCATCCACATACACTATGGCATTTGCAGGAGTTACCGACACAGTAAGCGTTCCTGTCGCTGCCGCCCCGGGTGTGCAGGCAACTGCGCAAATGATAATTGCGGCAAACAGTATTGAGATAAGGATATGTTTCATCTACATAATAGTAGATGCAAAAACGGTTAAATGTTTCTAAAAAAGAATTTATTTTCTCCTGAAAAGGAGAACCGCTGCAGCGCCAAGACCTGCAATCAGACCAAAGACCGGGGCGGGTGTTCTTGCCGGAACAGTCGGTGCGACGCTTGGAGACATGGAAACGGATTTTTCAAGTGTCTGTCCTGCAGTAAGCGTAACTGCTTCCTGCCACTCGGCGTAGCCGGATGCCTGGAGTTTCAGGATGTGGGAACCCGTGGTAATGTCAGGGATGGTTGCAGGTGTCATGCCATAATAGACATTGTCAAGGTAGATTGCGGCTCCTGTCGGCGATGAGGAGACATACAGGTTTGCAGTCTTTGCCTGTTCGGCAGCAAGATTCATGGTAATGGTTTTTGTTTCTCCTGCGGAAAGGGTGAATGAGGTTGAACCGCTCTGGTAGCCGTTTGCAGTCAGGAGAAGGGTGTGGGCGGTTCCGGTGGCGAACGGACCTAAGGTTACACCGCTAACTGCCGGAACAGTTGCCTGGTAAACACCGTCAACGTAAATGGATGCGCCTGCCGGAGATGCTTTCAGGTTCACGTAGCCAAGCTGAACACTTGGACTCATAGACGCAGTAACTACCGAAGTTCTGCCTCCTGCGACATAGACCGAGGTGGTGTACTCAGAGTAGCCGGATGCAGTCAGTTTCACGGTGTGCGAACCTTCATTAAGAGTCAGACTGGCCGGTGTGATTCCGCGGTAGGAACCGTCAATAAACACAGTTGCTCCGCTTGGAGAAGACGAAATGGAAAGATAACCGGTGCTTACAATCTTTTCCAGGTTGCCGGTAACCGTCTTGCTTCCTCCGCTGGAGATGGATACGGTGGATGACCAGGAGTCATAGCCGCTCTTCTGCATGGAAACACGGTGGCTTCCTGCCGAAAGTTCCACAGTAAGCGGCGTGGTTCCATAATAGGAGCCGTCAATATAAACGGCTGCACCGCTCGGGCTTGAGGTCAGAGTAAGCGTTCCGGTTGTCGAGATTGGTTCAAGCGTGACGCCTTCGATGTACTTTCTCGGCGGATCATTGTTAAAGTCGCTTGCTTTGACGGTCGCATAGTACGGGTAGTAACCGTTTTTCGTGATGACAATCTGGCTTGCGACTCCATAGTACTGGGTTCCCGAGTGAATTACAAATGACCCCGGAGTGGTGATGGTTTCACCGGTTGCAACGTATGTTGCAGTTGCACCGCTTGGATTTGTGCTCACATAGACGGTAAATGTTTCCCCTCCAAGTGCTGCTGCTGCGCTTCCTGCAAAGACAGTGAGCAGAAGAAGAACAGCAAGCATACTGCTTATTACTACAAGTGATTTTTTCATATACTACATAATAGGTGTTTAATAAATTAAATGTTTCTGTATGGCGTGCTTCAAGACATTTACCGCCGGCTAATCAACGTCTGATTCACCGGGATGAACTCTTCATATAACTCACGCAACTGCGGAAGGGTAAAGACTTCACACCAGATTATATCTTTTAAGTTTATTGATACACATTGAATAGCATGTCACTCAACAGTGACATTTTCTTAGCAAAAAAAGGAGTTATTTTCTCCTGAGAAGGAGAACCGCTGCAGCGCCAAGACCTGCAATCAGACCAAAGACCGGTGCGGGTGTTCTTGCCGGAGCAGTCGGTGCGACGCTCGGAGACATGGAAACGGATTTTTCAAGTGTCTGTCCTGCAGTAAGGGTAACTGCTTCCTGCCACTCGGCGTAGCCGGATGCCTGGAGTTTCAGGATGTGGGAACCTGTCGTGATGTCAGGGATGGTTGCAGGTGTCATACCATAGTAGACGTTGTCAAGGTAGATTGCAGCTCCTGTCGGCGATGAGGAGACGTACAGGTTTGCAGTCTTTGCCTGTTCGGCAACAAGATTCATGGTAATGGTCTTTGTTTCTCCTGCGGAAAGGGTGAAGGAGGTCGAACCGCTCTGGTAGCCGTTTGCCGTCAGGAGAAGTGTGTGGGCGGTTCCGGTGGTGAACGGACCTAAGGTTACGCCGGTTACTGACGGAACAGTTGCCTGGTAAACGCCGTCAACGTAAATTGCTGCTCCTGCCGGAGATGCTTTCAAATTCACATAACCTAAATCAACGCTTGGACTCATAGACGCACTGACTACTGAAGTTCTGCCGCCGGAAACATAAACCGAGGTGGTGTACTGGGAGTAGCCGGATGCCGTCAGTTTCACAGTGTGTGAACCTTCGTTAAGACTCAGGTTGACCGGAGTGGTTCCGCGGTAGGAGCCGTCAATAAACACAGTTGCTCCGCTTGGAGAAGACGAAATGGAAAGATAACCGGTGCTTACAATCTTTTCCAGGTTGCCGGTAACCGTCTTGCTTCCTCCGCTGGAGATGGATACGGTGGATGACCAGGAGTCATAGCCGCTCTTCTGCATGGAAACTCTGTGGCTTCCTGCGGATAAGTCCACAGTAAGCGGCGTGGTTCCGTAGTAGGAGCCGTCAATGTAAACAGTTGCGCCGCTCGGGCTTGAGGTCAGGGTAAGCGTTCCGGTCGTTGAGATAGGCTCGAGCGTGACGCCTTCGATGTACTTTCTGTAACCGTCAAAGTCGCTTGCCTTGATATAGGCATAGTAGGAATTGTAGCCCGCTTTGGAGAAAATAACGGTAGCCGATTCACCATAGGCAGGGCTGTCTTCATCGATGTCGATTGAACCGGGCGTAGTGGTGGTATCAATGTTCATACCGGACCACCGGTATGTTACAGTGGCACCGCTCGGGTTGGAATCCACATAGACAGTAAGGGCTGCAGCGCTGCTTACAAAGAGCGCGAGCAGCAGAAGAACAGCTAAGACGCTGCTCATTACTACGAATGATTTTTTCATATAATGATAATTGGTGTTTTATAGATTAAATGTTTCTGTATTGTGTGCTTCAAGGCATGGTGTTTATTGGCTGTGACACCCAATATTATTTCTGACATGCCCACAACAATTTACAAGGAAACACATTTTGATGCAGCTCACCGCCTGATGCATTATTGCGGCAAATGCTCGCGTCTTCACGGTCACCGCTGGACAATCGAGGTCTGGATGACAGGTGAAATCGAGGAAAAATCCAAGATTCTCATTGATTATAACAGCATAAAACAGATTGTCGATATCTATGACCACCAGATAATTCTCAATAAAGACGACCCGATGGTTTTAGCAGTCGCGCCGTTTCAGCAGCCGGTTTTAACCAACGGAGACCCGACAAGCGAGTTAATAGCAGAAGACATACGAGACCGGCTCAATATTTTTGCAAAAGAAAACAATCTGGATGCAAAAGTCGTAAAAATCCGCGTCTGGGAGTCGGAAGGCAGTTTCGCCGAGGTCGGGCAATGAAAGTCACCGAAACCTTTGCAAGCCTGCAGGGCGAGGGAATAAATCAGGGCAAACCGTGCTTCTTTTTGCGGCTTTCCGGCTGTAATCTGCGCTGCGCCTGGTGTGATACAGCGTATTCTTTTGAGGCGGGCGCGGAAAAAAGCGTTGATGAAATCGTGGCTGAAATTGCGAATTCGGGGCTGAAATATGTCTGTATCACCGGAGGAGAGCCGCTTTTGCAAAAAGCTGCCCTGCAGCCGCTTCTTGAAATTCTTTCCCGCGCGGGGATTGCAGTTGATATAGAAACAAACGGCACAATTTCCTTTGAGGAATGCAAGCCGTTTGCGTCAATTTGCATGGATGTAAAATGCCCCTCATCGGGCGTTGTGTCCGACCTTGCGCTTTTAGATACGCTGCGCGCAACGGACTCGGTAAAATTTGTTATCGGCGATGAAGCGGATTATTTCTATATGGTCGAGGTTTTGGCCGCGCATCGAAACTGCCTTGCAGAAATTGTGATTACGCCTGTTTACGGCACAGATACAAAATGGCTTGTTGATACAATAATTAAAGAGCGTCTGCCGGTCAGATTTCAGATTCAGCTGCATAAACTGGAGGGAATTCAATGAAAAAAGCGGTATGTCTCCTCTCGGGAGGTATGGATTCAACTACCCTTGCCTATGTCGCGCGCGAAATGGGCTATGAAATTTTAGCTCTGCATGTGAACTACGGCCAGCGCACGGAAAAAAAGGAACTGGAATGCGCAAAAAAAATTGCCGCGCATCTGCAGGCAGCGGATTTTATAGAAATCAATCTGGATTATTTTACGAAATTCGGGGCAAGCAGTCTGACGGATTTCAGTATCGCAGTAGAGCCTGGAAAACTCGGAAAAGTGGACCAGCCAAATACCTATGTTCCTTTCAGAAACGGCAATTTAATTTCCATCGCGGCTTCGTTTTGCGAAGCGCGCGGCGGGGATGCGGTATTTATCGGGGTTCAGTCCGGCGACCATACGGGGTATCCCGACTGCACACCGCAGTTTATCGAGGCAATGCAAAATGCCATTAACATAGGCACGCAGACGGAAAAACCAATCGAACTTCTGACGCCGTTTGTGCGCATGAACAAGACGGAAATCCTGAAAAAAGGGCTGGAACTCAATGTCCCGTATGAAGACACCTGGTCCTGTTATGCGGAAAATGAATGCGCGTGCGGGGTTTGTTCAAGCTGTCTTTCGCGGCTGAAGGCGTTTGAGGATTTGGGGATTGACGACCCGATTCCCTACTCTAATATAAACCGGTAACAAGCCCGTAAACGCCGTAAATTATGCATCCGGCGGCTACTATCATTAATATGATGTACATAAGCCCCGGTCCTTTTCTTTTTTCTTCTTCTGCCATGTGTGTAATGTTGGTTTTTGTATCTAATGGTAGTTTTGTTCAAATGGTAAACAGATGTCTGTTTCCGGTTATCTGAAACAGCCCTGAGCGCACACCGCAGTCAAGCCAGCCGTAGCCGTAGGAAATGATGGAAAGGGCGTTTACTTTGTCTGAATCAATCAGGAGCCCGCCTGCCTGCAAATGCCGGTCGGCAAGCCGGGTGATTTTTTCCGCCGCCAAATACAAAACCGAGCCCGCATCAGGCGCGATTTGTATGCCGGCGAGCGCTTCGGCGAGCATACGGTGATAGCGCGCGGTTTTTTCTTCGAGATGCGCGAAAAGCCCCTCGGCAAGCGCGCCTTCCAGCGTTGGAATCGGCGCAGGTTCACGCCCGGCAAGATAGCCCTGGTCAAGTCCTGCATCCATCCAGCCGTAGCCGTAGGACGCAGCGGCAAATGCGTTTACCAGATCGCCGCGTTCATAAAAGACAAGCGCGTCCGAGGCGTAACTGCACACCATTTCCAGAATTTCGCCCGCGTTGCGGCACAAAATGCTTCCCGGGGGCATCGCTGAGGACACACAGGCGCTGTCTGCCTTAAACCAGTCAAGATATTCTTCTATCTTCATAAGCCGGCGAATTTTTCCAGATATTCGCGTTCAATGTCATGCAGTTCTGCCGGCACAATTAAAATATGCAGCGGACCGCCGAAATCAAACGATTTCATCTCATCCGCGCTGCCGGCATGCACAACCGGTTCGGGCGAACCCGCGCGCGCGATGCCCACATACAGCGGAATGGATTTGTTTGCGCGGGCGCACTGTTCTTCGAGTAATGCAACTGCCTCGGCAATTTTCATATAGCGCTCTTTGTCTTTCTGGATATCCAGAAAGACAAGGGTGTGCAGATTCTGGGAAAGATTTGCGGAGATTACTTCAATCGGCGTCATCGGGAACCATTTTCCATACGGGAACGGAACGGAAACGGATTTGCCAAACCTATAGTTCTGCAGACCGGAAAGGCCGCAGACCGCGGTAGTAATAGAAGCACCGTGAATGATTTTTGTTTCAACACCCGCTTCAGCGCAGCGGATTCTGATGTCAGAGTGCGTTGTTGCAACCATGGAATCGCCGGCGGTGAGAAACACCGCATTTCCCGCTTTCGCCGCGTCAATTATCTTATCTGAATGAATTTCAACATCCTCGCGGTAGAGAGGGATAATTTTTTTGCCGTAAAATTCCCCGAGTTTTTCAAAGGAGCATCCGGTAAGCATGGATGTGTACATCTCCAGAAAAACCGTATCGGCAGCGCGGATTGCCGCATCGCCCCTGAGAGATACATCAAACTGGTCGTGCAGCCCAAGTCCTATAAATGTCAGCATAACTCCTTATTGATTGGATGTTTGGATGTTTAGTTATTTGCACAGGCGCGCGCGAATGGTTTGTTTCGTTTTGCATACAAAACCTCCAGATGTATCTGACGTAGTGTATAATCCAATCTCTTTTGCATAATAATTTGATTAATTTATTTCGTTCACATTACAATTCATTAATATACCCTGCACGCACACTACTATTTATGCAGAAAAAGTTTCTTATGCTTACCGCCGCAGTGGTTTTCTGCCTTGCGGCAGTGCTGACTGCAGGCTGTGTTTCCGATACCGGAACCACAGGCTATGTCGCAGCAGTTGATGTTGTACAGATTCCTGCAGCCCAGCAGATAAGTTCCTTATCGCTTGGAACCGTTGATGCCATGGTGAACTGGCAGCCGTTTGTTGCTGCAAGCACTGTTTCCGGCATCGGAAAAGTAGTCTCCTATTCCCAGGACATGCCAAGAGCTGACGGCGGTTCCTGGGCCGAACACACCTGCTGTGTCTTCGGCGCAAACAAACAGGGTCTGGAAAATGAAGACCTTGCAACGACTCTGACCGGCTTAATGCTTGCTGCAAACGACTACATTACTGAAAACCCTGACGATGCAGCAGTCTACGTTGCTGACTGGATGTACGGAAACACCGACCCCGAGTACGGCGGAAAAACCGTGAAAGGCGTTGACATTCTCAAAGCATCTCTTCCGACCATCAAGTTCTCAACCGAGGTCACCGACACCTGGAAGAACAGCAACTATGAATTCCTCGGCATCCAGCGGGACCTTGGCGCAATTGTCAAGAATCTGAAATCAACCTCCAAAGAGGAGACGGAAGAACTCATCTATGATTTCACCCCGTATACCGCGGCAAAGAAGATTCTGGATGAAAAATCCGCGTTCCCGACGCCTACGTCCGGTGAAATCGAAATCGGCTATCTCTTGTCCGACCATGACGCGCCGCTCTTTGTTCTGATTAAGAACTGGCAGTACTTCAAAGACAATTATAATGCATACCTCAAACCGGTATCAGAGAAAGCCGGCGCGGTTGACAAGGCTGAACTCTATGTCAACGGCGAAAAAGTCTGCAATGTAAAACTTGTCCAGGGTAACGGAGGACCTTACCTTATGACCATGCTGCAGTCAAACTCCATTCAGTTTGCCGTTGCAGGAACGCCGCCGTTCCTTTCCTCGATTGACACCCAGACCGGACTTAAAATTCTCGCGCCGATTATGACGGAGGGATCCGGTCTTGTTGTTTCCAAAGACGCGCCGGCAAACAACTGGGATGAATTTGTTGCCTGGGCAAAAGAGGCTTCCGCCTCCGGCAAGAACCTGGTTGTTGCCATTCCGCAGACCAACTCCATTCAGGATGTGCAGCTGAAGTCCGCGCTGGAGTCGGCTAACATCGAGTACAAGGTAAAGTCGGTCTGAGACCTGAAAACATCCCTATTTTTTTGAAAACCTTATTACCGATTGATTTAAAATGTATATGCAGGATAGTTGAATATGAAATGGTACATAAAGCTTATACTTCCTCTGGCGCTTCTCGGCCTCTGGGAAGTTGCAGCGCTCATTATAGATAATGCATTCATTCTTCCAACGGTCGACGCCGTCTTCACCTGGTTTCTGACGCCGTTTGACAATATTTTCAGCATGGGAAGCATTGTTGGAAATGCGATTGTCAGTATCGAGCGCGTTGCGCTTGGTTTCATTATCGCCTGTGTGATTGCGGTGCCTGTGGGCATTGTTCTGGGCAGTCATCCGAAATGCGAAGAGTTCTGCGACGGGCTGATTCAGATTCTGCGGCCGATTCCGCCTCTTGCCTGGATTCCGCTGGCACTTGCCTGGTTTGGCATCGGCATGTCGTCCATTATTTTTATTATCGTTCTTGGATGCATCTTCCCGATTCTTGTAAGCACGATTGACGGTGTCAAGCGCGTGAGAAAAAGCTGGCTTGAAACCGCAAAAATCTATCAGGCAAACGGCCGGCAGGTAATGACAAAAGTCATTCTTCCGGCAGCGGCGCCTGCTATCTGGAGCGGGCTCCGCGTCGGTTTCGGCATTGCCTGGATGTCGGTTGTCGCAGCGGAAATGATGCCGGGCTCAAGCACGGGTCTCGGCCACATGATTTATGAATCCTTTTCAACCTACAGCCAGCTGAGTTTATCCATCGCCGGCATGGTCTGTATCGGTATTATCGGAATTCTTATGGACCAGATATTTAAGATTGTACAGAAAAAGAAGTTCGCCTGGGAGGTGCTTGACAAATGACCGACTGGGGTAAAGTCTGGGTAAAAGCAGAACATGTCGGCAAAACCTTCCATACCAAAAAAGGCGATGTGAAGGCGCTTGACGACATCAACCTCGAAATCTATGACGGGGAATTTGTGTGCCTTTTAGGTCCGTCGGGCTGCGGCAAGACCACGCTTTTGCGCATGATTGGCGGACTGGATGTACCGACTGAGGGTAAAGTCGAAATCGACGGAAAAATCGTTGACGGCCCGTCACCGAAAATGACCATGGTCTTCCAGGAGTATTCGCTCTATCCCTGGCGCACGATTGAAGAAAACGTCGGTTTCGGTCTGGAAATGATGGGGATGCCCAAAGAGCAGCGCAAAGTCGAGGTGCAGAAACGCCTTGACCTGGTGGGGCTGACCGAGTTTGCAAACAGTTACCCGTATGAGCTTTCCGGCGGCATGCGCCAGCGCGCGGCGGTTGCGCGCGCGCTTGCCTCGGACCCGGCTGTTATGTTAATGGACGAGCCGTTCGGCGCGCTGGACGCGCAGACGCGCAATAAAATGCAGATTCAGCTCCTTGACATCTGGAACTCCACGAAAAAGACGATTCTTTTTGTCACGCACAGTGTTGACGAGGCTGTTTTCCTTTCGGACAGAATCCTGATTTTATCGCCCCGTCCGGGAAAAGTCCATCAGATTTACGAGGTAAACATCCCGCGCCCGCGCGACAGGACGTCGGTTGAGTTTGCAAAAATCCGCAAGGAAGTGCTTGCCGAAATTGAGAAACTGCAGAACGGGAAACAGAACATTTAATATGGTTGGGCGCTAACCTTAATTGCACATTTAGAGAGCCAGGAGCATTAAAACATGGTAAGAAAACCAGCACGAATGTACAACCACCTCGCAAAGAAGGCATACTGCCGCCGCGAGTACATGGGTGGTGTACCCGGCCTTAAGGTCGTACAGTTTGATATGGGCAACCTCTCCGCAGATTTCCCGGTAGCAATTCACCTCGAAGCACTTGAGGGATGTCAGATCCGCCACACTGCAATGGAAGCAGCACGTATCAATATGAACAGACGCCTGATGAACAGTGTCGGCAAGAACAACTTCCACTTAAAGATCCGGACCTACCCGCACCACGTCTTACGTGAGCACAAACAGGCAACCGGTGCAGGTGCAGACCGTGTCTCTGAAGGTATGAGACTTGCATTCGGCAAGGCTGTCGGAACTGCAGCACGTGTCTCCCCGAGACAGAAGGTTTTCACCGTCTGGACCAACCCCCAGTATGTTGACCTCGCAAAGGACGCTTTATCCCACGCAGGACAGAAGCTTCCTACCCCGGTCCGTATCGTTGTTGAAGAGTAATCGAAGTATTTCGGCTCTCCAATAACCCATACCCTTTTTCAGATTTTCTTTTCTTGGTAACTGCTCAATTATAATAAATAGTGCGTATTGTTTCAAACTCCTTAAGTAATAAGAAAGCATATAAATATAAAGAATATGTCGTCCCCTTTCGAGCTCTGTGATACCCTGAAGATGCAGATTGCAAGGTATCGCATGCCGGAAGAGGACGAAACCGCTTTTTATAACGAGCTATGCAGAGAAGCGTATGCAGCTTCATTCAATCCGGAACGTGAAAAACAGCTCCGGCTTTTGTTTGAAACCGCTGCAGAACCGGAACTATCTCTGGAAAAAATTCTGCAGATTCACCGGGAACTTTTCCCGGACGCTGAAAATGCAGGGCAGCTTCGCAGCAAGCGTATTTATATCGGGAGCAGCCGCTATCCAATTCCGATGCCCGAGGTCATCCCGCCTTTGATAGAAGGTGTTATCCGGTTTTATAACAGCGGGGGAGAACCGCTCCATCCGGTTATGTTTGCAGCAGCTGTCCACCATAAATTTGCATTTATTTATCCGTTTTCCGCCGGCACTCTTGAGACGGCGCAGTTTTTGCAGAATCTTGTCCTGGTGCAAAACGGCTATCCGCCGGTCTCGATTCCAAAAGCAAAACTCCCGCAGTACCGCGCGCTTCTTGATGCAGGGCGCATTGCGCTGGACAGATTTTCCGTCTTTATTGCAGAATGTGTTGCGGAAACGGAAGGATGTCTGCTGCAGGCGCTTGAGTCGTCCGACAAATATGTAATCTCGGTTTCCGGCCGCACAAAACAGCCCCTTGCAGAGGAAAAGCCGGCGCAGACCAAATGCCGTGTTTTCCTTATCGACAAAGATGAAGCGGTGCCTTCCAATCCGGTGTATGCGCAAATTGCCGCGCGTCCCGGAATCCGCAGAGCGGAACTTGCCCAAACGCTTGCGATGAGTCCTGAAGCGCTCGCGCGCGCCCTTGCCGGTCTGAAAAAAGCAGGCATGATAGAATTCAAAGGTCAGCCGAAGACCGGCGGATATGTTCCAACTTCAGCGCGGCCGCTGGATGATTATTTTACGATTGGCGAAAAATAAGAAGCGGCATCCAACAAACATACCCTTATAGAAAGAAGGACAAATAATTACGCTAATGTTAAAGTACTGGCCCGAAGGGCTGCCTGAGCCATCCTCAAGAACCGCAGCAGATATGGAAAATGTGTTAGCAGTGCGCCCGTCAAATCAGAATCCGGAGACGGAACTGTATTTCATGTACCGCGACCTGTATAAAACCCACGGCGACCGCCTGTGGCTGCAAAAACACCACCTGCGCTATGATATAACACGCATTCCGCCGGGAATTATCAACGGCGAATATGTGAAAACGAAGGGGCATTACCACCCGTGCAATAAAAACGGGGTGCCGTATCCGGAGGTCTATGAAGTTTTATCAGGGTACGCCTATTATCTTTTGCAAAAGCGCGACCACACTGATGTCATAATTCTTCCGGCGCGCACCGGGGATGTTGTTTTGATTCCGCCGGGCTACGGTCATGTAACAATTAACCCGGCAAAAGAGGAACTGGTTATGGCAAATCTTGTTTCAACCGATTTTGCAAGCGAGTACGGCGAAATCAATGATATGCACGGTGCGGCATATTACTACATGAAAAAAGACGGCTGGGTTTTCAATGAGGCATACGGAAAGCGCATCCCTATGCATATCATTCTCCCTAAACCGATTCCGGAACTGGGGCTTACCGCGGGACGCAGTCTGTATGACATGGTAGGCAGTCTGGATACGCTTGCGGTAATGAACCATCCGGAAGATTTCGAGGATGTAATTGAGGAATTCTTTGCGGAGAAGAAGGATTTTTAATATTCCCGCCAACTCTTAAAAAATATACCCCCACCCTTCCTCTTTAAGCAGCCGCTCCGCCTCCTTATACTCCGGCATTACTCGGCCCACCTCATCCCAGTAACTTGCCTGATGATGCCGCAAGCGAAGGTGAACCACCTCATGCGCCACCAGATACTCAGCCACAATCTTCGGCGCTAAAAGCACCCGGGCATTAATCGTAATCCCGTTTTTCGGTGTGCAGCTGCCCCACCTCTTCTCCTGCAGCTTGATTCTGACCGGCGGCTTTTCCACGCCCTCAAGCGCCGCATATTTTTCCACAAACGCATCCAGCACCTTTAACCCGAGCCGCCGGTACAAAAGAATGACCACATCGCGCGCGAGGTCCGAAGCCTCATCGCCTTCAAAGCCTTCCGGCAGATAAATCTCTAAAACATCGCCTGCAATCTGCGCGCGGGCAGCCCCCGTCTTTCGCTCAATGGTAAGCTCCCTGCCGAAAAAAGGCATGGTGTCGCCTGTTTCATACCGGCGCTTTGGCATTGTGCGGGCAACAAAGACCTTGCGGTGCTTTAAAATCCAGTCGCCCTTCTCCGTAACGAAATCCCTGACATTTTCCATATCGGCATAATCAGGCATCCGCACAATGACATCGCCGTTTTGTTTTATCTCAAGCTGGCGCGACCGGCGCGGAGAGAAAAAGACGAAACAGGGAAGGATTTCATCTTTGTACGTCACCTGAACCGGCACGGCTTTGATGAGTTTTTTTTCTTCGGGCATCAGTTTAGTAATTGCGTGCGATAAAGTAATCAGCCATCTCGCAGATGAGCGTCTTTGCCTCGCTGTCTGCGAGGCATGCAAGACCCGCCTTTGCATCGTCGATAATCTTCTTCGAATACGCCCGGATTTTTTCCAGCACGCCGGCGCTTTCCAGCAGGGAAATCGCCTCCGCGATTTCCTCTGCACAAAGCTCCGCCTTGTGGAACCGCGCCAGGTCAACACCCGCCTCCCGGGCTGCAATCGCAACCGCGCTCTGCTTGTTTTCGCGCAGGTCAGAGCCCTGCGGCTTGCCAAGAACCTCCGTCGGCGCCGTCAGGTCAAGAAGGTCGTCCTGCATCTGGAACGCTATGCCGATGTTTAAGCCGAGCGTGTACAGCGCCGCGGTCTGGCGCGGGTCTGCCCCCGCTAAAATGCCGCCGATGCCGGCAGCCGCCGCATATAAGACCCCGGTCTTTTTCCGCACCATGGAAAGGTACTCATCCATTGTGACATCGCCGCGCGACTCAAACGAAATATCCTCCTGCTGCCCTTCGCAGAGTTCGCTGACCGTATGCGAAAGCATCTGGACTGCTTTGACCTTCGCCTCTGCCGGGGCGTCTGACTTGCAGAGATACTCAAAACCCTTTGCAGCCAGGACATCCCCGGCTAAAATCGCGGTCGGCTCACCAAATTCAGTGTGCACCGTTGGCGTACCCCGGCGCATCTCATCTTTGTCCATGATGTCGTCATGCACTAACGTGAACGTGTGCGTCCACTCAAGCGCAAGCGCTGCCGGGAAAACCTCCTCCGCAGCCCCGGCACGCACAGCTTCGGCAGCTAAAAGAACCAGCGCCGGGCGAAGGCGCTTGCCCCCTGCAGTCAGCAGGTGAGCAGAAGCCTTCTGCATCACCGTGTCGCGGGCAAGGCTGTACTCCTCCGCCTCACAGTTCACTTTGAAAGCGACGCCTTTGAGATATTCAGCTAAATCCATGACTCAACACTCACTTCGGCAGAACCAGCCGGTCGCCGTTTTGCAGAATGTGCACATCCTTGTTCAGGACATAGCCGAACTCGGACGCAAGCGAAACATAACCGCCTTTCATATTGAACGGACCGTGCGACGGGACAATGTGCTCCGGATTCAGCATGGAAAGCAAATCATAGTGATCCTGATAATATGCGTGACCCGAGACATGCAGCCCGTCGAAAAGACGCGCGCCCTGTTTCACTAACAGCCGGTCGACATTCGCCCGCTGGGCAAAGTTAATCGGGTTTGGAATAATATTTGCCGAGAACATAATCTTGTCGCCCTTTTCAATCCGGTACGGCGTATCTCCTAAGGCCAGGCGGCTAAGCATGGACCCCGGCTCGCCCTGGTGACCGGTTGCAATAAGCAGGAACTTTTCGCGGCCTTCCTTTGCCACGCGGCGGAGAAGCCGGTCGGTTGTTTTTCTGTTACCATAAATGCTTGTCCCCTGCGGGAACGCGACCTGCTTTAAGATTTCCGCCGTCGTGTTGTAGCGTTCCATGCTGCGGCCCAAAAGAACCGGGATTCTGTCAATCTCGCGGGCACACTCGGTAATAGTCTTGATACGCGCAATCTGGGACGCAAACGTTGATACAATCACCGCATTCTTATCATCCTCGCAGCGCATAATCGCATCGCGTACCCGCAGGCGCGCCACCTGCTCAGACGGCGCATAGCCTCTGTCATCCATGTTAATCGATTCCACGATTAAGAGCTTAACACCCTGCTTTCCGATGGCGCGAAGACGTGCGACATCAGGCGCCTCGCCGATAACCGGTGTCATATCGAATTTAAAGTCGTTTGCATAAACGACAGCGCCCGCCGGCGTGTGCAAAACAGCAATTACCGAGTCAATAATCGAGTGCTGGACCCTGACAAATTCCAGCGTCAGATTCTGTGAGATGGTGTATTTGCCGCCGGCTTTAAGAGCAAACGTCTTGTTCAGCACAGTGAACTTGCGCTCGCTTTCAATCTGCTGCTTGATTAACTCGTTGGTGTAAGGTGTCGAGATAATCGGACAGTTGTACCGGTGGGCAAGCTTCTGGATTGCACCGATATGGTCAAGGTGTCCGTGCGTACAAACAATTGCCTTGACAATGCCCTCCACCGAATTCATCACGGTGTCGTCCGGGATTGCACCCATCTTGATTAAATCAAGCGAGTGCATGTTTTCCATGTCGATATTGTTGTCGCCTGCTATCGGGTCAAGATATAATCCGATATCAAATATGACGATTTCCTTGCCTACGCGGACTGCGGTCATGTTCCGGCCGACTTCATTGTATCCGCCTACGGCTATAACTTCTATGTCTATCATATGAAACCTGTAAATTATCTGCGCGTCATTTCCCTGACGCGCCCTGTTACATAATATGCTGCATCCTGCAAAGCAGTTATGTTCTTACTGCCGGTGAGAAACATTGCAGTTTTGAGTTCCCGCCGGAGTTGTTCAATGGTGTCGTTCAATGCCGCCTCGCCGCTAAGTGCAGGTTTTACCAGACGCAACGCCATACCGGTAAAATCCGCCCCGATTGCGAGGGCTTTTGCTATGTCAAGTCCGGACATAAGACCGCCTGATGCGATCACCGGACAAAGTGTACTGTTAGCTACCTCAAAAATGCTGACCACGGTCGGAATGCCCCAGTTCAGGAACGTCCGGGAAGCGGACTCAAGCGTTTTATCACCGGCAGCGCGCAGACCTTCGATTTTTGCCCAGGAAGTGCCGCCAAAGCCGCCTATGTCAAATGCAGACGGGTATTGTGCAAACTCCTGTGTGTCAGTAATAAATTTGTCAATGACATCATCTGAAATTCCACAGCCCGTCTCTTTGACAATAACAGGCACCTTTGATTCGCGGCAGGCTTCAGCGACGGCAGAAAGCACCCCGCGCGCGTCATGGTCTCCTTCGGGCTGAAGCGCTTCCTGGAGGAAGTTTAAGTGAATGCAGACCGCGTCTGCTTCAATCATCTCAACCGCCTGGTCAACCCATTCCATTCCATGCTGCACAAGCTGTACTGCGCCCAGATTGGCGCAAAGGAATGCATGGGGAGCGGTATCACGGACGATAGTAAAACTGTCGGCAAGCGCCGGGTTTTCCAGCGCCGCGCGCTGCGAGCCGACACCCATCGGAATAGTATATTTTTCCGCGGCGGCGGCTAAAACACGGTTCACTTCCCTGGTATCCGGATGCCCGCCGGTTATCGCTTCAATAAACAGCGGCAGGGAAAATCTCCGGTCGAAAAGTCCGGCACTCGTATCGATTTCATCCAGCGAGCACTCCGGCAGGGCATTGTGTTTTAAGATAATGTCATCAAATCCCGCATCACCGAAGGTGACGTCAGCGTCTCTTGCTAAGCGGAGGTGGTCAAGTTTTCGTGATGAAGTGAGTTCTGTCATTGTACTGTGGTTCCCGGATATGCAATTTTTTCCAGATAGTTTGTTACGTATTCCGGCGCAAAAATATGCGACGGAATACCTGCATCCGCAAGGAGCAGGAGTTCATCGATTTTTCCTTTCATGCCGCCGGTGACATCGGCGCCGCCGGATTGGGTGCTGAAGTCCAGCGCGGCGACTGTTTCGCGGGTGATTTTGGGAACAATCGCCCCGTCTGCAAGCACGCCGCCGGTTTCGGTGACAATGCCGACATCCGCGGCGCAAAGAGCCTTTGCAAGGAAGGGCACAATCTGGTCGCCGGAAACAATACAGGCGCCGCGCTCCAAATCCATTACCACGTCGCCGTGCAGTACCGGAACAAGACCTACAGACAGCAGGGCGCGTATCTGCTCAAGCCCGCAAAAGACAAGCCGCCCGCCTCCGGCAAGGGCGGCTTCAAACGGGTGGAAGCCGACGGCTGGAACACCGGCGCTTTGCAGCGCCGCAACAAAGCCGGCGTTAAGGGCAGATACCGCTTCATGCGTTTTTGCGATGCCCGGCGCGTTTTCTTTTGTCACGCCCGCCTGAATGTGCCAGGCGGCCGCCTCCGGATGCCCGCAGGAGCCGGCGCCATGCACAATAATAAGCGGGGCGCAGGATTGTGCGGCGGCAATATCTTGTGCAATCCTGTGCACCGCAGGCCCGCATATGGCACCGGCTTTTGTTTTGTCGGTTAAGACACTGCCGCCGATTTTAATAATCCTGACATCACTCGTCATGTTCTTTTTTCACCCCTTCCGTGTCAATGAATGTCGGAATCGGCCTTCCCTCGCAGCGTTCGATGGCTGCAATCACCTTGTGACGGGCGCTTTTCGGACACAGCGCCCAGATACAGCCGCCGCCCCCGGCACCGGAAAGTTTAGCGCCGAACGCGCCGGCATTGCGCACCGCAAGAACCATGGCAGAAAGCGCCGGATGTCCCACACCCAAAGCGTCCAGCAAGGCATGGTTCTGATTCATAAGGGCACCCAGTTCCTTATGGTTTTCAAATTTGTGCATCGCATCCATGGTTAGCGCGCCGATTGCATTCATAATAGAGTCGGCGACCACAGGAGACTTCGCCTTCAGCTCCGCAACGCGGGCAACCATCTCGGAGGTGTTGTGCGAAACAAGCGTGTTGCCTATTACAATGCTGAAATTTTCCGGCGGAATCAGCCGGCGTTTTTCATCGCCGCGGATTAACACCATGCCCCCGTGGGTGGAGACATAGGTATCCGTGGCAGAAGCCCGGCCTTTCTGCGTGATTTTTTCCACTTCATGGGCAAAGTTTGCCACCTCCTCTTTGGAGTAGCCGAGCTCGAACTCGTCATTGATGGCAAACAGTGTTGCAACAGTCACTGCAGCCGAACTCCCGAGCCCCGATGCAGACGGAAGCTGCGAGCGCACATAGACGCTGCCTTTTACGTCCATGACATTGAAGCATTCCGCAATGTAAGGCGAATTTGGTTTCTGGTAGTAGCGCGAGTGGCGCACAGTTACATAGACGCGGGGCTTGATTGCCATGGCAATACCTGGTTTGCCATAGACAACGGCGTGTTCCCCGAAGAGGAAGACTTTGCCCGGCGCGCTCCAGGTTGCCATCAGACAACCTCCACGGCTGCGTAGCCGACGACTTCATCAAAGTCGCCGGTTACCTCGCCTGATGTGGTGTATAAGAGAACGCGCGCCTCTGCAGCACCAAACGCGCGGCAGATTTCCGCCGCCGCGGCAATGCAGCCAAAGCCGCACATTGACGGGCGGATTTTGCGAAGGGCCGCATAAAATGCGCTGGTGTCAAGATTTTTAAGGGCGGCAAGGACGGTGAGGTCATCATTTTGCGCGCGCGCTTTTGGTACGTAATGCGAGCAGTCGCTGGATGCAATAACGACAGGTCGAACCCCGGTTTTTTCCGCAGCGGCTGTGACGGCTGATGCAACATAATGCGCGCCGGAAGGGCTCTGGTCGCCCAACAGCACGGGCACGATTTTTGCCTCGGGGAACCGGTGGACAATAAACGGTATCAACACCTCGATAGAGTTTTCCTGCCGGCGCGCGATGTCGTTTGACCTGGGCAGGTCAAGCGCGCGGATAAATCCGGGGTCCGGCACAGCATTGCCTATAGGCGTTTCCCAGACGAGGTCAGAGACCGACGTCGGGTATCCCTGATGGCTTGGTGCAAGAATAACAAAGGTGCCGGAAAAATCCGCAGGAATTTTGCCAAAGGAAACCGCCGCGGTCTTTCCGCTGTAAATGTAGCCCGCATGCGGCACCACAATACCAAAGGGGCTGGTTACAGACGTAACCGTGCTTGCAAAAAACGAGGTTAACTCTGCCTGTAACTCGGCCGCGCCGCCCGGGTAGAACATACCCGCAAGTGCCGGATGGCGTATGTTGTCTGCATCCGCTGCTATTTTTGTGTGCATTTAGTATAGAAACGGGAATATCTATTTCTCTTCCCCGTTAAGACCGAATATATTGCCGGCTGTGAAGCGTGCCGGCGTACTAAGGTGTTTATATATTCGCGCTTGTACGGGATAAGAGTTTTGCATTGGAGGTGATAATGCGTCTTTTTGTTTTTATTCTTCGCCGCCTGTTTTTCCAATGCGCATGGAAACAACAGCAACCCAGATAAACAAAAGCGTGCATCCGGTCGCAATACAGAGATAACCCGGCAGTTCAATGCCTGCAAAAAACAGTACAACCGCTGCGATGAATAAAACCATTGCCAGAACAAAAAGTGTCAGCGGCAGTTTCATCCTAAGAATGCGGGTAATTGTCATAAAAAGAAATGGTCCCGCAGGGATTCGAACCCCGGACCTCCAGCATGTAAGGCTGGCGTCATAACCGACTAGACCACGAGACCAACGTGCTCTATACTATTTGCTTTCATAGATATTAATCCTTATGGATACAGCCTGCCAAAATCCGTCCAGGCACCATACATTTTCCCCTCGCGAGTTTTCTCCAAAAAATTGCGCGTCATGCGCTCATAAGATGCCGGAATATGGCGGATGCGCTCAAGCGTGTTTATCCTGATTCTCTGATACAGCGGCGGAAAACCGGCGAAATTTTGTGCAGCAACCGGGTCGCTTGCAATCAGCTCCCTGATTTCATCAGACGCCCTAAACTCCTCATCCAAATCAGGAAGTACAGCGCGCCCCGCATCTGTCATAAGCCCGAGGCGCTCAAGACGGCGACACCCTCATTGTTTAATTCCGACCACACCCCACCCTTTCTCCGCGGCGAAAAGCGCTGCGCCATAACATGATTTTTCGGGTCAAGCGTATGTTTTACGCTGTCAATCCATCCAAAACACAGCGCCTCTTCCACTGCATCAAGATAATAAAACGCGCCCGGTTTCGGCTCGCCGGATTTGAGCGCAAGCCAGCACTCGTTTGCATCGGCGTGATGCAGAAAAAGCCATGCGCGAAACTCCGCGCGGTTTGCAACCGGTAAAATATCATCCATAGAAATTTTTCAAAAGACGTCTGCCGGAAAAATAGTGATGGAATCACTATTTTATCAGTATTCTTATGCTAAACCAAAGGACTTCAGCGTTACCGCAGGATCAATCTTGCCTACATGGTAGACCTTGCCGGAGGAAGTCTCGTTGATAACAACCTCTGCCGGAGAGAACAGCGACTTGTCAATCTTGAAGAAGTCGTAGCCTGCCGCCTTGAAGATGTCATTAAATGGCTGACCGTATCCGTTGGATGCGCAGCTTGGAATCTTTTCAAGGTAGTCAACAATTTCCGGTGCGTTCATAGTCAGGTAAATCTGACCGTGATAAATGGTTGCATCGTTGGTGACACCCATTGCAAGCTTGGGGCCGCGTACCGGCGGAATCGGTGCGGTACCTGCTGCTGCAATAATCTTTCTGGTGTCAAAACCGAGTTCATTGAGCTTGTAGACCGCAGTCTCAACACAACGGCCTGCAACCTGAATGGAACCAACAATGGAAGAAGTCGGTGCAACAAGTGCGCAGACATTGCTTACATCCACCTTGCACTTTTCTGCAATCATCTTCAGGACAGACTCTGACGGAAGCTTGTCTGCTTCAAGACAGATTACGGCAAAATCAGACTCATCCTGGTAATCGATGACTTCATAGGTGTGTTTCGGCTGCAGAGAAAGTGCTCTTGCAGGTCCCGAACCCATTGCAAAGAAACCGTCGTGCTTGATACTCCAGCCTGCCTTCTGGGAACCGAGGCAGGAGATTGCCGCAAAATCGGTGTTGACATCGATAAAGGTCATCGGGAAACTGCCAACCATACCCTGTCTGAAAGCAATGTCGCCAAGACCGCCCATGCAGATACGGGTAAAGTAGTCGCCCGCGCCGTATCCGCCCGGAACTGCTACACCGCAGTCGACAATGCGCGCACCGCAGTCAAGTTCATGGTATGCGACATTGAATAAATCTGCGTTCTCTACGAGTTCATCGAAGAGATCCAATCCAAGTTCATTTACACTAACCATAGTAATCCTCCTAAGAGAGTATACGTTGATATTGGTGCGGGAAACAGATAATGCTTGTTACTTGATGGTGTGAAAAAAGAGAAGCAGGGAAGGTATTACTGCATTATTTACTGCATCATTTACTGCATCATTTCCCGAAGCCGGTCAGGGTCCCGCACCAGTTTAATTAATCTCTGCCGCGTTCTGTCCTGTTTGACATATTCGATGGAAATAAACTGCACGGCCTGCAGTTTGTCTAAGATGAGATTAAAGCGCGAAACCTTTGGCGCACTTTTGCCAAGCTTTGCGCGGAGAATCTTTGCCGTAATTTCCTCTTTTGCATACCCGAGCTCAACAATTGTTTTCAGGACCATGGCTTCATCCTTTGAAAGCATGCCAAGCATACCGGACAGATATGCATCGCGGGAAGCTTCAAACGCCCGCTTTACATCGGTTATCTGTACAGACGTGCGCGCCTCGTTTTCCGCATACAAGGCAGAGCGCCGGATTAAATCAAGACCCGTGCGGATGTCGCTTCCCGACTGCATCGTTAAGTCAACGACAGCGTCCATAATTTCACCGGGCATCACCTTCGGATACAGACCCTGTTTTACTCTGGCGTTTAAAATCCCTGCAATTTCGCGCGCGGTGTAAGGAGTGAACTCGACTGTTTCATACCGGAAGACCGAACGGACGCGCACATCAAGCTCCGCCTCCATCGAAATGGAAAGGTCGGATAAAATCAGAATGATGCCGAAACTGACACCGCTGTATTCTTCATGAAACCGCATCAGCGGATAGAGCACATTGTTCAGTTCCCGGGAATAGACAAGATAATTTGCATCATCAAGACATATCAGCGGCACAATCTTTTCATCGGCAATGTATTTTGCAAGCCCGTCCAAAAGCGATTTGAGCGCGGTGCCCGAAGCGGGGCAGACGCTGCCGGTCAGTTTGTTGTATATCCGGGAAAAAATCGCAAACTCAGTATTGTCAATATTGCAGTTTACCAAGACGGGCACGATTTTTTTCGTAGCGCCTTCTATTTCGTCAAAGAGTTTGTGCACCGACGTGGTTTTGCCGGTCCCGGGAAGACCCCGGCAGACGACAGGCGTAACCCTCCCGCCGCGCAGAGCGGGTTTTACAGCAAATGCCATCTGCTCCATCTGTTTTTCACGGAACTGGAACTGACTAGGCACATAGTCTATGTCAAATACCTCAATGTCTTTGAAAAGCGTCTGGTCCCAGTTGAGAAGTGTGTCCTGCAGCGCCATGGTTACCGTGTTGAGTTAAAGCATCTTTTGCACAGTGTTTTGCCGGTGAACATGCGTGAGACATCATGCTGGATTTTGCTTACCGGGTCGCCGCAGCGCTCGCAGGTGAATTCGCCGGCAGGAACCTCAGGTTCCGGTTCCGGTTCCGGCTCCGGCTCCGGGGGCTTTATTTCAGCAGGTGCGATGGCAGGTGCAGGGACAAAAACCGGCGGCTCAAAGACAGGCGCGGGGGCGGGTTGCGGTTCAGGTTCGCCTTCCGGTTCGGATTCGGCAGCGGGGGCGTATTCCGGTTCCGATTCAGATACGGTTTCCGGCTTTTGCCCGGCATCTGCAAACATAAAAGAAACCGGCTCCTCTACTGCAGCGTTTTCGGTTTTCGGCTCCTGCTCCGTTTCTTTTTCCGTTTCCGGTGCGTATCCTGCATACTCCTCTGACACCGTTTCGTCCGCATAACCCGGCGCGTCGTCTAATATGCGCTCTTTATACCGGTCGACTGCATCTTTTGCGGTTGCATTGTTCTGCGCAAAATCACCCAGTACATCTGCAAGAAAACGGCGCAAAGCGGCTGCCTCTGCAAGTGTTTCTGCAGTATCTGAGACTTCAAGATGCAGGTTTTCATAGTTGCCGAGGTTTATGGTGACACCTATTGTTACTGTTCGTCTGCCTTCCATTCGATATAATATTCTTTGTCGTTCTATGAGATAATTTATTCTCTTGGGACGCCATATCTATAAGGCAGCTGACAGATGATGAAAGTTACCCCCGCTGAGCAATCGCACGGAAAAACCGTGCTCCACTCCCGGCGAACCGCCTCAGGGTTTTGCTGTGATGACGCAGGGTTCTGATGTCACTATTTTGCTAAAAAGATTACAAAAATCAGGATACACTTGCGATGTATCTTGAGAGAGAAAGGATAGGGTATGAGAAGGTGAAATTACACGTATGACATTGGTGAACTTTGGACATAAAAATCCTGCCTTCACGAAAGATAAGTCAAAGAAGCATTTAAGGAGTATACACCCTGAATTTGACAGTTGAGCCTATCTCATTCAGTGAATAGAAAAAGTTAGGTGCATTTTTGGCGTGTCTCTTAACTCGTCATTCCAACACGGAATTCACCACGGACATCACCACGGAAAACACGGAAAACACAAAATTCAACGGAATTCACGGAATCAACGGTTGATGATTGGCTAGAATGCAATTTCT
>DALTWG010000071.1 GCA_029987245.1 Methanocorpusculum sp. | reverse complement strand
AAAAGCCAAAAAGATAAAAAATTCAGCACCATACATAAGGCTGAATAGTTACACGAATTTTTGTGCAGGGAGTATAATTTTTGTGCAGAAATATCATTTTGAATTAATTTTTGTGCAGGATTGAATTATTGTGCAAAGCCACCTCAACCATAATTCTCAATACCTATCCCGACTAATATAATTACACATATGCACTTTGGCGGAAAAGAGACAGGAACCAATACCTGGATTGCACCGAATGCGACTTTGGCGGGCGACGTGTATCTTGGAAACAACGTCACCATCCTCTTCGGCGCAGTCCTGCGCGCTGATATGGAGAAAATTACCATCGGCGACAACTCAAATGTACAGGACAATGCCGTAATCCATGAATCAATAGGTCATCCGGTTAGTATCGGCAAAAACGTATCCATAGGTCACGGCGCCGTAGTTCACGGAGCCATCATAGAAGACGGCGCCCTAATAGGCATGGGTGCCGTGGTTTTAAACGGCGCCAGAATAGGCGCAGGCTCGCTTCTGGGCGCCGGCGCCGTAGTCACCGAAAACAAGGTAATTCCGCCAAACTCCCTTGTTTTAGGCGTCCCGGGAAAAGTAATGCGTGAGTTAAGCCCCGAAGAAATTGAAGGCAATCTCAAAAACGCCGCCCGCTATGTAGAGGTTGGCAGGAGATATGCACATGAATAATGCGGTTGTCATAGGCGCCGGTGTTGCCGGCATCCAGACCGCCATGGACATCGCAAACCACAATATCCATGTATACCTGATAGAACGCGAGCCTTCCATCGGCGGACACATGGCAATGCTGGACAAAACTTTTCCAACCAACGACTGCTCCATGTGCATTCTCTCGCCGAAAATGGCCGAAGTCGCACGCCACCCGAATATCACCATTCTTACCATGGCAGATGTCCAAAGCATTACCCCGTCGCCCGCAGGCGAAGCCGCGGGCTACACGGTCTCCGTAAAAATCCGCCCCCGCTTTATCAATGAAAACGAGTGCACCGGCTGCGGCGAATGTGTCGACGTGTGTCCGGTTGAAGTCTACAACAAATTCGACGCCGGCCTTGGCGTGCGCAAAGCTATCTACAAACCCCATGCCCAGGTTGTACCCAACCTGGTCGTAAAAGACAATGTGCACTGCATTGAATGCGGCCTGTGTTATGATACCTGCGGCAAACACGCGATTCTCCATGAAGACGCAGAGCGCGAGCTTGCTATCGAAGCAAACTCGGTGGTGATTGCAACCGGCTACACCTTGTTCGACGCGCAGAAACTCTCCCGTTTCGGCTACCTGCGCTGCGCAGATGTTATCACCTCGCTTGAATTTGAGCGGATGCAAAACGCCGGCGGACCGACGCACGGCGAACTGCGCCGGCTTTCAGACGGCAGCACGCCCAAGTCGGTGGTCTTCGTCCAGTGCGTCGGCTCGCGCAACACCGCAATCGGCCGCAACCTCTGTTCCTGTGTCTGCTGCATGTATGCGCTCAAAAACGCCATGCTGATTCGCGAGCACTACCCGCAAACCGAGGTCACTATCCTTTACACCGATATCCGCGCCTACGGCAAGGGCTATGAAGAATATTATGAGCGCGCGAAAAAACTCGGCGTCCATATAGTGCGGGCTTTCCCCGGCGACGTGCAGCAAAGCCCTGCCGGCCTGGTAATCCCCATTGAAGACACCGAGACGCGCGAGATGAAAAATCTCGAGGCCGGCCTGGTCATTTTATCTGTCGGCATGGAGCCCGAACCCGACACCGTGAAGCTCGCCGGCGCGCTCGGTCTCCCGCTTGATGCAAACGGATTTTTGTCGCCGGCGGACATGAAACTCAATCCGGCCGGAACCATGAACCCGGGCATCTATATAGCCGGCGCCGCCCTTGCGCCAAAAGACATCCCGGACTGTGTCATGTCGGCCGGCGCCGCCGCAATGAAAGCGGTAATCAATGAAGAAAAGAGGAGAACTGCATGACCGTACAGAAACGAAACGGCGGAATGGAAACCATAAAGCGCAAACTTGAAACCAATGACGAAAAAACCCTCTGGTGGAATGATGAACATGCCTCGGTAATGGCAATTGACCAGACGCTTTTGCCGGGCGAATACAAAATCATCGAGATAACCACCGTGGCGGATTTGGCCGACGCCATTAAGCGCCTTGCAATCCGCGGCGCGCCGGCCCTCGGCGTTGCCGGCGCCTTCGGTATCGCGCTTTCCGTTGCGCACTGCGAGTCCGAAGCTGAATTTGCCGAAACGCTCGAAGAAGACGCCGCGCGTATCAAAGGCACACGCCCGACCGCGGTAAATCTCGCATGGGGCGTGGATAAGGTCCTCAAAAGCATTGAAAACATCCCGTTTGACATGGCGAAGTTTGTCGCGGTTTTTGCCGCGAAATCTGTCGCAGACAATGACACAAAGACCTGTATGCTCTTAGGCCATAACGGCGCGCGGCTGATGCCCCAGATTGGCCGCGTTTTGACGCACTGCAACGCGGGAGCGCTTGCCTGCAGCTCCTGGGGCACTGCTCTTGGAGTAATCCGCTCAGCTGTCAAGTCGGGAAAGAAACTTTCAGTCTACTCCTGCGAGACGCGCCCCCTTTTGCAGGGCTCGCGGCTCACGGCCTTTGAACTGGCGCGCGATAAGATTCCGGTAACCACAATTATCGACTCAGAAGCCGCCTATCTCATGCAGCAGGGTAAAATCGACTGCGTCATTGTGGGCGCGGACCGGATCACGAAAGACGCGGTGTTTAACAAGATTGGAACTTATATGCATGCGGTATGCGCAAAGCACCATAACATTCCGTTCTATGTCGCCGCGCCGGTTTCCACCTTTGATTTCACCTCCTCTGCGGCCGACGTTGTCGTCGAGGAGCGGGGACGCGAAGAGATTGCAAATCTTTTCGGCAAGTCCACGGTGCCGGAAAATGTGCCCGTACTCAACTATGCATTCGATGCAACGCCGCTTGATTTAGTCACGGCAATTATTACGGAAAAAGGAGTACTCACTCCGCCGTTTGATTTCGAGGCGCTGAAATAAATGGCATCCGTGGTTCTTCTCTCCCTTTTTGACAATCCGGTCTGGTTTAATGCAGCGGTGCTTCTCGGAGAGATTGTAATCATCCTGCTTCTTATCTGGGTGGTTATTGCACTCATTATCGGCATTTTGTTTGCAGTTTCCATCAGGCGGCAGAAAATGTTTCTGCCTTCAATTCTCCGCCCGATGTTTACCCTCGTCTCCGGCGGGGTGAAACTTATCTGTTCCTTCTGCGGCGTGGATGCAACGCAGCTTATCCATTTCCTGATTGATATCGACAATGAGATGAATATGAAGGAGTTTGCAAAAACCCCGGTATCCGAGCGGGTTATTTTCCTGCCCTTATGCCTTAGGAACAAAGACTGCCCGGCGCGCCTCCGGCCCGAAGAGGGAATCCATTGCACGGGCTGCGGCAAATGCGGCCTGGGGGCGGCGCTGAAGGTGTTAAATGAGGCGGGCTACAAGACCTATATTATTCCGGGCTCGACGTTTATCAAGCGGATTGTAAAACGGGACCATCCAAAAGCGATGATTGGCGTAGGATGCCTGATGGAGGTCAAAGAAGGTCTTGAGATGGGCAAAAAAATTAACATGGCGACCATCGGGGTGCTTACCGCAACGGACGGCTGCGTTGAGACAACAATGGATTTTGACAAACTGATGGAAGCGGCCTCGCTGGGTCTGGACAAGCCGCTTAAGTATCCGAAAGCGTAGGTTTTTGTAACAGGTCACCCTTATTTTTCATGGTTGCGGGGCGCTTACGCGCCTTCAATTGATTGCCGCCCGCAATATTCCTCTTAGTACCCAATGTGAAGTTAAATACGGAGTGAATGGGTACATCTGCCGTTAAATTACGGCAGCATCTTCTTCAAAAACTGCCCGGTGTAACTCTTCTTCACCCGCGCCACCTCTTCAGGCGTGCCTTTGGCAATAATCTTGCCCCCGGCGCTGCCCCCTTCCGGACCTAGGTCGATGATATAATCCGCGCACTTAATCACATCAAGATTATGCTCGATAACCACAACCGTGTTGCCCTTGGCAACAAGACTGTCCAGAACCCCGATGAGCTTTTTCACATCATGGAAATGAAGACCTGTTGTCGGCTCATCCAAAAGATACAAGGTCCTGCCAAAGCCCCGCTTCGCAAGCTCGCGCGTCAGTTTTATTCTCTGCGCCTCGCCTCCCGAAAGCGTGGTCGAACTCTGCCCTAATTTGATATAGCCGAGACCGACATCGGCTAACGTCTGCAGTTTTGCCGTTATCCCCGAGTTATTTTCAAACAACTCAAGCGCCTCGTCCACGCTCATGTTCAGCACGTCCGAAATGGATTTGCCCTTGTACTTTACCTCAAGCGTTTCCGCATTATAGCGCGTGCCTTTGCACTCCTCGCACTCAACGTAGACGTCGGGGAGGAAATTCATCTCGATTTTTTTCACACCGTCGCCCGAACACGCCTCGCAGCGCCCGCCCTTGACGTTAAACGAGAATCTTCCCGCTTCATACCCGCGGATTTTTGCCTCCTTTGTCTCGGCAAAGAGCCGCCTGATGTCATCGAATACTTTCGTGTACGTTGCAGGATTGGACCGCGGCGTGCGGCCGATGGGCGACTGATCGATAACAATCACCGACTGAATCGGCTCGTCGAACTCGAGCTTTTTGTATTTACCCGGAATGACTTTGGAGTCATACTTTTCCTTCCTGAGCGCCTGATAGAGCGTATCATAGATAAGCGTGGATTTGCCCGAGCCGGAAACACCGGTGACAACCGTAAGCGTGCCAAGCGGGATTTCCGCCGTAATATTTTTCAGATTATTCTCGCTGCATCCTGTGATGCGCAGGAATTTTTCCGCAGGCCGGCGCGATTTGGGCACCTCGATTTTCTGCGCGCCGCACAGATACTGGCCTGTAATGGAATCAGGCGTTGCTGCAACCTCATCAGGCGTGCCTGCTGCAACCACATGCCCTCCGTGAATGCCTGCACCCGGGCCGATATCAACCACAAAATCGGCCTCCCGGATGGTTTCCTCGTCATGCTCGACGACGATTAAGGTATTGCCCAAATCACGGAGCTCCTTTAAGGCCGCAATGAGTTTCTGGTTATCGCGCTGGTGCAGGCCGATGGAAGGCTCATCCAGGATATAGAGCACGCCCATTAATTCCGAGCCAATCTGCGTAGCAAGCCGGATTCTCTGCGCCTCGCCGCCGGAAAGACTGCCCGCACTGCGCGAAAGCGTGAGGTATCCCAGGCCCACGGTCTGCAAAAAGGCGAGGCGGGAGATGATTTCCTTTAAAATCAGATGCGCAATCTCGTTTTCCTTTTTCGTCAGCGGCAGCGTTTTGAAAAACTCCAGCGCCTCGTCGATGGACATATCGGTGACCTCGGCGATGGATTTTCCCGCCACCTTGACAGAAAGGACATGGTCTTTCAAGCGCTTGCCGTGGCACGCCGGGCAGGGCAGAATCCGCATGAACTTTTCCAGTTCCTCTTTGCGGTAATTGGATTTTGTCTCCCGGTACAGCCGCTCAGTCTGCGGCAGCAGCCCTTCCCAGGTGCCGTTATAGGAAAATTCCGCGTTGCGCCCGGAATGTTTGAAGCGCATCTGCTCGTTGACGCCGTACATAAGCCCGTTGTACTGCGCCTCAGTGAGCTCCGCTATCGGCGTCATCAGGGAAAAGCCGAGGTGTCTGGCTACTGCGTCCAGATAGGAGACTCTGAATCCGTCCAGGAAATTTTTATAGACATTTACCGCGCCGTCTGCTATGGAAAGGGATTTGTCCGAGATAATCAGGTCAGGGTCAAAGATAGTCTGAAAGCCGAGACCGTTGCACGTGGGGCAGGCACCGAACGGGCTGTTAAAGGAAAACATGCGCGGCTGGAGCTCTTCAAAGGAAAGACCGCAGATGGGGCATGCCATTTTGGATGAATAGATTTTTTCCGTGCCGTCTTTTCCCGCGCCGTAAACAAGTCCGTCTTCGGCTTTGGCAAGCGTCAGTTCAATCGCGTCAATGAGCCGCGAGCGGTCGCCTTTCGGGTCTGAAATCCGGTCGACGACGATTTCGATATTGTGCATCACATAACGCGCGAGTTTTATTTCATCATCGGTGCGTTTTATCTCGCCGTCGACGCGCACGCGCGCAAATCCTTCTTCGTGGAGGTCGCGGAAGAGTTTTTCATAGGTGCCTTTTTTCTTGCGGATGAGGGGGGATAAAATCGTGACGCCGTCTGCGAAATCCTGTATAATCGCATCGGCTATTTGTTCCGGGGTGCGCGCTTCGATTTTTACCTGGTGTTTCGGGCAGTAGGGGATACCGACGCGGGCAAACAAAAGACGCAGGTAGTCATATATTTCAGTTACCGTCCCGACGGTGGAACGGGGGTTTTTCGAGGTGGTTTTCTGTTCTATGGATATAGCAGGCGACAATCCCGTAATGGAGTCCACATCGGGCTTGTTCATAATCCCAAGGAACTGGCGGGCGTAGGCCGATAAGGATTCCACATAGCGGCGCTGGCCTTCGGCGTAGATGGTGTCAAAGGCAAGGGTGGATTTGCCCGAGCCGGAGACGCCGGTAATGACGGTTAATTTGTCGCGGGGGAGTTCGATGGTAATATTTTGCAGATTGTGCTGGCGCGCACCTTTCACCACGAGATTTTTCATAGGAGTATATTTGTGCGGGCGGGTTAATAGGGTTTGGAATGAGGAGGTATCTTTTTACAACCCAAATTTGACAGTTGAATGTTTGTCTGTGTCGCTTAAATCGTAATGC
>DALTWG010000070.1 GCA_029987245.1 Methanocorpusculum sp. | reverse complement strand
AATCTGTTGTAATCTGCGCTAATCTGCGTGTAATCTGCGAAAATCTGCGTTTTGCGCGTGAGCGCTTCAGAAAAGATGATTCAAAAAATACAACCACTTAACTGAGGGAGGCTGAATAGTTACGATAATTCAACCCAAATTTGAAGGTTGAATTTTTGGCTGTGTCACTTAAATCGAATCGCCAGCAAAACTGGCTCAACCCCTTTGTCGCTTCACTCCCGCGAGGTAATGCCAACACAGACATCACCACGAATTCCGTGTTGGAATGACGAATTAAGATACACACCAAAAATGCCCCTAACTTTTTCTATTCACTAAGTGAGATGAGCTCAACTGTCAAATTCAGGATTCAAAATATACAACCATTTAGTTGGTGGGGGGTGAATAGTTACGGCAATAATTACCGGAGTTTACCATTGAAGCCAAGCTTTCCGGCTATTTCTTCAAGCTCTGCAAACTCAGTGTCCGATATGAGCATATCTTCCGGAGTGTTGTATACCATTGTTTCAAGGAAATCTTCTGCCTCTTTTCCTTTTAGAACAATGCTTGTATTGAATGCTTCAGCCATAATTATAATAATATTTGTCTGCAAATCACATATACGTTTCTACGCTTGCAGCTAAAAAAGGTGATTTTATTCAAATTCAATCGTTGCCGGCGGTTTGCTGGTGATATCAAACAAAACCCTGTTGACATGCGCAACCTCATTGATAATCCGGTTTGAAATCTTTTCCAGCACCGGATAGGGAATCTGTGCCCAGTCGGCGGTCATGAAATCCGTTGTCGTAACCGCCCGCAGGGCAATCGCATAATCATAGGTGCGCCCGTCGCCCATGACGCCTACTGATTTCATATTCGTAAGGGCTGCAAAATACTGATTAATTGCGCGGGCCAGACCGGCATTTGCAACCTCTTCACGGAAAATGGCATCCGCGTCGCGCACAATATCGAGTTTATCTTTGGTGATATCGCCGATAACACGAATAGCAAGCCCCGGACCGGGGAACGGCTGACGCCAGACAAGGTTTTCCGGAATGCCGAGTTCAATACCCGCGGCGCGGACCTCATCCTTAAACAAAATCCGCAGCGGCTCAACAAGCTCCTTGAAATCCACATGCTCAGGCAGCCCCCCGACATTATGGTGGCTTTTGATAACCGCGGCGTTTCCAAGCCCCGACTCGATTACATCCGGATAAATCGTGCCCTGGACTAAAAAGTCCACCGCGCCGATTTTCTTTGCCTCCTCTTCAAAGACACGGATAAACTCCTCGCCGATGATTTTACGCTTGCGCTCCGGCTCGGTAACGCCCGCAAGTTTTTCCAGGAACCGCTTTTCCGCATCAACGCGGACAAGGTTAATGTCAAACTGCTTTCTGAACACCTCTTCGACCTCATCGCCCTCGTTTTTGCGGAGGAGACCATGGTCAACGAAAATGCAGGTCAGCTGTTTGCCCACCGCCTTGTGAACAAGGACCGCGGCAACCGACGAATCCACACCGCCGGAAAGCGCGCACAGCACTTTTTTGTCGCCGATTTTTTCTTTGAGCGCCGCAATCGTGTCATTTACAAACGACGACATCTTCCACTCGCCTTTGCAGCCGCAGACCTCGTAGAGGAAATTGCGAATCATCTGAGAGCCGCATTCGGTGTGCATTACCTCAGGGTGGAACTGCACACAGTAAATGCGCCTGACCGGGTTTGCCATCGCCGAAACCGGGCAGGTTTTGCTCGACGCCGTGACGGCAAAGCCGTCCGGCAGCTCTTTAATCTGGTCGCCGTGGCTCATCCAGCAAACGGTTTTTTCCGGCACGCCCTTAAACAAAAGCGAGGCAGGGCTGACGTCGATTTCGGTTTTACCGTACTCGCGTTTTCCGGCAGGGGCGACTTTTCCCCCAAGCGTGTACGCAGTAAGCTGCGCACCGTAACAGATGCCTAAAACCGGGATACCGAGTTCAAAAATGCCTGCATCGACATGCGGCGCTTTATCTTCATAGACGCTTGCAGGCCCCCCGGTAAAAATGATGCCGCTGTAGTTTTTCGCGCGGATTTCAGACAAAGGCATGGTGTAGGGCTTTACCTCGCAGAAGACATTTGCTTCGCGGACGCGGCGGGCAATTAACTGGTTGTACTGGCCGCCGAAATCAAGAACTAATACTGACTCCATTTTACTCACTTATTCTGTAAATCGCGGCAGGCTTTCACAAATCCAATGAACGGTGCGGAAGGCCGCGTCGGTCTGGAACGGAATTCGGGGTGGTACTGGGTTGCAACAAAGTACGGGTGGGACCTGATTTCAAGCGCTTCCATGCGGCGGCCGTTTCTTCCGACGAATGTAAGGCCTTTTGCCTCGATTTCGTCAATGTAGGCAGGGTTTACCTCATATCTGTGGCGGTGGCGCTCAATAATTTCCGTGCTGTTGTAAAGCTCTGCAAGCTTTGAGCCGGCGCTTAAAGACACGGGGCAGTCGCCAAGACGCATGGTGCCGCCGAGGTCTTCAACGCCCTCCTGCTCGGGAAGAAGACAGATTGCGTGCGTGCCTTCGCCCATTTCCTCGCTGGTTGCGTCTTTGTAGCCAACTACGTTTCGCATAAACTCGATAACACAGAGCTGGAACCCAAGACAGAGACCGAGAAGGGGTTTATTGTGTTCGCGCGCGAAGGTAATGGCATTAATCATGCCTTCGATGCCGCGGTTGCCGAATCCGCCCGGAATTAAGATGCCGTCAAGGTCTTCGAGGTCTGCCGTGGTGTACTGCTCGGCATCGAGCCATTGTACAATGACTTCGGTTGAAAGCGAGCGGCCTGCGTGTTTGAGGGCTTCTTTTATGGACACGTAGACGTCTTCAACGCCGTATTTGGTGATAATGCCGACGCTAACGCGCCGGGTGTATTCTTTCGATACAAGCGAGTACCAGGAGTTGTCGGGTTCTTTTTCCTCGAGGCGGAGGAGTCTGATTAAGACGTCCGACATGCCTTCTTTTTCAAGTTCCATCGGAACAAGATAGGTGTCAGGCGCGTTGGTGTTGCTGATTACCGCGTTCGGGTCGACATCGCAGAAGGAGGAAATCTTTCGTTTGGTGCTTGTCGGGACCGGGAAGGCGGAGCGGCCTACAATGACGTCTGCCTTGAGACCGAGTTCGCGCAGGGCTTTGACCGAGTGCTGGGTCGGTTTTGTCTTTAAGTCGCCCATGCTGTCGCCGGGGAGGAGGGTGACGTGGACAAGGGCAAAGTTGCCGCTGCCGCATTCCCACTGCATCTGGCGGACGGCCTCTAAAAAGGGCATGGATTCGATATCGCCGACGGTGCCGCCCACTTCTACGATGCAGATTTCGGCATGGTTTCCGGACTTGTCGGTCCAGGTTTCGGCTGCTTTTCTGATACGGTCTTTGATTTCGTTGGTAATGTGGGGAATAATCTGGACGGTGCCGCCGAGGTAGTCTCCGTGGCGTTCTTTGGAGATGACGGATGAGTAGATTTTTCCGGTGGTCAGGTTGTGGTCGGAGGTGAGTTCGATGTCAAGGAAGCGTTCATAGTTTCCAAGGTCGAGGTCGGTTTCGCCGCCGTCTTTTAAGACGAAGACCTCGCCGTGCTGGGCGGGGTTCATGAGTCCTGCGTCGATGTTTAAGTACGGGTCGATTTTTACGCTTGTTACGTGGTATCCTCTGTTAATAAGGATGCGGCCGATGGATGCGGCAGTTATGCCTTTTCCAAGTCCGCTCATCACGCCTCCTGTTACTACTATGTATTTCATGTGTTAGCCCTCGTTTTTTTCCGGGCGGGAAAAAAACATGTATATGTATTGGTCGGGCGAGGTATTAAGTATAGAGGGATGAGTGTTTGCGGGCCCGGGTTTTCGGCGTCTCAACTGCAAAGGTATTTATCCGGCAAAAACTATCTTATTAGTATGTATTCGAAAATTCTTGTTGCGCTTGACGGCTCTGAGATTTCCAAGCTTGCGTTTTCGCGTGCTCTTGACCTTGCCAAGTCGGACAATGCCGAGCTTCATGCGGTGTATGTGATTGAATCCGGTATTGCCTCGCCCGGTCCGGTTGACACCACCTGGGAGCTGATTTATCAGCGGTTTGAAAATGAGGGCAGGGCTTTGATGGAGGAGCTTAATGTGGCGGCAGATGCCGCGGGTGTTAAGGTTATTCCGCATGTTGAAACAGGTCATGCGGGTGACACGATTGTTAAGACTGCAAAAGATATTGACTGTGATTTAATTGTTGTCGGTTCTCTTGGCAAGTCGAAGCTTGACCGGCTTCTTTTAGGAAGTGTCTCGGCGCATGTGGTAAATTACGGCAAGACGAATATTCTGATTGTGAGAAAATAATTCCTTCTTTTTATCCTGCTCTTTAAAAAGGTTTAAATATCACTTCAGAAAGGTGTATAATCAAGCAAAAATCTTAAACACTGAGCGGGAACGTCCATGGAATAAAATGCTGCTATGGTGCTGCTATGGTGCTGCTAATGCTGATAATCTAAATATTGCTTATTTCGCCAAACGGAGCAATATTTGCGAGGTTTATAGATGCATAGCAGCATAGCAGCATTTTGACTGTTTTTGCTGTGCGTGGGATTTTTCCATAAAAGAGATGTTGCTATTGAAGATTTTTCAGGCGTACGGCGCAAAATCTTCAGGCATCTATACTGTCTTCATTGAGCAGGAAATCAATAATGCCGATGGTTAAAATACCGTCCTCATCATGTTTTTTCATGACATAATCTTTTGTAACAACAATTTTTTTGAAGCTGTCGTCCACGCGCTGAAACGGGCGTTTTTCCTGCTTTTCTTTTTCATCTCCCGCAAGCGTGAACGCCGACTGGATATAGTATTTCTGCGAGGCGCGGTTTGCAACAAAATCGATTTCGAGTTTTTTGTGCACATATTTTCCGGTTGTATCAGGTTCATGAACTTCGACAACACCGACATCCACATGAAAACCGCGAACGCGCAGTTCGTTGTAAATGATATTTTCCATGATGTAGTTTTCCTCCTGCCGGCGGAAATTGAGGCGCGCATTTCTCAGACCCACGTCTTCAAAATAATATTTCAGCGGCGTACCGATGTATTTGCGGC
Source organism: Methanocorpusculum sp. (assembly GCA_029987245.1). Taxonomy (GTDB): domain Archaea; phylum Halobacteriota; class Methanomicrobia; order Methanomicrobiales; family Methanocorpusculaceae; genus Methanocorpusculum. The sequence continues at coordinate 2,383 of DALTWG010000070.1, read as the reverse complement.
CTCTGATGTCATAGCGTTTGACGCCGGTTATGATAAACGCATCTTCCAGTGCATCAATGTATTTTTTGACGGTGTTAACAGAGACCGGTGTCTGCAGAACCGAGGAAAAGGTATTTGTTATCCGCTGGGGGTTGGTAAGAGAGCCTATGGATGAGGAGAGTATGTCGATGAGTGTTTCGATAACCGGGGTATTTTGAATAGCATTTCGTTCAAGTATGTCAATGAGATAGGTTTCTGTAAAGAGTGTCTGGAGATAATCACTTTTCTGCGGCTCGGTTTTGCGCAAAAATACGCCGGGAAGACCGCCGAACCGGTAATATTCGTCCCAGCCGTGATACCGGTCTCCGTCATAGGCGGTCATAAATTCGGCAAAGCTCAAGGGATACAGATGCACTTCGTCTCCGCGGCCTCTGAACTCGGTTATTACGTCTTTGGACAGGAATTTTGAATAGCTTGCGGTAACGTAGACATCGGTGTTTCTGATATGAAGCAGGCTGTTTAAGAGTTCGGGGAAATTGTTTATCAGTTGTACTTCGTCAAGGAGGACATAGTATTGTTTTGTGTCGGTTATTTTGCTTTTGATATAGTGCAGGAGGGTTAGGGGGTCGCGGTAGGGCTTGTTTTCCAGGTCGTCCATATCCATGGTGATAATGTGGTCTTCTTCAATGCCGTTTGCGAGAAGGTGATTATAGAAGATGGTAAACAGCAGATAGGATTTTCCGCTCCGGCGTATGCCGGTGACTATTTTTATCAGTCCGTTTCCTTTGCGGTCGATGAGTTCCTGCAGATACCGGTCTCGTTTGATTTCCATGGCGACTCCATTGAAGATTTCGCGACGTACGTCGCAAAATCTTCAATGGCTGCATGCTCCCGGATGGAAAAATCTCACGCACAGCAAAAATAGTCAAAATGCTGCTATGCTGCTATGCATCTATAAACCTCGCAAATATTGCTCCGTTTGGCGAAATAAGCAATATTTAGATTATCAGCATTAGCAGCACCATAGCAGCATCATAGCAGCAATAGCCCGCGCACCTGCCATCAAACCGGCACCCACCTATTCTAACAACCGCAGACTTTAAGTACTATCGCATAACAATATTTTTACTGAACATAACCCGGTGCAGTACTTTTGCAAATGCTGCAGAATATGCGCTGTGATTTTTGTTTAACAAGGTTATGAAATGACGATATCTTCGTTTCATATGCCTGCTTTGGCTGGTGATAGGCGTCTTTGGACAGATTTTAGTATCAGCTTTGGCTCTCTTGTTCCTTTCTTTAAACAATCCGTTCATTTCAATCCGGGAACAGAACCGGAAATTTTCCTCCCGAAATCCAGTCACGTTTTTGCTTACGGTGCCCGGTCACGCGCACATTGTGCGCAGACGACAGAATCATCGACTATTCTGCCGTTACGCCGGAGTTTGCTGCCCGTCCCTGAAAAAACACAGACGCGCCGGTTCGGTTTTAGGATTTTTACCTGTACGAAAAACAGTACGGGAAACAAAAGACGGATGGAGGTATGTATGAAAAAACAAACTGAATTGAGATTAAAACACCTCATCACTGCAGGTTTTGCAGTATGTCTTTTGAGCATACTGCTAATCGGACCCGCAGCGGCAGCGGCGGACATTTCCACCCGGCCGCTTAGTGACAAAGTAACTTATGCTTTGACGAACAGCGCTTATGAATGTACGGCAGATACAACCATAGGAGGTACTGCAGGATCGCCAATTACCGTAAATCTGATTGACAAAAATTACGCCGGAGATTATTACGGATTATTTGGCGATTTAACTGTAGCAGAAGGTAAAACCTTAACCGTGCAGTATGTGGATTTTACTATACCCGGCACCGGAATCATTACACAAACCGGGCATGGTCTTGGTCTGTTTGCAGGTTATTTAACCGGCAGCGTGATTTTTGATCATTGTACGGTGAATGGTGATACCCTAACCTCAAACAACAATTACATCGGCAGTCTGGTCGGCTATGCCAACGATGCACACATCAATGCATTGGACTGTAATGTAAATGTAAAGGCAATTTCAACCACCGGCGGCAGTTCTCTCGGCGGTCTGGTTGGTTATGCAAGTTCTGCAAGTACCTTAAACTTTGAAAACTGCACTGTTGGAACGCAGGCTAATCCTGTTGCAATTTCGGCATCCGGTTACAAAGTCGGTGGTCTGCTTGGCTGTGTTGATACCGGCATTGCAACCGGCAGTTTCCATGCAGCCGGCTGCACTGTCTATGCTGACACGATTTCATCCACTGCGGGATCTGATGCAGGCGGTCTCATTGGAGGTGCATATTCTACGGGCACTTTCACGATGGAAAACTGCATTGTTGGAAGTTCTGCCAACCCTGTGACAATTACTGCAAA
>DALTWG010000011.1 GCA_029987245.1 Methanocorpusculum sp. | reverse complement strand
AGGCAAGGTAAATACCGAGCTGGGATTTGCTGAGTCTGGTCTTCATGCTTATGTGGTAATAGTTTGACAGGGAATAAAGAATAGGTTTCTGTTAAGAGATGAAAATAAAAAAAAAAGGGTATAAGGGGTTGCCTTATTATTTCATGCCTTCATTGGGCTCATCTACCGGTTCCTTGGAAGGCCAGCAGGTAATTCCATCCTGACAGGAAAGACACTTCGGGTCAAATACCGGCTCTTCGACGCCGTCTGCCTTCTGGTTCAGGTAATCATTGAGTGCCTGGAAGGCGAACTTGGCAAGGAAGATGAGAATACCAACGTTGAAGATACCCATTAATGCCTGGAAGATGTCCACAAGCGTCCATGCAAGAGTCATGGACCAGATACAGGAACCAAACGCCATTAAGACAATTACTAAACGGATTGCAAGGATTGCACCCGGTTTTTCAGTGATGAATCTGACGTTTGCTTCACTCATGGAATAGTAGCCGATTGCACTGCTGAATGCAAAGACTAACAGGAATACTGCAAGGATGTAAGGGGCAGCCTGACCAAGGAAACTTGCGGAGAGTGCTTCTGCAACAAGTGGAGAACCGTTTAAGGCTGCCTGCTGTTCTGCGGTAAAAGCGTAGCCGGCATAGGCAACATTGGTGTACATAATGAGGACGAATGCGGTTGCGGAACAGACAACAACCGTATCAATTAAGACACCAAGAGACTGCATAAGGCCCTGCTTAACCGGATGCTGGACGTGAGCGGAGGAAGAGACGTTCGGAATGGAACCGATACCAGCCTCGTTGGAGAACACACCACGCTTCAGACCCCACATGACCATCATTCCAAATCCGCCGCCAACAAAGGACTGGACGCCGAATGCATAGGAAAAGATGGTTTCAATAACTGCGGAAACCTGGGTGAAGTTGACCAGAATCAGAACAAGTGCCAATAAAAGCCAGAGCATTGCCATTGCCGGGACCATCCAGGTGGAGACTTTTGCAACACGCTTGATGCCGCCGAAGACGATGACTGCAACAAGGACAGTCAAGGCAAGTGCGATAACAAGCATGCCAACGTTGAGTGCGCCGGTCTCAAGGATTAATTCTCCAGGGATGGAAAAGGCGGTTCTGATAGCGGCGGATGCCTGATTTACCTGCTGTCCGACGAAGCACAGACCATAGGTGACGATAATCAGGAGTGCCATGAAGATTGCAAACTTCGGTTTTTTCAGTCCGTTTTTCACATAGTAGGCCGGACCGCCGTAGAAGTAGCCGTCGCCTTTTTTCTCTTTGAAAATCTGACCGATAGTGTTTTCAACAAAACTGGTTGCTGCGCCGATGATGGCAAAAATCCACATCCAGAAAATTGCCCCCGGCCCTCCCATGACAAGGGCTGCTGCGACACCGGCGATGTTTCCAACACCGATGCGCGCTCCCATACTGACACAGAATGCCTGGAATGATGATATAACGTGTTTACCTTTCTTTTCCCGAATGCCGGTGAATGCAACTTTGGCTGCTTCGCCAAGGCGGAAGATCTGAAGACCTTTTCCTTTGATGGTTGCAAATAAGCCGAATCCGACGAGGAAAACGAAGGCAACGTACCATACCCAGGTATCGACCGGGTCAAGTACAGATAAAATTGCGTCGCTGAAACTCATGCGTTAATAAGTTTCTCCTGATACCTTATTAATACATCGTCTCAAACCGCCGGACACCCCTGATATTATCTGCATAACAGACAGGTATGTGCGAGCTGCGAAGACAGATGGTCGAAAAAAGAGGGGGGAGTTATTTCATGCCTTCATTAGGTTCATTGTCCGGCTCTGCCGCAGGCCAACAGGTAATGCCGTCCTGGCATGACAGGCATTTCGGGTCAAAGACCGGTTCTTCCACGCCGTTTGCCTTCTGGTCAAGATAATCGTCGAGAGCCTGCCAGGCGTATTTTGCGAGGAAGATGATAATGCCGATGTTGAAGATACCCATCAGTGCCTGGAAGGTATCAAGCAGTGTCCACGCCAAGGTCATCGACCAGATTCCGGAAAGGAATGCCATGACAACAATAATCAGGCGTACGGCAAAGATTGCCCCGGGCTTTTCGGAGATGTAGCGGACGTTGCTTTCACTGATGGAGTAGTAGCCGATTGCACTGCTGAAGGCAAAGACTAACAGGAAGACTGCGAGAACGTAGGGGGCAGCCTGTCCCAGAAAGCTTGCGGAGAGTGCTTCGGCAACAAGGGGGGAGCCGTTTAAGGCGGCCTGCTGCTCGGCAGTGAATGCGTAACCGGCATAGGCAACGTTGGTGTACATAATGAGGACGAATGCGGTTGCGGAACAAACTACCAGGGTATCGATTAAAACGCCGAGGGACTGCATAAGTCCCTGCTTGACGGGGTGTTTCACGTGGGCGGAAGAGGAGACATTCGGGATGGAACCGATACCTGCTTCGTTGGAGAATACACCGCGCTTGAGACCCATTAAAATCATTGCGCCGATTCCACCGCCGACAAATGCTTCCACGCCGAATGCGTAGCGGAAGATGGTTTCAATGACGACAAGTATCTGGGAGAAGTTGACAAGGATAAGAACGATGGCAAGTAATATCCAGAGGATTGCCATTACGGGTACAAGCCAGGTGGAGACTTTTGCAACGCGCTTGATGCCGCCAAAGACGATGGCTGCGACAAGGAGAGCGAGGGCTGCTGCAATGAAGATAAGGCCGAAGTTCAGGCTGCCGTCTGCAAGGAAAAGGTCGGATTCAATATAGAATGCAGTCCGGATTGCGGCTGATGCCTGGTTGACCTGCTGGCCGACGAAGACGACGCCGTAGGTGATGATAATCAGGAGGGCCATGAAGATGGCAAACTTCGGTTTTTTCAGTCCGTTTTTCACGTAGTAGGCGGGACCTCCATAGAAGTAGCCGTCGCTTTTTTTCTCTTTGAAGATCTGACCGATGGTGTTTTCAACAAAACTGGTTGCTGCGCCGATTAAGGCAAAGAGCCACATCCAGAAGATGGCGCCGGGTCCGCCCATGACAAGGGCTGCTGCCACGCCTGCGATGTTTCCGACGCCGATACGTGCCCCCATACTGACACAGAATGCCTGGAAGGAGGAGATTACATGTTTTCCTTTCTTTTCCTTGATGCCGGTGAATGCTACTTTGCATGCTTCACCAAGCCTGAAGACCTGGAGTCCTTTTGACCTGAAGGTGGCGTATATGCCGAATCCTACTATGAAGACAAAAGCGACGTACCAGACCCAGGTGTCTACCGGGTCAAGAACAGAGAGGATCGCTTCATTAAAGTCCATTGACCTTACATGTAGGCGGTGCTGTGTATTAAAGGGGGCGGGTTAGAGGCGGAAAGGTTTTATTGGAGGGGGGAGAGAGAGGTGCGAGGGTGAAAAAAGGGTAAGAGGGAGTCTAACCCCCCTATATCCATTTTTTTGCACGTCGCGCGATGTAAAAATGAGCTTTGCAAACCACCGGACCGCCTCCCGCGCCAAAGCTGCCCGCAAAAAAAGTCACACCTCTCTTTTCCCTCCCCCCAGCGCCTTTTCCACCATCTTCAATGCACACAAATCCCCGCACATCGAACACGTCTTGCACTCCCCGTCCCTTTCATGCACCTCCCTTGCATGACCGCCAAAAAGCGCAAGACGAAACTGAGCATCCCAGTCAAGATTTTTGCGCGCAAAAGCCATCTGCTCCTCCCGCGCACGTTCCAAATCCTTACGCCGCTCTAAATCCCCGACATGCGCAGCAACTTTGCAAACCCGCGTCCCCTCGACAATATCAGCCAGATTCGGCAAGGCAAGATGCTCTGAGGGACTTACCATGCACAAAAAATCCGCACCGGAACAGGCAGCCAAAGCCCCGCCAATCGCCCCCGTAATATGATCATACCCGGGCGCAATATCTGTAACCAGCGGACCGAGAAGATATAGCGGAGCAAAACCGGTAATCTCCTTTATCATCTTCACATTATACGAAATCTCCGCATAATCCATGTGCCCCGGTCCCTCAATCATCCTCTGCACACCGGCATTATACGCCCGGCGCGCCAGATGCCCGAGCGTGAGATACTCCTGCGACTTTGCAAGCTTTACCGAATCAACATACGCACCCGGGCGCATACCATCCCCTAAAGAAAGCACCACCCCGTATTCATCAAGAATCTCAAGCAGATAATCAAACTCCTTATACAACGGATTTTCCGCGCCGCTGGCAAGCATCATAGCCGTATGAAACGAGCCTCCCCGTGAAACAACACCTGTTACACGCGGGTCAAGCTTCAGCGCGGCAAGCGTCTCACGCGTAACCCCGCAGTGCAGCGTCATAAAATCAACGCCCTCTTTTGCCTGGTCGCGAATCGTATCAAAGAGAATATCCGCTGTTACATCAAGCACATTTCCGGCGCGCCGCACGGCTTCATAAACCGGCACCGTTCCTACAGGAACTGCAAGCTTGAGAATCTCACTGCGGATTTGTTTCAAATCTCCACCGGTGGATAAATCCATGAGCGTATCAGCGCCGTTATCAATTGCAGCACGGGCTTTTTCCATCTCCTTTTCCGGATGACAGGTCACACCCGAAGTCCCGATATTTACATTGACTTTAATCCGGGCACCTTCTCCTATGAGACACGGCTCAACGCTGCGCTTTTCGTTTTGCAGCAGTACAGCACGACCTGAAAGAATAGATTTGGCAATTTTGTGCGCATCAAGCGACTCTTTTTCGGCAACATTTTTGAGGAAGGCAATATCCCCTGACTGACAGTTCTTCATAACAGACTGCATAAGGTAGATTATTTGCATTTATAGGGATAAAAGTAACCGGTTTTGTGATTTTCAGTTCAATCCGGCTTCAGGCATCTATAACTGATTGCCGGTGAAAAACAGAGTACAGGAATAAAAGAGCAATAACCGATTTCGCAAAAAAGAGAGGATTTAAATTAAATCCTCTTCCTCTTCCACCTCGTCCTTCTTGAGTTCGACATTGACAATATCGAACTGACGTAAGGCGAGTTTCTTTGCCTTGATAATATTTTTACCTTCCTTGCCGATTGCAAGACCGCGGTCGGTTTCCGGCACCTCGATGTATGCAATCTCGCTGCCGTCCTCGTCCTTTTCAAACGTTACCGTCTGGACGTGGACCGGAAGGAAACAGTTTCTGATGAACTGAACCTTGTCAGCATTGTACTCGACAACCTCAACCTTCTTGCCGAAAGCATCAGCCGCCTTTTTAATGCTTGCACCCTTCTTTCCGATTGCAAGACCCATCTCGCCCGGATTGATAACGAATAAAATCCGGTTAAACTTTTCGTCAACGAAACAGTCGCGTGCTCCTGCCCCGGTCAAATTCTCAAACTGGGCAATCATACGCATTGCATCTTCGGAAATGGTTATCTCTGCCATGTTGTGTTCACTCTTTTAAGGAGAGAATGTCAGACTCGCCGGCATCAAGAACAGCTAAAACACTGACCATGTGGTCACGACCGCACTCTTTTCCAAGCTGGCGGGAGCTTCCTTCAAATTCATAGAGAGGAAGGTTTTCCTTTGCTGCAATGACAGCACGAACCTTTTCCGGTGCGTTTGCTGCAACAATGACAAGTTTTGCATCGTTGATTGCTTTTTCAACAGAGTTCTGACCGAGAACAACTTTTCCGGTCTTGATTGCTCTTCTTAATGATAAGTTGAAATCCATTTGTTTCACCATTTAGAGGTAGTTTTTCTGCACTCCGGATAAAACTCAAGGGGGTGAATCCCAAACAGTATTTTTTATCCTTCCCGCAGATATAGTATTTCAGATATGTCTGAAAACTCTTTACATATTAGCGCCGGAAGGTAATAATGGTTTGGGCCAAACAGTTACAAAAAAGATGAGATTATTTGGAATTTTCCTCAATGAATTTACGGATTGCATCCACCATAAACTCATTCGCCTTCTCCACTTCCTCTTTTTTGCCCCGCAGCGCAAGAATCTGGCGTTCGTCATTTTCCATGTTCGCATAGTTGAACGTGCGCGTAACCTCGACCAGTTCGACGTCGAACTGCTGGATTAAATCACGAATAACAGTGCGCGGGCATCCCGGCGGGATGACTAAATCAAATTCCTCTTCCTCTGCCATTTACTTTCCCACCTTCTGACGCTTTGCCATAATGCAGTGCCCTCCGCGCACACCGCCTATGGGGCACTTCGGATGACCGATACTGTTCATACACCGGCCCATGAGTGCAGACCCGCGCGCTAATCCGTCGTCAACAAAGACAAGGTGCTCGACTGCGTTGTCATAAATGCCCCGCTCCGTTACGCCCTCTAAAATATACTGCGGCTTGTTGCCGGAAATAATCGCACGGCCGGTAAAACCGATGGAACTGTTTTTCGGCAACAGATTGTTTTTGATACACAGGTCGACAATCTTCAGCGCAATTTCGGCGCAGACTCTGTCGATAACCTCCCGAATGACCTGCTTCTTTTCCTTTGCGGCAAGTTCCGCGCCGATCTTTTCAAGCTCCGGAATATTGCTTCCGTCAACACCGGCATCGACACCGATTAAGACAATGCCTGAATCTTTTGCAACATCAGCGCATACCGGCACTTTGCCGAAACGGGTGCGCTCGCGCGGTACCTCGGCGACATCGATGAGGGCAAGCGCCCGGTCAATATAGGGCTGCGCCTTTTTGCGCGAGTTGTTTCCTGCCGGCGCGCAGTGCTCGCCGAATAAATCAAGGGCCGTGCCTTTTTTGCCGTCAACAAGTCCCGTACCGCGGATAATCGCATCGGGAATAGCACCGGCAAGCCCGCAAAAGTTGCCAATGGTTTTTGCAAACGGGCTTTCTGCGTTCGGGTCGACATCAGAGGTAATCCGCCCGTCAAGCGTGGTCCCGAAGTCCATGGAGATGCACGGGTTTCTGAAATCAACCGGGGTCCATTTGGCGCCCTCTTTGATGCCTGCCATCGCAAGCTCGCCCTCCATTTCATTGGCGACCATTTCAACGCCGGTCGTTCCCGACGGCGGCGTAACTCCGGCAACCGCGCCGGTAAAGACAAGCCGGTCGGCGAAACTGTGCGGGCGCAGTTTCGGCGGAAGGCTGTTGATTCCCATCGGCGGCGTCATCTTCTTCGGCGGGACACCGGCCAAAAGACAGCCGTCGGCAAGCGCTTTAATGAACTCGCCGACCTGGTCGGGCGAGTCCATGGCAGCGACCACACCAGTACTGCGCACAACAAAGTCAAGCTCGGTCTTGATGTCAAGATTTGCATCCTTGTGGCACTTAATCAGCGTGTCGCGGACAAGTTCCGTGACCGACTCGCGCGTAAGTTCAGTGCCGTCAAGAGTCGTGCCAAACACAACCTCCCCCGGCTTTGGCGGACGCACATCACGGCTCATCGAAACGGTTTTGTTAATCACATAAGAGCGGCCGTCTTCCAGATTGGTGCCTGTCAGAATACATTTCGTGGTGGTGTTTCCCATTTCAACGGATGCAACGATGAAATAGGGCTTTGATTTGTATTCGGGCTGTGTCATACCCACGCCGTAGCCTGCTGCTTCGGGTGCGGGGACACTTTCCACTATCCAGGGTTTTACCTTTTTCATGCGGTCAAAAAATCCTGCGGACATAATGAATAGAAATATGGTTTCATTGAGTAAAATAGGTTTCGGAAAAGGGACCGGAAAAAATTAGAGAAGGGTTGCTTTTACAATCACAACATCTTCCAGCGGTCTGTCGCTGTAGTTGGTCTTTACCTTCCCGATTTCGTCCACAACCTCCATGCCGGAAATTACCTTGCCGAATGCGGGGTGCGCCCGGTCAAGGTAGTTGTTGTTTACCAGATTGATAAAGAACTGGGAGCCACCGGTGTTCGGCCCGGCGTTAGCCATGGCAATGGTTCCGCGGTCGTTTCTGTTGGTTTTGGTGAATTCGTCCTTGATTTTGTAGCCCGGTCCGCCCATGCCGGTTCCGGTCGGGTCGCCGCCCTGAATCATGAAACCGTCAATAATGCGGTGGAAAATAACACCGTCGTAGAATCCTTTTTTGACCAGGTCGGCAAAGTTGCCGGAGGTTACCGGCATATCTTCACGGAGTTCAAGCGTGATATCTCCATGGTTGGTAGATAAAAGAACTTTTTGTGCCATCGTTATTAGATGGGCGCTGCAAAAATAAGTAGTTTATTTAAAGTGATTCCCACTTGTCGTCATCATTTCCTTTTCTGCCCTTTTTCTCTTTTTTCTCTCTGCTCTCCTTTTTCTCCTTTCTGGCAGACGACTTTGCACTGTGATAGAGAAGAATAGTGATAAGAAGACCTGCAACAAGGACCACAATGACAATGGAAAGAATCATAGTGGTGCTGTTAAGAGAGAAGGTAATCGTGTTGCCGGACTGCTGGGGCGCGGTCGGAACAGCGGTCTGTGTCGGGGCATAGTAACTTTCTGTCGGGGTTACCACAACCGCGGATGTCGGCTGGATGTCCGCGGATGTGGGCTGCACGGTCTGCGAGCCGGATTTCTGGTCAGCCGTTGCTGCAGAAATATAGGATTCGGCAATATCCATTATGCTTTCGGCGGAATTATATAACGCAGTAAGGTCGCCGGTTTTATCGGTTTCAAACGTCTTTACCGCGGTATTATACATCATAACAAGACTGTTTACCGATACACTGACCATGGTTGCCTTATCACTTGCACCAAGGGCATTCAGGGTGTTTACATCCGAATTGAGAACATTTATCTGTTCTGCGACATAGTTCAGTATGGCATAGTTCAGGGCTTCTTTTGCGGCTGCAATGTTTTTGTCCGCGGCATCAAGAGATGCAAGAGCGCTGGTAATATTGTCTACACCGAGATTTTTTGCATTCTGAATGTTTTCCTGCGCTTTTGCGGCAATCGCCTTTGCTTCAGAAGTATCTACCCCGGTGTTGATATAGGAGTTTATAGAAGACTGAACCTGGGAAAGAGACGTCTCGCGCGCTCCGACATCTGAGTTGAAATTTGCCGTATTATAGACATACTGCGTCGGAGAAACATAGGAAGAAATAACCGTATCACCGGAACAATGCTGAATAGTTATGGCATTAATGTCCTGACCTGCAAGGGATGAGGGGACAGAGCCGGTAAATTCAATCTGTATCTGGAATTCATAATCATAATTGATGAAGAAACTCGGTATTTCCGCCGACATGCCCTGTCTTGTGGTATACGTCAGTTCATGCGAGCCGGCAATCGGAGTGATTTCCCATCCGGCACCGCTCAACGGGGTTTTCAGTTTAATAGTTTCAGTGGATCTCGGATAATCATGGGGGAAATAGAGCATGATAGTGGCTGTTACCTTGTCTCCGACCTGCAGCACGCCGGATGGCGAAATATCTGCAGTTGTCTTGGATTCGGTAAATCCTGTCATGGCACTTGCGCACCCGGTAAACAGCGCGCACAGCATCAGGATGGTTACAATTTTAAAGACTGCTTTCATGTTACATAATAGTAGGGTGACAAAAATTATAAACATGTTCCCTCACCAAATTACTAGGTACAGATGAAAAACCCCTTTCATGTTATGATTATCCCCACACTCGGCTGTCCCGGACGGTGTAAATACTGCTGGAGTTCGGATGTGAATTCGCCGAAAATGACCGTTGAAACCGCAAAAGAGATTGTAGAATGGCTTCGTCCGGTAAGTGAGGAGCATGTCACCTTTACGTTTCACGGCGGCGAGCCGCTGCTTGCGGGCGCCGCATTTTACCGCGAGGTGCTTCCGATGTTCGCGCGCGAGCTTGCGCATCTCAATCCTGAGTTTGCGATGCAGACAAATCTGTGGCTGATGGACGATGAACTTGCGGATATTCTCGCGGAGTTTCACGTCCCGCTCGGCTCTTCAATAGACGGACCGCGAGACCTTACCAACTATCAGCGCGGAGATGAATATTTCGAGCGCTGCATGGAAGGGTATCAGATTGCCGTCGCCCACGGTCTTTTAGTGCGGTTTATCTGCACGTTTACGAATTCATCGGTAAAACAGCGGGATGCGATTGTGGAATTTTTCAGGGAGCAGGGCTGGGTTATGAAGCTGCATCCGGCACTGCCGTCGCTGAAAGGAGACAATCCGAATGCATGGACGCTTGAGCCGAAGGATTACGGGGAGCTGCTTGTATATCTGCTGGATACAGCATCACAGAATCCGGATTTCGAGATTATGAATATCAACGATCTGCTTCGCTGCGTGTTTACCCGCAGCGGCAGTGTGTGCACGTACGCGGATTGTATGGGCACCACGTTTGCGGTAGGGCCGGACGGTAGAATCTATCCGTGCTACCGGTTTGTCGGCATGGATGAGTGGGTGTTGGGTGATGTGCGCGACCATCCTTCAATAGAGGCGCTGATGCAGAGTCCGGCGGGAAGGCGGATAATGGCGTATAAATCGTATGTGGATGCGGCGTGCAAAGACTGTGCTCACATCACTTACTGCCGTGGAGGGTGCCCATATAATGCCATCGCGCCTACCGCCGGCACGCTCGAAGGGGTTGACCCGCATTGTGTCGCGTACAAGCGGATTTTCGATGAAATCGTTTCCCGGGTGGATGCGGAAACAAACGGCGTGCCGCAGCGGGCGGCAAGCCGGGTATCAAGGGTAAAGCGGGCGGCAAAACCGGAGGTGCTGCCGCTTATCAGGAGAATTGTGGAAAAGGAATAGGCGGGGTTTTTTATCTTGCGAGATCTATAATATACTGTACGTCAACAAGGTACATAGGGATTCGGGGTTTTAGGTCGGCAAACCTGAAACATAAGAAATCACCCGTTCCCCTCCAATCTGCTTTTAAATTCGTTAAAGAAAAGTCTGCCTATATCTGTAAGTACGACTAATAATTATCTGTGGTACGAGATTCGCGTTCTTGTCCCACGTTAAAAACAAAATAAAAGGAGGTGATTTAGATAATCGCCGTAACCGTACTATGCCTTATTATTGGCATATCTCGAGAGGTTCGAGGCTGGATCGAATTATTCCGCCGAAAGAGGGACTAACCCAAATCCCTCTTACCTCTTTTTCCTCTTATTTTGAAAAAACTATATTACCTTATGAGACCTATATTATTTTGCCACATAGTACGGCGGCGAAAAGGGTAGGGTGATATGAGGGACGCGAAACCTTATATCTCGGCTAATAACCCCCTCACCCCCTTCTTTTGAAATCGTTAAACATCAGAATCAATCCGTTTATACAGACAGATATTCCTGATGATTTTCTACCGACTTCAGCGAAAATACCGCCATAGCAAATCCCAGTTACTAAACAAAACAACAAAAGAAAAGTGGACCCGGAGGAATTCGAATCCTCGACCTCCGCCATGTCAAGGCGACGTCATAGCCAGCTAGACCACGAGTCCAGGGTCATTGCACCTATGTGCTCTAATACATTGGACGTGCTTAGATATAAATATTGTTACATCTTCCCTGCCTGGTGCGCCGCAATAACCGCCTGCCCGCAGGAGATGCAGCCGTCCCCGAACGGATAACGCGGGTTTAAAATGCACTCGATTCCGGCGGAATTGAGCGATTCAATAATCGTCTCGCGGATGGACCGGTTGATTGCAACCCCTCCCGAAAGCGCGGCTTTGCCAAGCCCGCGCTTCTCGCACGCGCGCACGGCAAGTTCGGCGATGCCTTTGGCAAGCGTTGCCTGCACCGAAGCCGCAATATCGACCACTGCGATGCCGTCTGCCGTCATCTCCCGCGCCTCGCGCAACAGGGCGGAGGAAAGCAGCACATCGGTGCTTCCGGATGCATCAATGCAAATCTCCATCGGCTGCGCAACCCCGCGCGCCGCAAACGCCTCCAGCGTCATCGAAGGCTCGCCGTCATAGGTTTTTTCGCGGCAGATGCCAAGAAGCGCTGCAGCCGCATCCAGCACCCTCCCCGTTGACGAAGTCAGCGGCGAATTAAAGCGCTTTGCTGTCATCTGCGAGAGAATTTTAAGCGAGCCCTCATCCCAGCCGCGCTCAAGAAGAAGGGCGCGGGTCTCTTCATCCGGGAGAATGCCGTAAAGCATCCGCTCCGGGAATTTTCCTGCAAGGTCGCCGCCCGGCATCACCACCGGCTCTAAATGCCCCGTGCGCTCGTAGCCGAGCGCCGGCGAGCCGCATAAAATTTCGCCGCCCCAGACTGTTTTGTCATCGCCGTACCCCACGCCGTCAATCGCAATACCTGCGACCTCCTCGCACGTCACTGAGGCGATGTGCGCCTTATGGTGCTGCACCGGAACCAAAAGCGCGCCCGACTCATCTGCCATCTCATGTGCCAGACGCGTGCTCAGAAACTGCGGATGCAAATCATGGGCAATAACCTCCGGCTTTGCGCCGGTGAGCGAAGTTAACTTGTCAATCGTCTCTTTCAGATAGGCGACGGTCGGCGGATTGCGCACATTTCCCACGTGCGGCGAGGTAATCAGGAATCCGTCCTTGTAAATCGTTGCATTTGCGTTCAGTTCCGGACCGACCGCAAGAATCTGGCGCGGACCAAGGTCGAATTTCGTCCGAAGGGGCGCAAATCCGCGGGAAAGCCTGATAAGATACCCGTCACGGACCACCGAGTCATCGCAGCGGTTGACAATCTCCCGGTTGTGCGTAAGAATATAATCCACTACGCCGGACATCTTTTCGATAATGACCTGTGTTGCCGTAATCATCGGCGTTCCCGGCGCATTGGCGCTGGTCATGACCAGAAGCGGGCTTTTCAGCGCGGCAAAAAGGAGATGGTGCAGCGCGGTGTAGGGAAGCATAACACCCAGATTGTGGAGCTGTGAGAGCTCAAAATGCGCATCCGGGTCAAGTTTGTCGAGAATCATAATCGGATGCACAGGACCTTTTAAAAGTTCCCATTCCGCCTGACTTGGTTCGACAACAAAATCTTTGAGCGATTCCGGCTGCATCATGACCGCTAAAGACTGATTCGGCCGCCCGAGCAGGGATTTGAGCCGCGCCGCCGCGGATTCGATGCAGCAGATATGAAATCCCCCGACGCCGCGAATCGCCATAATATTGCCCGCATCGAGCAGCGCCGCCGCCTTTTTAATAATATCGCCTGCGGCCGCCGGCACTTGCGCGCCGTCGCCTTTCAGAAGCGAAAGCTGCGGCCCGCAGTTCTCGCATGCAATCGTCTGCGCGTGATGGCGGCGGTCAAGCGGATTAGTATAATCCGCCTCGCACGCGGCGCATTTGGGAAACGCGCTCATTGCCGTACGTTCGCGGTCATAGGGCACCGCGTGAATCACCGAATAACGCGGCCCGCAGTCAGTACATGAAGTCGCCCAGTAGCCGAAATAGCGGCTCTTTGGGTTCATCACATCTTCCAGACAATGCTCACAGGTGGCGATATCCGCCGGAATAAACCCGGAACGCGCCCCGTCCTGACTGGGCAGAATAGTAAAATCAGCAGGCGCAAACCAGCCTTCGGGTGCCGGCTCCACCGTCACCGAATCGATAACCGACATCTTCGGCCCTCTGGATACTGCATCCACAAAATCATCGAAGCGCGCGCCGGATGCAAAAATCTCCACCTCGCTTCCGTGATTAATCACATTTCCGCAAATACCGCACTGTTTCGCCGCTGCATAGACAAAAGGACGGAAACCCACGCCCTGCACAATGCCCCGTATTACTATTCTGCCGGACTTCATTTAGATAACTAAAAAATTATAGACTTACAAATAATATAAGTATAGGTATTTGAATCATGCCCGAAGACCCCTTAACCAATATCTTACGAAGCAAGCGGGAGACCACCAGATTTCAGGTTCTCGTGGAGATAGCCGAACACCAGCCGTCCGTGCGCCAGCAGGAAATCGCCGACAAATTAGGCGTAACCCCGCAGGCAATCTCGGAATACGTGCGCGTTTTGGCCGAAGACGGATTTATCAGCGCGGAAGGCCGCGGAAGATACTATATCACCCACAAAGGCGTGGAATGGGTGCTGAACAACTCAGAACTTTTGGAAAGCTACGCGCGCCATGTTCGCCGCGACATTATTCATCAGGTCGTGACCTGGGCGGCGATTGCCGACTGTGATTTGAAAAAAGGCGATTCCGTCGGCGTTTACATGAAAGACGGCTGGCTTTACGCCGGACACAAACCCCAGACCGCAATGGGAATGGTAGCAGAAGACGCAAAAGCGGGCGACGACGTGGGCGTTGCGCGCCTTGCAGGCATTATCGAGCATACGGAGGGCTCCGTTGACGTTGCAAAGGTGCCGAGAATCGAGCGCGGGGGTTCGCGCGCAGTTTCGACCGCAAAAGTCACGGAACTTGCAAAACACGCGGATATTGTAGCCGCCGTGGGGCTTGAAGCCTACCTTGCCTTAAAGCACGCCGGCATCAGAGCAGATATGTTCTTTGGAGCGCGCGAAGGCGTAATTGAAGCGGCGTTTCACGGCGTGCACTGCCTGATTCTCGTCGTCGACGAGGAGTTTACCGATTTCCTCAAACGCCTCGAAACAGCGGGACTCACCTACGCAATACATGACCTGGTGAAAGAGTAAGTGGCAACGATAGTTCAGCCCTGGAAAAAGGGGTACAAAGTCTTTTTTTGCGACGATGCAAAACAGGGCAAAATAAAACACGTCGGGACCGTGGAGCTCGAACAGACGTCCAAGGGCATGAGGCCGTCTGAGTTTTTCGTCAGGCGCCCGGGAACATCCCACGTCCAGAAAACCCCGACAAAGGAGTTTATCACGGTTTTGCGCGCAAACGGCATGGTGAAACTTTCCGAAACCCTGCCGGAGTTTCAGGATTTTCTGCGCTCCATGCAGATTCCCTGGGAAAAAATCACGCTGTGCCGCACCTGTATGTTTGATGACCGGCTCACTGAACTTACTGAAGAAACGCGGGTTCGCTGCGGTAAGGAATTTGTCTGTCTTGACTGCGCAAAGCGCGAGCTGCGCCGGGAACTTGCGCATATCAAACGGCTTGGCAAACGCACGCAGGGGCATATTGAGGCGCTGCTTGAGGAGTACCGCGACCTTGACATGGTGCTGGCCATTCTCCAGCCGGATTCACTGGATACCAGCAAAACGATGTTCGACTGCCTGGAAGCAGACGAGGTTGTTCCAACGGAACGGATTGAAAATCTCGCTCTTCCGCGGGACTTTGTCGATGTCTGCGGGGTTGAGACGCTTATGCCCGCGCAGCAGAGGGCGGTTGAGTCCGGTCTTTTGTACGGGAAAAATCTGCTGATTGTGGCGGCAACGGCTTCGGGCAAGACCTTTATCGGCGAGATGGCGGGGCTGAAAAATTATCTGGAAAAACGCGGGCGCATGCTGTTCCTGGTTCCGCTGGTGGCGCTTGCGAATCAGAAATATGAGCGGTTCTCGGAAAAGTATGAAAAAATCACGACAACGTCGGTGATGACCGGTGTTTCGCGCTTGAATCTGCCGGAAACAAGGCCGGTCGGCAACCGCGGCAGCGGCGGTGGAATTGTAGTAGGCACCTATGAAGGCGTGGACAATCTAATGCGCAAGGGCACGAATCTGAAAAATATCGGCACCGTGGTCATCGATGAGGTGCAGATGCTCGAAGACCCTGACCGCGGTCACCGCCTTGACGGGCTTATTGCGCGGCTCAAATACGCCGCGCCGAAAGCGCAGTTTCTCTATCTTTCGGCAACCATCGGATCACCCCACATGCTTGCCAAAAAGCTCGGGGCAACGCTGGTGTCCTACACCGAGCGGCCGGTGGCTCTCGAGCGCCACCTGATTTTCACCGAGCATGACTCAAAAGTCCCCTACATTAAAAAGCTGGTCTTCGAGGAGTTCAACAAGGTTTCTTCCAAAGGCTACAAGGGGCAGACCATCGTTTTCACGAATGCGCGGAGCAGATGTCATACGATTGCAGAGGCAATAGGCAAGACCGCGGCGCCGTACCACGCCGGGCTTACCTCGCAGGAGCGGCGCGCTGTCGAAAAGCAGTTTGAGGAGGGGAAACTTGCCTGTGTCGTAACAACGGCGGCGCTTGCCGCCGGTGTGGATTTCCCGGCAAGCCAGGTCATTTTCGATGCGCTTGCGATGGGGATTAACTGGCTTTCGGTACAGGAGTTCCATCAGATGATGGGGCGCGCCGGCAGACCTGATTTCCATGATATCGGGCGCG
Source organism: Methanocorpusculum sp. (assembly GCA_029987245.1). GTDB lineage: Archaea > Halobacteriota > Methanomicrobia > Methanomicrobiales > Methanocorpusculaceae > Methanocorpusculum. The sequence continues at coordinate 16,459 of DALTWG010000011.1, read as the reverse complement.
TGGTGATTTTAGCCGAGCCCGGCGCTTCGTATTCGCGCGACACGAAACTCACCGAAGAGGAAATTGCCCTGCAGCTTTTGAAAGGAGAGATGGAGGAGGTCGCGCCGGTCTATGAAATCGAGGAAACGTCCGAGGAGTTTGCGGCAAACGCCGTTGTCGCCCGCGGGCGCGAGGCTGATATTGTCAGAATAGGCGGCCTTATGGTGGGGGCGGGTGATGACCCGCTTGCCGAACTGCAGAAAAACCGGCTGGTGAAAAAGAATCAGAATACCTTAGAGCTTTCGCCCCTGGGCAAGGTTATGGCAGAGCATTTCATCGGCATGGAGCGGCTGCTTGAGATTGATAAACTGGTGCGGATAATGGATGAACCACTGGAAATTATCGCCGAACTTGCCGCCGCAGAAGAGGAGCGCAGCAAGGAAAAGCGCCGCGAGGAGCGGAAGTCTTCTGAAAAGAAGGAGGGCACGTGGATAAAGGAAAACAAGCCGAAGCCGGAGTCGGAGCCGGCGTGGGTCGCGAAGCGCAAGGCGGAGCACGCCGAGTCCAAGCATGAAACCGACCGGCGTCGCCGTGAGGCGGCGAAGCCTGAGAGACTCGAGCCGCGGCGGGCAAGCCGCGAGATGGAGGAGCGCATCGAGCGCAAGAAGCAGGAGGCAAACAAGTATATTCCGCCGCCGAAACGCCGGGCGGCTAATGATTGGGATGCAGTCGAGTACGGCATCGATCTGCGCCGCAGCGGCAAGTACGATGATGCGCTGAAGATTCTCGCCGGCCATCTGGAAACAGCGCCCAAAGACAGTCGCGCCCTGGTGGAGCTGGGCAAGGTGCATGATTTACGCGGCGACCGGGATGCAGCGTATGCATGTTACCAGCGGGCGGTTATGGCGGATACGCAGAACCGGGAGGCAATTGACCGGATGAATGCATATCTTATCGGAACCACAGTGGAAATCGACAATGATGCGCCCAAACCGGTGGGTGTGGTAAAGAAGAGAAAAGAGTAATTACGCTTCACCCTCTGCACTTTTTACCCAGCATCTGTTTCGCGGTGGAAGACCGGCAAGTTCTGTGTTCCTCAAAGAGATGGACGTAGCTTAAAGCCTGTGCGCTCGCAAATTTCATCATGACCGGTTTTTCGTAATCTGATACTTTACGTTTGCAACACCCGCATCTATGTATTAGCGGTCGTCTGAGGCAAACCGCCTCAGACTTATGCAGGACTCCTGCCCCTTTCATTCTTCAAAGTGCTTAAGATAGGTGTTCCGAAATTACCTATCAGAGAATCTGAGTCCAGTTTAATTTCCATTTATTTTACACTCCTTCGATACCTACTGCTTTGCTGTTTGCCCATATAAACCCACAACCAGCGCGGACTAAATCCGTCAACACATGAATTTAGAGTTATTTCAGACTCCTGTTTTCCAATCGGAAGAATATATCAGCGTATTTTTGTTTTGAAAATGAGAGAAAATCTGCATAATTTCATACCGCAAAAAGAGTTGGTTGATAAACCGCGGTACAAAACCGGATATTACACAAAAAGCATGATATTGCGGTGAAAAAAGAAAATGAGGATTAAAGCTTCCTTGCAAACGTCAGATACCCGGTATGCCCCACACGCGTTGAAGGCCGGGTGCCGCGCTTACTGCGCGTCAGCTCCCGCTCCATACACTCAACCGTCATCACCGCCTCCTCGCCAAACAGCCGCGAGGCTGCATCAATCACCGTAAACGTCTGTTCCAGAAACGGCGTGTATGTCGCAAAATACCCGCCAAACTTTAACAGATTATAGGCATGCTCCACATGGCGCGGCTCAATCTGCATATCAAGATGCACAATATCAAACGGACCATCAGATACATCGAGCATATCACACGCGCGGCACTCCACATTGTCAAGCCCCGCATCGCTGACATTCTTTGCCGCAATTTGAGAAAACTCCACCCGCGCCTCACAGGTGACCACACTTTTGGCGCACCCGCCGAAAAAAATCGCCGCGATACCCGAACCCGTTCCCGCATCAAGCACCCGGTCGCGCCGGCACATACCGGTATATGCCATAACCGTGCCGATATCCTTGGGCACCATCGGCGCCCCTGTGCGCTTGCCGTGACTGAAAAAGTCCGTTGCCTTCGGTACAATTACCCGGAAAGGTTTGCCCAAATGCGTCATCACCTCATCGCCGTCATCAGCTGCCGCAACTGCTGCAAGGTCAACCATCCCGAGATCGGTGGAGAGTTTTCCCTCGCCTGCGGTCACATAATACTCGCGGGAATTTCCCGCGAGAATAACACGACGACTTCCTATCATACCGCAGTTAATTTCAGAATTGCCTCGGCGATATCGCCCTTGCACTCCTTTAAGGCGGCACGGGCAGCGTCGGCTGAAACGGACGTCTGCGATGCGACCAGCTCCACATCAGACTCGGGAATTTCGATTTCCTTTTCCTCAAAGTGCATATCGCCGGTCAGTTGATACGAAGTCTGACCCTGCATCGTCACCCCGACCACCTGGGCATTCTCGAAAATGTAGTTGCCGTCCGCCGTGTACACGACTACTTTTTCCACATTCTCGATTTCATTCATCGACATTCCCATTTTGCGCATTGCTGCTTTCATCTGTCTTGGATTAACACCGGGCATCATTTTTTCTCACCTTTGTTTTTACCTTGTCTTGTTTTTACCGCGGTTCCATAGTTGAACCCCGTCATCTCGCAACCGGAAAGCATCGCCATACCGGTTGCAACGAGATTGTCGTTTGAGTCAACAATGAATACCTCGTCTTCTGCTAATATATCTTGGTCGCATGAGATAACATGCTTTGCCATTGCATTCTTGCCGTCGGCAACAAACGGGACCGCGTCATCGATAATGACAACACGGCCCTTCGGCGCCGCAAAATACGCATGCAGGCGTTTTGCGCCGGCGTAGGCAAGCGTAAGGCGTCCGTCGTTTGCGCGCACCGTAACCAGGCGCTCTTTGCCTAAGTTTACAAAGCGCACACGCTTGGTATTGGAGTAGGCAAAGGTAACCTCATCCGGGAAAAGCGCGCATCCCGCGCCGCGCCCGAACTGGAAATCAGCGATGCGCCGAACACGCGGCAAGCTGGTCTTCGATAAGTTCGTTAACTCTTCTGGTGAAATCATTTTCACAACCTTTAGGTATATATGCGCCCGCTGCGATATTATGTCCTCCGCCCCCGCCGCCGAAATCAGCCGCTGCGGCTACTAAAGCTTTCTGCAAATCAACACCGCGGCGCAGAACTTTTTCATAGGTGCGCATCGAGACTTTGATTAAATCCGGCTCGCCTGCGACCTCGCACATGACAAGGATCGGTTTGTCGATATCAAGCTTGGAAAGCGCCATTCCGGCTCCTATCCCCACAATCGTGTCAGGATATCTGCCGCCGGTGTGAATCGCCTGTATGGCACTTAAATCTTCAACGCCGGTTTCGATAATGTATTCGCACAGCTCGCGGATAATAGTGCGGTGATGGCGAAGCATATGTTCTGCCTCGCGATATTTCTGCCCGCGGTCGCCGCGGCAGACTGCTTCGCCGATTTCCGGCTTTGCCCAGCGGCCGCAGGCGTTTAAAAGTGTTGCATACTCGGAGGCGTTTCGAAGCGGCGTTTTTTCCTGCTCGCGCGGGAAGAAATACTGTTCAGCAAACAGCCGCTCACAGGATTCGCCGTTTGCTATCATCTGTTCGGTGACAAGACTGATTACCATGCGCACTTCTTCGGGCGTCAGTTCCTCAAAAATCCGGGAATCGTCCGGGTTCTGGTAAATGCCTGCTTTGACTAAAAGCGCGGCGGCGGCGGCGGGATTTTGTGAAAGACCCGGGAGAATCGGGTCATCGGAGTTTGCAAGACACTGGTGCAGAGGTCGTGTGGAAAGACCGTAGCAGTTGATGCAGTTTCGAATCTGCACGTCGCCGGCTTGCTCGCCGTCTTCTGCAATCCAGCGGGCAATGCCGGTAAGCCGGCACTTTTCCCGCGCCATCATGTCACCGACGTTTCCGACCACAGCAAGTTTTGCAAGGTCACGGTTTTTCTCACTCAGTTTCCGCGCGACAAGGTAGGCTATTCCTGCCGCGCTGCATTTTGCATAGTCTGCGCCGTAAAACTGTGAATTTACCTGGAAATAGGATGTGCCGCCGGGTGCCGGCTGGCTTATGTGGTGGTCTAAGATAATGACCTGTTTTTCGGAGATGCCGGCTGATTCAAGCAGGTTCTGCTGTCCGCCGCCGAGGTCGGTAAAGAGTTTAAGCGAGGAGTCGTCTGGGATGTGTTTCATCGTTAAGGGTTCAAGCTGGCGGATGAAAACGGGGGTTACAGGAATTTCTGCGCGGCGGATTGCTTCGCAGATTACCGAGGCGCTGCTTACGCCGTCTGCGTCGATGTGTGAAATGACGGTGATGTTTTCCGCGGCGGATATGCGTTCTGCTGTCTGTGCGATGTCCTCGACTACTCCCATACCTTATGTTATTTGCGTTGAGAGTAAAGAATATTCCTGTATCGAACGCATATTAGTAGTATAATGAATATAAATGCCGACATGATGAAAGCCCTAACCCGGTTCGCCCCCCGCGGTGTTGTCTCAGCCGCCTCCATGCAGGCAATCGATAAAAATGCAGACGCCTATGTCCCCGCAGCGCAGAGAATGGAGGCAGCAGGGGCAGCGCTTGCCGATGAAATCCGCGCCGAGTCTGCCGACTCGGTGCTCTTTGTCTGCGGCGCGGGAAACAACGGCGGTGACGGACTGTGTGCTGCCCGGCACCTCGCAGGCGAAATGGAGGTAAGCGTCTGTCTGCCTCAGGCGCCGAAAACGCCGGATGCCGCGGCCCAGCTTCACGCCCTGCGCGGAACAGAGGTCAGGCTTTGCTCTGATTTCCCGAACGAAGCGCCCGGTATTGTTGTTGACTGCCTGCTTGGAACGGGAGCCCGCACGCCTCTGAATGAGCCTTATGCATCCCTGGTATCAAAAATAAACGCCTCAGGCGCCCGGATTATCTCCGCTGACATCCCCACACCGGGCGTTTTAGCGAATAAAACAGTCGCCTTCCACCTGGCAAAAAGCGAGGGCGCTGTCGTTCGCAAAATCGGCATCCCGCTTGCAGCTGAAATCTTCTGCGGCGACGGCGATTTGCTTTTGGTCCCAAAAAAACCGGCCGCCTCGCACAAAGGCGCCGGCGGTTCGGTCCTGATAATAGGAGGGGGGCCGTATCAGGGGGCGCCCTTTTTAGCTGGAATGGCGGCACTGCGGGCCGGCGCCGATTTGGTGCGTGTCGCAACACCCGCTCCGGCAGCAAATGCGGCCGCGTTCGCCCCGGACCTTATCATAGAAAAGCTGGAGGGCGCCGTAATCGGCCGCGAACATGAAGAAAAACTCTGCGCCCTTGCATCGGCGGCGGACTGCGTGGTTGCCGGACCGGGACTGGGCACAGCCCCCGAATCACTTGCCGCGGCCGCTTCCGCGGTCGCATGTGCAAAAAAAGCCGTCGTCGACGCGGATTTGCTGCGCAGTCCCCTGCCGCGGGCACGTGATATAACGCTGTACACCCCCCACGCAGGCGAATTTGCGCGCTGTTTCGGTGAAGTGCCGCCGGACCTTGCCAGACGCGGAATTGCAGTCCGGGCCGCCGCCGGTGACGCGGTGATTCTTTTGAAAGGAAAAGAAGACGTGATTGCAGACGGCATGCGGGTAAAATTCAACACAAGCGGATGCGCTGCAATGACCGTCGGCGGCACAGGCGATGTCTTGTCAGGGCTTTGCGGCGGCCTTATGTGCCGGATGCCCGCATTTGAAGCGGCCTGTGCCGCGGCATACGCGCTTGGCAAAGCGGGAGAAGCGGCAGCGGGCGAGGTCGGCGAAGGACTTGCCGCATCAGACTTGCTCAAAAAGATAGCAGGTATTCTTTACCACTGCCATACATAAATAACAAATACTATCGGCTACATACATTGTACTCATATCTATAAAATATGACACCCGACGCCCCAAAACCAAAAGCCCCGCACATGCGCAAATGCGATGAATGCGGCAGGGAATACCCAATTACCGAACTGGTAAAATGCAAACTCTGCGGCAAAATTCTCTGCCAGAACTGCCGCGCAACACACAAATGCGTAAAACCCTCTGAAGACGACACCGTATTTGTCCCGGATAAATCGCCGAAAAAGAAAATAAAACTGCCGAAATGGGCGTTGATTACAATAATCGTACTCGGCGTGCTGATTCTCGGTGCCGCCGGATTCCTTCTTTATCTCAACTATGCGCCGATAGATGTCACCATTGACACCGTGCCGCAGGGAGCGCAAATATACATTGACGGTGAAAACGCCGGCATTTCTCCGCTTAAAGCCGGCGTAAGTCCGAAAGTAACCCACACTATCTCAACGGACCTGAACGGCTACAACCCGTGGTACGGCGAAATAACGCCGAAACGCTTCGCAGAAAACGAAGTCACCGCATATCTGGAACCGCTGGTGCCGACGCTTTCCATCACCTCGAGCCCGGACGGCGCGGCCGTGTATCTGAACGAAAAATACATCGGCACAACCCCGCTGAAAAATTACGAAACAACCGTCGGAACACACACTATCCGCCTTTCCATGGATAACTACTCCGACTGGTATGACACCGTAACCGTAACGCTTGGCGAGCGGGCGGAAATTGCAGCCGAACTTGAAAACGGCACCGAAGACAACGGTTCCAAAGAACCGGGAACGCTGAAACTTACCTCGGAGCCGGCGGGCGCCACAGTCTCCATTGACGGCGAGGTTATCGGTGTGACACCAATTGATGTTTCGGTAACGCCCCGGAAAACACACACTGTGCTTTTCGAAAATCAGGGATATTACACCTACAAGACTATGGCAGTAGTCGGTGCAGGAAAAACCAAGACGGTCGATGCACAGTTGTCAACAATGCCCGGATGGCTTACCGTGCAGTCCGTGCCCGGCAATGCGGATGTCTACATTGACGGCCAGTATGTCGGATTTACTGCATTATCCTCGTATGAGGTATCCACCGGCGTCACTCACACCATCCGTCTGGAAAAAGAAAACTATGAGACCTGGACTCAGACCGTTTCTCTTGATAAAGGCGAGAAAAAGGAAATCATCGCAACGCTTGAGCTAAAACCCTCCATCCTGAAAATTACCTCCGAGCCTAGCGGGGCAAAGGTCTATCTGGGCAACGATATTACCGAAGAGGGGTCGGCAGATTCCGGGGTAATTTCCGGCACAACGCCGTTTGAAATTACGGTGCGCCCGGGACTTGCCACAACAATCCGTGTTGAAAAAGACGGCTATTACCCCTGGCCGGATTTACGGTATTATGATTATCCGGTTTCGACTGATTCCGGCTGGACCGCGCCAAACAGTAAGACCGGTACAAACTACGATGTATTTGGCTCCAACAATTATGCCTATCAGACATATTATGTATCCGTAGGCATTGCTAAAACCAAAGAACTCCATGCAGTATTGAAGGAAATCCCGGCGATTCTCAATATTGTGACCGACCCTGCCGGTGTACAGGTGTACATCGATGATGTATTCAAAGGAAAGACACCGATAGAAAATCTGGAGATTACCGGCAACGCTATGCACACAATAAGCCTCCAGATGGACGGCTATCACACTAAATACTTCACCATCTCTGTCGAAGGCGGCAAGTCGCAGCTCATTTCCGAAACATTAACACCAAATGCCTGACAGAGGTCTTCTTTTTTTGCGGCTGAGCCCTAAGTCAGCCCAACTTATTTATAGGATAGGCACCCAATAATATAGAGTTTACAGTACCTTTAGGTCTGTACACGAAAAGGAATGTGGCAGATATATCGATAACTGCTGAACCTCGAGGTGAAAACCAACATGTCAAAATCAATGTACGGATATGTCAGAGATGCCTGGAAGAAACCGGCTGACTCTGGTGTAAAGAAGCTCCTCTGGGAGAGAATGCAGACCTGGCGCCGTCAGGGCGCAGTTGTTCGTGTCGAACGCCCTACCCGTATCGACAGAGCACGGTCATTAGGCTACAAAGCAAAGCAGGGCATCATTGTTGTCCGTGCATCCGTCCACCGCGGAGGCCGCAGAAAGTCACGCTACGTTCGCGGACGCAGAACCAACAGAATGGGTATGCGCAAGACCACTATGAAGCAGAACCTTCAGGGCATTGCAGAACAGCGTGCAGCTGACCGCTACCCGAACATGGAAGTTCTCAACTCCTACTGGGTCGGTGAAGACGGCAGAAAGAAGTACTATGAGGTTATCCTTGTAGACCGTGCAGCACCGGCGGTTCTTGCAGACAAGAACCTTGCCTGGGTTGCAAACGAGAAGGGAAGAGTTTACCGCGGAAAGACTTCTGCAGGCAGACGCGGACGCGGTCTCCAGAACCGCGGCATCGGTACCGAGAAGTGCCGCCCGAGTATCCGCTCGCACAAGTCCCAGGGTAACTAACCCTCTTCTTTTTATCAATGATTACCGATGTCTGTATTTTTGCAAAGGATTCGGATACGAGTGTCCGCCGTTTTGCTCTGAATGCAGCGTCATGTAAATTTAACCGTATTATCGTTTCGGGTCAGACCGGCGATGATACGTTATCTGCGTATGCAGGTGTTGAAATTCTCCGGGGGACGGTAATTCCTGCGGAGAGTAAAAATTTTAACGAATCCCTGAAAAAAGCCCGGGGCACGATGGTGCTTGTCGAGGCGGGGGAGAACAGTTTCAACCGGACGGCGGTGACGGCAAAAAATGTCCGGTTCTTAACAGGGCTCTGGGCTTTGCCCAAGCATTCGTTCGATGATGTGATTGCAAGAAGCATGGCGGCCCGTAATGTAGCGGCGGTGTTTGACCTTTCAAAGATTATTGATGCAAGGTCGCGGCGTCATGCACTGCATCATTATGCGGAGGTGCTGAAGTTTGCGCGCAAGTTTGGTTTTCCGTGCGCAATCGCCTCCGGCGCTTCGTCCTGGCTTGGTCAGCGGTCGGTGCAGGAGGCGGCGGCGCTTTGTTCGCTGTTCGGCATGGAACGGGCCGAGGTTTATAAAGCGCTTGATGTTGACAGCGTCCTGTTCCCGCGCGAGGCAGTGGAGGTCATCGAATGAAGCCGCTGCCGCCGACGCTTCGGGAGAAGCGGCGGTATGTGTTAATCAGGATTTCCGGGGGGCCGGCGGAGCTTGCGCAGAAGGATATTTACCGGGCGGTTTTGGATGCGGTGTCCGGTGTCTTCGGTGATTTTGGCGCGGCAAAGATTCATCCGGCGGTTGTGTGGTCTGAAGGGGCATATGCCATAGTCCGCTGCACGCGTGGAACGGAAAAGGATTTGTGCGCCGCCCTTGCATGTGTGTCACGGTGCGCGGGAGAGTCTGCGGCGTTTCGGACAGTGGTAACGTCGGGCACGATTGCGGGGGCAAAGGATAAGATGGGGCATGAAGTGCCTGATTTTGCGGCGCATCCGGGATACGCGGTATGCGGCAAAAAAGCGGACGGGAGCGCGGGTGCGATGCCAAGGTATGTTACGGTGGATGAGATAAGTGAAACGGCGGAAAAATAAACCGCACTTTTGGCAAATCCCGAAACTATTTTACCCACTAATAGAAATATATACACACAAATTGAAAAACAAACAGGCATCCCTATGAAAAAACAGAAAGTCACCTTACTGCTCCTTGCCGCCCTGCTCATAACCATTGTATGCACCGGGGCCGCATGTGCAGCAACAATAACAAACACCGCAAACGTAAATCCGGGGCTCACCATTTCCGCGGTGACACTGTATCCCGGAACACTTATGCCGGGTGAGTCCGGCACCGCAACGGTCACGCTCACCAACTCCGGTGAATATACGCTCTATTTGGACGGATTTATTGTGTACAGTTCAACCGGCGTAAAACTGACCTGCTATGATCAGTCACTGGGCATACTTAATCCCAAAGACCAGATACCGGTCTCCTTTGCCGTACAGGCAGGAGACACCTGCGGCACATTCTATCCTTACGTAACGGTAAACTACATGGCAAACACCGGGGAAGAAAACCGCCATTTCTACGCAAAAATTCCTGTTCCGGTCACTATTGACGACAAATCAGTCGCCATCTCCGTACTGAACCGCCCGGATGCATTCCAGCCCGATACAACCCAGACACTCTCGCTTGTCATCGGCAACCTCAGAGCAAATGACATCGAAGGCGTGGAACTCACGGCGACAGGAAAAGGTGTCACCACACGCGAAGGAAAAGTCTTCGTCGGAAAAATTGAGGCAAACTCAAGCCTTGAATCAAAAATAACCATCTTAACCACGGAAGAAACCGATGAGGTAACTTTAACTGCGGCCTACAGAAACGGTCCAACATGGCATGAAGAACATATTACCCTGCCCATTAATGCCGGTATTTCACGAACCGGCGCCGATCTGGTCATAAATAATATCGAAGTAAAACAAGGCACCACCTACACAACCGTGAACGGTGATGTAAACAATGCAGGACTTACCACCGCAAAATCCGTCATCGTAACCACCTCCGGAACAACTGAAGCAGGACCGTACTATGAATACGTAGTAGGCTCTCTTGATACAGACGGTCTTTCCGAGTTCACGGTTACCTTCACTACTGATGAGCCGACGGTAAACCTCCTTATCTCCTATAAAGATGCGGAAGGAAACACCTATATCCAGACCAAAAAAGTTACCCTGAACAGTACAGGCAGCAAAAACCAGAGTGCATCTGCATCCTCTGACGGCGCAAGCCCGGTACTGCCAATAATACTCATACTCTTGGCAGCGGTTTTAATAGCAGTTGTCGGCATAATTGCATGGAAAAAAGGATTCATCCATAAAAAACAATGACCGAAACAACATCACCGGAGAAAAAAACCCTCTGGGCGAAAATATATTCGCCCATGGTATTTTCCCTGGCTCTTCGCAACCTTAAAATAAACAGGTTCCGCACAATGCTGTCAATGATAGGTATTGTCATCGGTGTCTTTGCAATATGCTGCATGGGCATGATATCAGGCGGGTTTTTATCCCAGATGGACTCGCTTGCAGCCGATTCAGCAGGTTCTATGTCACTGTATCCTGTCGGAGAAAAAGTAATTGACGGTGAAATCTGCACAGGTTTCAATGAAAAAGAAATCAGAAATATTGAAGCCGCAGTAAAATCGGCCACCAAAAATTATGATTTGCTGCCGATACAAAGCGAGATGCGCAACATTGTTCTTGGAAAGGATGATAAGCGAGTAATGATTTCCATTTACGGTCTGCAGCCAAATGACATAGAAAAGGTAATCGAATTTAAAAGCGGTACAAAACCGCGAGGTGCAACAAATATTGCCGTCGGTGAAAAACTCGCTGAAGAATACAAATTAAAAATCGGAAGCCGTATTAACATTCTTTCAACCAGCGGTTCCGAGGTTTCCTACAGAGTAGTCGGTATTATGGAAAATACCGACGGCGATGCCGGGAATATCATATCTACTGACTCGATTATCTTAGGAACTCTGGAGTTCTATGAAAATGTTGCAGGAAACAACCATGGATTATACAGCGGTGTCATTCTCAATGTGAAAAACACCGAAGATGTGGATGCGGTGGAAGCTGCTATTAAGAAAAAGATGAACGGCAGGGAAAACAAAGATTCAGACGACACGGTCCGCATAAGCAAAGCATCCGATTTCCTGGGTGCAATGTCGAGCATTCTTGACCTTGCAAGCACCTTTACCATTCTGATTTCTGCTATCTCGCTTCTTGTGGCGGCAGTTGCTATTGTCAATGTGATGATGATGAGTGTAAAAGAGCGTACCAAAGAGGTGGGTATTCTCAGAAGTATAGGTACTTTCAAATCGCAGATTATGCAGATGTTTCTGTATGAGTCTGGTCTGATAGGTATTGCGGGCTCTGTAGTGGGCGTTTTGCTTTCAACTCTGATTACAGTTGTCGGTTTCCTTGCCATGCTGCAGTCTGCAGAGGCGATTCTGTCATGGGCGGTATTAAAATATATCCCTATCGGTATCGGTATAGGTCTTGCCGTATGTCTTGCAGCAGGGATTTATCCGGCATGGAAAGCGGCCAATCTGAATCCGGTTGACGCAATGGCTTCAGAATAAGTGAGTAAAGAAAAAAAAGTATCATAAAAAAAGTGAAATCATGAGTGTACTTAAATCAATCAGAAATTTGTTTATCGAACCGGAAGTGTTTTTTGAAAACTACACGAAAAACAGACTGGGTATTCCTTTCCTGATCACCGTCGTCTATGCTGCAGTTGCGGCTGTGTGCGCATATATTTCCAGTATGCAGACAGCAGCACAGGCTTTTGCAGATATTCCGGGTGTCTCAATGGAGGATGTAATGCCTGCTCTGGCGGGAACTGCTGCTGCAAGTGCATTTTTCCTTGCGCTTCTTGCATGGCTGGGTATGAGTCTTTTGTTTGTTATTGCTCTGAAGATATTTTGCAGACCGGCGCCAAAGGTCAAGGAAATTATGCATATTACCGCGTACGGAGCGATTCCGTTATGCATTGCAACCGTTGTTGAAATGCTGATTTCTTTTACCGGCAGTGCACCTTCCTGGGCAACTCTGATACTTTCGGCTGCAGTGCTGTTCCTGACGATTCCCATCTGGGTAAAAGGATTTGAAAAATTCGGTGCGGGTCCGGAAAAGAGAGTCCTTACAGCAGTACTTGCTGCCTGCATCGTTCCGGCACTGATAACCCTGTTTCCGATCATTACAGCGCTTGTATTGTAAATTCAGGTCAGCCGCGGCCGAGTTCTTTGTGCGCTTTGCCAAGATGCTGAGCAGCAAGCGCGCCAAGAAGCGAAAGCTCGCCGGCAAGAACAGCGGCCGCCGCGATTTCTGCAAATTTGCGCGCTTTGCCGTCGCCAATGCAGCCAAGGAGTGCAAGACATTCCGCCTGTGTGGAAAGATTTGTTCCGCCGCCGACAGTGCCAACCGGAAGAGAGGGGAGAGTGACCGAAACATACACACCTCCTTCAACGGCATCTGCCGTCGTAATGCAGGTGCTTGCCTCAACCACATGCGCAGGGTCCTGACCGCAGGCGATGAAAAGAGCTGCAATTACATTTGCCGCGTGCGCATTTGCGCCAAATGATGCAGCACGGATGGAGCCTGTCAGATTTTTGCGTGTGTTTGCCTCAGCAAGCAAAGCTGCTTCTGTTTTGAAAACAGTGCGCACAAGTTCGTCTGATAAAAATATGCCGGCGGAGACTGTTTTGCCTCTTCCCTCAACGATGTTGATTGCCGAAGGTTTTTTGTCGCAGCACATGTTTCCGGAAACGGCAACCAGGCGCACGCCGGTGTGTTCTGCAAGCACTTTGGCAGCGGCTTCCGAGGCGAGTGTTGCCATATTCATTCCCATGGCATCTCCGGTCTCAAATTCGAAACGGACGTAAAGACTGGTGCCGGCGGTGTAGGTGGAAAAGCCGGTAAGTTTTCCATGAGATGTGGTTGACTCTGCGGCTTCTTTCAAAAGCGCGAAATGCTCTTTTGCCCATGCTGCGGCATCTGCTGCGTGAACAACACTTTCTGCCGCAAAAACAGGCGCGCGGGTCATTTTATCCGAAAGAACGCGCACCTCAGCGCCGCCTGCTTTTGTCAGCGCGCTGCAGCCGCGGTTAATAGAAGCAACAAGCGCGCCTTCGGTTGTTGCAAGCGGAATCCAGAATGAGCCGTCGGCATATTCGCCTTTTACACAGAGAGGGCCGGCAACGCCCAGGGGAACCTGAACACATCCAATCATATTTTCGATATTGCGCCGGACGGCGGGCTCTTCCGGCATTGTGTAGGAAGCGACCGCTGCTAAATCTGCAGCGGTTTCCTCTTCGATATATGCGCGGCGAACCGCGACTGCGTCATGCGCCGGAAGTTCTTTTTCCAGGTTATAGAGTTTGACTTCCCCGGTGCGTATTTTGTCGGTATATTCACTCATACATAAGCATACGCAGGATACTGACTAATACTTTTTTCTCCGTCACGCACGTACATATATACAGAAAAATATGCAAGACCTTGCGCACTATCTTGGACTCGTTCGCAAAACCGCGCCGTTGATTTTCCAGATTACCAATTACGTCACAGTAAACGATTGTGCAAATATGACTATATGCATCGGCGCATCGCCGGTTATGGCTCATTTTCCGGAGGATGCGGTGGAACTGACGCAAAAATCCGATGCACTTGTCTTAAATATCGGTACACCTGATGATGTACAGATAACTGTCATGAAACTCTGCGCAAATGAGGCGAAAAAATCCGGTATTCCGGTAATTCTTGACCCGGTCGGTGCAGGGGCTACCGAATACCGGACAAAATGCGCGATGGAATTGCTGCCGTATGCTTCAGTGATAAAAGGAAATGCCGGAGAAATCGCGGTGCTTGCCGGATTCACGTCCAAAATGAAGGGAGTGGACTGTGAAAGCGTATCGGGCGATGCCGCATCTTTTGCCAAAGAGCTTGCAAAAAAGACGGGGGCTGTTGTAATCGTGAGCGGAAAAGAGGATATTATTACCGACGGAACGCGCACTGCGGGTATTTTCAACGGGGTTGAACTGATGAGCAGAGTTTCGGGCACGGGGTGTATGGCGTCATCCGCTGTGGCGGCTTTTTGCGCGCCGGTTTGCAAAAACAGAAGTGATGAACTGTTTAATGCATGTATCGCGGCTATGGCATATGCAGGTATTGCGGGAGAAACTGCGGCAAAAACCGCGCGGGGCCCTGGTACGTTCAAGCCGGCGTTTTTCGATGCGGCGGCGGGGCTCACGGAAGATGATTTTGCGCAGGCAAACATCAGGGAGTATCCATGAAAGAGAACTGCAGTTTGTATGTGGTAACGGATGAGAATCTCGCAAACGGGAAATCTCATGCCGAAATCGCGCGCGCGGCGGTGGCAGGAGGTGCTGATATTATTCAGCTGCGTGATAAATGCAAAGACGCGCGCGCACTCTATGCGTGCGCAAAAGAAATCCGGGAAATTACGCGGGGGAAGGCTTTATTTATCGTAAACGACAGGTTAGATATCGCGCTTGCGGCGCACGCAGACGGGGTGCATCTGGGGCAGAGCGATTTGCCGGTACGTGTGGTGCGCGCGCTTTCGCCGCCGGGGTTTATCATCGGTCTTTCGGTGGGCAGTGTCGAAGAGGCGCGCGCGGGTCTTGCTGAGGGCGCGGATTATCTGGCGGTAAGTCCGGTGTTTGACACGGCATCAAAATCGGATGCGGGTGCGGGTCATGGTATCGAAACGATAAAAGAAATCCGCCGCGCGTTTCCGGATGCGGTGATTATCGGCATCGGGGGGTTGCATGCATCTAATGCGCGCGCGGTTATCGAAGCGGGTCTGGACGGCATTGCGGTAATTTCCGCGGTGGTAAGCGCGCCGGATGTTACACAAGCCGCGCGCGATTTGAAACAGGTTGTTCTTGAGGCAAAAAATGGATGTTGAGCAGTGGTGCAAAAAAGTGCCGCTTTCCGAAGGTGAGTCGGCGCGCAGAGAATGTATTGCAGCAGGCACCGCAGACAGGAGTCTGCGGCCGCGCGTTGAAGACGGGTTTTTGCTCATACCGGTACTAAATGAGCCAAGCGCTGACGGGCGCGCGCAATTTACTGCGCTGCCTGAGCGCGCGGAACTCGCGCGTCATGAACAGGTAGGGGGCATTGTGATTTTGCAGGACGACGATGCAGAGGCCGCGCAGAAAATTCTTGCCGCGCGGCCGAATGCACACACGGCACTCTTTGCAACATCGCCGGTAGAGGGAGAATTCCGGACAAAAACGTTCAAGGTGCTTGCAGGCCGCTCTACAACGGAGACAGTGTACAATGAATACGGTCACAAAATGCTAATCGATTTGAGCGCGGCATATTTTTCCGCGCGCCTCTCGAATGAGCGGCAGAGACTTCGCGCGCAGATGCGGGAGGGAGAGACGATTCTGGACATGTTTGCGGGTGTGGGGCCGTTTCCGGTAATTCTTTCCAAAAAGGCAAAACTGATGATTTGCAATGACCTAAATCCTGAAGCAATCCGGCTAATGCAGAAAAATTTGCGGATAAATCATTGCAAAAATGTGGTGCCGATGTTAGGTGATGCAAAAAATCTGCCTGAGGTGCTTGGCTCAATGAAATTTGACCGGATTATAATGAACCTGCCTTTTGCTGCATACGCATTTTTAGAGGCGGCCGCGCGGCTTGCAAAGCCGGGCGCAAAAATACATCTCTATTCTCTGGTCGCGCGCGAGGGCGAACACATGGAGGATATTATGTGCGCATTTCCAAACGCGCGCGTATATGAAAAATCTATCCGGTCGTATTCGCCTACCAGCTGGCACGCGGTCTATGACATAGAAGTCGCAAAATAAAAAAATCAACTGACTTTTTTTCACGAAGAAAGACAAAAACCTTAGCGCTTACGCTTTTAGAATAATTTACAAGAAACAACTTAACTTAAC
>DALTWG010000069.1 GCA_029987245.1 Methanocorpusculum sp. | reverse complement strand
GTATGAGGGTGGTCGCGCGGGAGGGCGCGGGGCTTTGTTTAGTAATTCAGTTTGTAACAGTTCACCCCCTTCTTAAGTAATTGGTTGTATTTTTTGAAGCAACCTCACACGGAAAACACAAAAATCAGCGGAATTCACGGAAATTAACGGTTAATGCCTGGCGGGAAGGCAATTATTTCTGTGTTTTCTGTTGATTTCTCTATTTTCCGTGTTTTCCGTGGTGATTTCCGTGGTGATGTCTGTGCTGGCATTACAAATCAAGCGACACAGCCAATAATAACCCTGTCAAATTTGAGACAGATGCAAACTGAAAGCGGGTTCTCCCGTCCAAAAAAAATTACTCCGCCTGTGCCTTTTTCGCACAGACGATTTCAAGCACCCCGTTTTTGAGCGAGGTCTTTAACGTATTCATATCCAGCCCCGGCAGCGGGCACGCGGCTTTATATTCATGGTTTTCCCCGGAGACCAGACATAAAATCCCGTTTTCATACGAAAGCGCGAAATCATCGGCCGATTCCGGCGGAAGCGCGGTCTGGAGAATTATCGAATCCCCCATATCGAAGGTCTCCACCGGAATGGTTTTGGGACGGCCCCCCTCAGGAATTACCTGAGGCTTGCCGCCCGCGCCCATCATAACCCTGACGCCGAATACCTTCGGTCCTGCCTTGTCAGGCGCGACTTTTCCGGACAGCACTGCCTGGATAAAGTCCATTATCTCTTTGAACGGGTCTTCGGGTAGTTCCGTCATATTACTCCTGTTTAGATACTATCTCTTTTATCCGGTTAAAATCTTTCTGATGGGATGCAAGGAGCGTGTCCAGCTCAGCGATTTCACCGCAAAGGTCTTCGTCCTTATACTCAGCCGCCTCGACCTTTGCAAGGGCCTTTGCAAGCAGCTTGCGCTCGTCTTCATTGTAGCGGTACTGCCAGGAGTTTGCCTCCGCCTCGCGCCGGCCCGCTTTATCCAGCGACGGCCGCACACGCTTTAAGGCGGCGTCAAAGTGCCTGTTGTAGATTTTCACCGACGCAACAGCGAGTTTGATATCGGCCGCGTCTTTTCCTTTCATCGCCGAAACAAATTCCCGGATGGCAGTCATCTTTGCCTCGCGCACCAGTGCTTCAATATCGGCGCCCACGAATCCGCCGGTCTTTTCCACCAGGTCATCGAGACTGACATCTTCTGCCACCAGGTTTTTCACCGCGCCGAGATATACCTCAAATATCTGGCGCCGGCCTGCGGCATCCGGCGGCGGAACAAATATGTGCTGCTCAAGCCTGCCCGGGCGCATTAAGGCAGGGTCAATCATGTCGGGCCTGTTGGTCGCCCCGATAACGACCACATTTTTCAACTCTTCAAGCCCGTCGAGCTCGGTAAGGAACTGGCTTACCACCGACTCGGTGACATGGCTTGAATCGTTAGAGCCGCGGCGCGGCACCAGCGAGTCGATTTCATCGAAGAAGATGATGGCAGGCGCTGCAAGCCGCGCCTTGCGGAATATTTCGCGCACGCCTTTTTCCGACTCGCCGACCCACTTGGACATGAGTTCCGGCCCTTTGACCGCGATGAAGTTGCACTCCGATTCATTGGCTACTGCCTTTGCAAGAAGCGTCTTGCCGGTTCCGGGCGGGCCAAACATCAGAAATCCCTTCGGCGACTTGGTTGCAAACTGCTTGTAGACATCCTCGTATTTCAGCGGCCACTCAACAGCCTGCTGGAGTTCCTCTTTAACAGAGTCAAGGCCGCCGATGTCCGACCAGTGAATGTCAGGGACCTCAACCAGGACCTCGCGCATCGCCGAAGGCTGCACCATTTTAAGGGCCGCCTCGAAATCTGCCGCCGTCACTTTCAGGGAGTTGAGCTTTTCAGGACTCGGCGTCTCTTCAGGGTTCAGGTTCGGGAACTCGCGCCTGAGGGCATGCATCGCGGCCTCTTTGGCGACGAGCGCCAAATCGGCGCCGACAAAGCCGTGGGTGCTGTTTGCATACTTCTCTGTGTCAACATTGTCGGCGAGCGGCATTTTTCTGGTATGAATCTGTAAGATGTCGCGCCGCCCGTCTTTGTCAGGCACGCCGATTTCAATCTCCCGGTCGAATCTTCCCCCGCGGCGAAGCGCGGGGTCGATTGCGTCCGGGAGATTGGTTGCGGCAATCACAATTACCTTGCCGCGGGCGTTGAGCCCGTCCATTAAGGAAAGCAGCTGGGCAACGACACGTCTCTCCATCTCGCCTTTGGACTCGTCACGCTTGGGTGCAATCGAGTCGATTTCATCGATGAAGATGATTGCGGGCGCATTCTCTTCGGCCTTTTTGAATATCTCCCGGAGTTTTTCCTCGGAGTCGCCGTAGTATTTGGAGACAATCTCCGGGCCTGAGATGGTGTCAAAGTAGGCGCCCGCTTCGTTTGCAACCGCCCGCGCAATCAGTGTTTTGCCGGTTCCCGGAGGACCGTATAAAAGCACGCCTTTTGGCGGCTCGATGCCGAGTTTTTCAAACACCTCCGGGTGACGCAGCGGGTATTCTATCATCTCCCGGACCTGGGAAAGTTCCCTGCCCAGGCCGCCGATATCTTCATAATGGATGTTGCCGGCCGACTTGCCTTTGGGCGCGTCTTCGCCTTTATAGGGTGAGGATTTATAGGAAACTTCCGTGCTTGAGCCGACAATGGCAGCGTCTCCCGGGCTCACGTCGGAGATGATGAAGTCAAAGGTCTCCATCTTCGGCATTGCAAAGTCGCCGAAGATGGAGTTGAACGAGTTGAAGAAGTCCGAACTTGCGGCCCGGCTGCCAAGACCGAAGCGCTGCCCTTTTACCACAACTTTTCCGGCAAAGGAACTGCGCACAACCTGTGCAAGCGAGAGCTCGTCAAACTGCAGTCCGGAGGATACCGGCTGCACAGTGATTTTAGCCGCGGTCCTGGGCTCGATTTTTTCAACCTGCACGGTGTCGCCGACGCCTGCGCCTGCCGTCTGCCGGGTGTTGCCGTCGATTGCTATTGCGCCCATACCTATAGTACGGGAGACGAGGGCTTTTGCAGCTGCAAATTTCTTGCCGGTGATTTTTACATAGTCGCCGGAAACAATGCCGATTTTTCTCATGACGTCGGGGTTGATGCGGGCAATGCCCTGGTTGACGTCATTGTATTCCGCTTCCTGAATTATCAGGGAAACTGATTTTGTTTCAGACATATTTTTCACCTTCCTGTTTGTCTTTACTTTACGTAAGTTTTGGCGAGTATTTAAGTTTATTGTAGCGGCAAGGGAAAAACGGATTTGAGATAGGTTTTTATAGAACTGAAATACGGAAAAATGCAGAGCGCGCATAAAATCAGGGGGCTGCGGGGCCGGGGGGAGGTAAAGAAGCGGTTCAGACGCGCGCGGGAAATAATTTTGTGAAGGAAGTTGATTGTTGGCACTATATCCCAAATTTGACAGTTGCGCCTCTCTCATTCAGGGATAGAAAAAGGCAGGTGCATTTTTGGCATGTCTCTTAACCCGTCATTCCAACACGGACATTTGATTTGAGCGACACAGCAGTGCTATAACAGTTACATTACCTATAATGAATCAGGTTCGCTCCCCTGCCTTTTCTGCTAAACATATCTGTAAGAAAAACAAATACTATTCTAAGCAAATGACAGACACCCTCACCCTCCTGCACAATCTCCGCCTGTATATCGAAACCTACGGCTGCACCTACAACTTCGGTGACAGTGCAAAACTCATCGAAATAGCCAAAGCGCAGGGCTGCACCATCGTCGAAAACCCCCGCGAGGCAGAAGCCGTGCTTATTAACACCTGCATTGTCATCGACAAAACCGAGCAGCACATGTATGAGCGCCTCACGCTTTTTGCAAACAAAAAACTGTTTGTTACCGGCTGCCTGCTTCCCGTAGCAGAAAGCAGGCTGCGCAGCCTCTTTCCCGACGCCGTCCTTATACCGGATGAAACCATTCACCCCTGCTGGCGCGCTGTCGGCACCGTCGCTCAAAACTCCCGCACCGCCGTATTACAGATAGCCCGCGGCTGCCCCGGTCACTGCACCTACTGCATAACCCGCCTTGCCCGCGGCAGGCTTGCAAGTTTTTCCATGGAAGACATCACAGCCCAGGCAAAAGCCTTTGCCGCCGCCGGCTGCACCGAACTGCAGGTCACCGCTCAGGACACAACCGCCTGGGGCATGGATTTCGGCGAAGACGGCCCCCGCCTGCCGGATCTGCTTCGCGAACTGTGCAAAATAGACGGAGACTTCAAAATCAGAATCGGTATGGCAAATCCCGATACGCTGCTTCCTATCCTCGATGACTTTTTGGATGCGCTGGCGGATGAAAAAATATTTTTGTTCCTGCACATCCCGGTCCAGTCCGGCTCTGACGCGGTGCTCAAACTCATGGGGCGGCGCTATACCGCAGAACAGTATGAATACATCATTAAAAAGGCGCGGGGCCGCTATCCTGACATCCGCATCTGCACCGATTATATTGCCGGATTTTCCAGTGAAACCGACGCCGATGCCGATATCTCCGTCGGGCAGGTGCTTCGCACCCGCCCGGGCAAGGTAAATATTACGCGCTTCAGCGTGCGACCCAAAACGCCCGCAGCTAAAATGAAGCGGGTGCCTGAACCGGTGAAAAAGGCGCGGTCCAAGGCGCTGACTGATGCGGTGAATCAGATTTATGACGAAACCTGCAATGCGTGGATTGGGAGAGTCGTGGACTGCGTGGTTACCGAGACGGTAAAGCCCGGCTCGGTTACAGCGCGCGACAGGACATATCAGAACATTGTAATCGGCGAGGATTTGGCGATAGGGACAAAATGCCGGGTGCTTATTACCGGACACCGGAGACATTATCTGCTTGCAAGACGGGTGTGACTTAAAGCCCCGCCCTATTTATCCTTGCACAACCCATTTCTAATCATTCCATGATAACCGAAACAATACACTGCAAAGGACATCCAAACGTCCTCGCACACCATAAAAGCACCTTTGAAATAACGAAAGAACCCGACTTATCTCTCAAAGGCGACTGCATAATAGGCGTTGCAGCAGACAAAGGCGCAAGCGATTTGTCCCCGGAATTCAAAGCTGCTTTGCAGCAGGAAGGCGCTGTTTTGGAAACAAAACTCATTTGCGGACCGCTGGAATATACCGTTGTATCCAGCGGAGGCGCGGGCCTTTCCTTAACGCATGCATCCGACCTTGTCTGGCGCAAAAGTGAGTTTACCTGCTCCCGCACCATTGGCACCGGCTCGGACGCCGCGGCAAAAGACCTGCCCCGGGACCTTGTCGCCCGGCTGCAGAAAGGAGAGGAACTTACCGTTATTCTGACGGTTCGCGGGTAACTTCGGTGATGGTGAGTTCGGCTTTCTGCAAAATCTCCTCGCAGATCTGAATCAGTTCCATGCCGCGCTTGTGTAAAACAACGGCTTCCTCCACCGAGGTGTTGGGATTGTCCAGCTGCTTTGCAATCTGCTTTAATTCCATCATCATTTCTTCGTAGGTCAGTTCAGTTTTGCGTTCAGTTTTGGTACCTTCTGTCTGCATTTCTTCTGTCATAGTATTTTCTCCACAATTGTTTCAACGCTGCCGTCGGCAAGCTGCAGGGTCAGTTTCTCCTGCGGGGCCGTGTCCCGCACCGATTTGATTACCTTTCCCCCGCTGTAGACAAGGGCGTAGCCAAGCGAGAGCGGCTTTTCCGGGTCGCGCGCGCAGATAATTTCTTTCTGTGCGGAAAGCTCCAGACGGGCGCGGGTGATGAGATTTTGCGCGCTGCGCAATATCATATCCCCGGCCCGCTGCATCTCTTCGCGCGCGGTGCGGATTTTGCGGATAATTGCCGCGCTGAGGCGTTCTTCATAGTCTGCTGTCTGTGTCTGCATTTCATCGAGCTTGCGGCGAAGCCGTTTGGGGTCGACACGGGCGCGCAAATCGGCAAGCGCGTCCCGGTTTGCTTTGAGAATCCCTACGGTCTTGTCGTGAATTGCGCGGCGGGAGTCTTCGAGACTGCGTAAAATGACTTCCCGGTCGGGGACTACGGTTTCCGCCGCGGCCGAGGGTGTCGGCACGCGCAGGTCGCTTGCGTAGTCGGAAAGCGTAGTATCGGTTTCATGGCCGATTGCAGAGATTACGGGGACGCTGCTTGTGCGGATTGCTTTTACGACGAGGGGGTTGTTGAAGACAAAGAGGTCTTCAAAGCTGCCGCCGCCTCTTGCAACGATTATCACTTCCACTTTGCCCTGAAGGGAGGCGATTGCGGCTGCTATTTCAAATTCGGCGCCGGCGCCCTGGACCGAGGCGGGGGCGAGGAGTATTTCAAGGGGGAAGCGGCGCGCAACTACGTTTCTGATGTCCTGGAGGAGGGAGCCTGTTTTGGAGGTGACGACGCCGATTTTTTTGGGGAAGAGGGGAAATGAGCGTTTTTCGGTTTCGGGGCGGGGAATGATGCCTGTGTCGGTCAGTTCTTTTTTCCAGATTTCTTTCTGGAGGTAGAGTCCTGATACGCCTTTGCGGGAGGCTTCGACGGTTTTTACTATAAGCTGGGTGCGGCCCGAGGGGGGGTAGTAGTCGACGCTGCCGGTGACGATTATGGCAAGGCCGTCTTTTAAGGGGAAGGGGAGGTGTTTTGCGGCGGCGTATTTCCACATGACGCAGCTGATTACGGCTTCTTTTTCGCCTTTTTCGGAGAGGGAAAAGTACTGGTGGCCGGAGGTGTTGGGGCGGTATCCGGTGACTTCGCCCTGGACTTTTATGTCGGTGAGGGCGGGGGTGTCGAGGCTGTCGCGGATGCGCGCGGCGAGTTCTATGACGCCGAGGATTTTTTCTTCGTGTATTTCAAGTGCGGAGTTTTCTTTTACGGGTTCGATTGCAGACGCGGTGCCAGGGCTGTCGGCGAAGTCGAAGAGGGATGCCATGCCTTCGGGTGGTGTCTGCTTTTTTGCCATTGGTTATGTATTGGTTTTTCAAGGAGATAAATAAGGCAGTGAGGTGTTTTTGCGGGGTGTTTTGGCGAGTTGGTTTTTTTGGCGTACAGGGCTGAATTCGTACTGCCTGCACGGACACAATCTCCGCGAAACGGGCTTTTTGTCCGCATCACAAACACGTCCCAAAGCAGCCGGCATAACAGAAAAACACAAAGGAGATGAGAGTTCGAATTCATCTCTCATTGTGTCCTATTTGGAGTAAAGACCTCTTTGCAGAGAAAATATTGCCTGGCCGGGGCAGAGTAACGAGCCCGGCTTGCACATACAACTACGACGACCAGATATAAAAAACCCTGACCGTGCGGACCAAATCCGTCAGCGGGTTGAAACAGGAGAAGGACTGCGGGGTATTTTGCAAACGGGTTGTTATGCGTGCGCTGATTTGTTTTGAAAAGAGGGAAAAAAGTGCAAAAACCAGACACCCTGACTGCGAGTGGAAAATGTGGCCGCAGGAGAGCAAAAAAAGCCCCTGGTCTGAAAAAAATCAGTGAAAAAAAGGGTATAGGGGGTAAGTGAGCTCTGGAAATGAATCCGTCAGGCTTGCCTGGCGATTAGCTCTGCTGGCGATGCGACCTCACAAAAGCCCCGCGTTTATC
>DALTWG010000068.1 GCA_029987245.1 Methanocorpusculum sp. | reverse complement strand
ATCAAGATCTGCTTCGCAGACCCGGCACTCAAGTTCGACTTCGCACACCCGCGTGCAGAATTCGCAAAAGGAGCAATCCGCGAGTTCATGCCGGCAGGCGAGCGTGGTTTAATCATCCCGGCAAAATAAATTTGCTGAGCTGATTTGAGAAATAAGATTGGGGGTTTTTATCCCCGCCTTATTTTGTTCTGTTTTCACTATTTTCAACCGTTCATTTCCGGTACGTAACCGTAATTGTATGAATGGCTTTCAAAAAAGAACACATCCGAAACCCGGAGAAAAAAATGGTACGGGGGCGGACCGGTATCCCCGCTGTTACATTATTTATCTTTTTATTTCATCTGGCGGTGCAATGGATGCAGCAAACACTTATTCATGCAGTCTGCTCTTTGCGTACCCTTCTTCAATTGCCGCATTGCAGCTTGCATCAATGGCTGCCGCGGTCTCGGCCGGTGTCATTTCTCCTTTCAGGAGCGCATGGATATTGGGCCAGAAAGCGGCGCGCACACCAAGCCAGTTCGGGTTGTTTGCGGTGTAGTCAACGACATGCCCGCTGTTTGCAATATACATAGCAGCACCCTGGATTGCATCATTGTACTGTGCGGCAATTTTTTTGCTGCATGGAATTCCGCCCGCGGAATAGGCAAGCCACTCTTCATTCTCAAAGATATATTTCAGGAAGTCTTTGGCAGCTTCGAGTTTCTTTGCATCGCCGTTGTCAAATGCCATAAAGCCGGTGACAAAAGACGTTGCATAGCCGCTCCCGTCACTGCTTGGGAAGTTCACATAACCGATGTTGTTGATACCCGCCTCACTCAGCTGATCAATTAAGGCAGCATTGCCGACAAGCATGGCAAGCTGTTTTCCGGTGAAGGAATTTGTACAGTCCAAAATTTCAATGTCTTCACATTTCGGAATGTAATATCCTGCATCGTAATTGTCTTTAATCCACTGCAAAGCTGCAATGCCTTCCGGCGTGTTGACATTGAACCGGCCGTTTTCGTCAAAGAATTTGCATCCCTGGCTGCGTAAGAGTATCATAATATGCGTGTCGCCCTGATTGTTTTTGGCATACATGAACATGGGATAGGTCCCTTTGGGCAGATTTTCTTTCAGGGCTGCAAGAACACTGTTCCACTCATCAAGCGACCAGCTCTGAATTACCTCGCCTTTACCGCAGTATTTCTCAAGTCCTGCCGCGCGGAACAAATCTTCATTGAAGATAACAATGTTCTGGCGGTTGGTAAACGGCAGCATGTATGTTTTACCGTTTTCCGAAGCTGTGCTTGCATCCCAGTAGCCCTGGTCAACATCCGCTCTGATATCGTCAGTAATTATATCATCCAACGGGACTGCATAGCCGTCGTGAATGTAGGTTGCCATGTTAAAGTAGTCGGCGTACAAAATATCAGCCGCATTTTCGGTATCATACATACCTGAAACGTATTTGTCATAATCTGTCTGGGCGAATTCGATAATGTCGGCAGATACGTCGTATTTTGTATACTGCGCGGCAAATGCATTCCAGGCTTTGTTCAGAAATCCGGTTGAATCGCTGATTTCCGAATCTGTAATGCAGTTCATGGTCAATGCAGGCGATTTAATCGTGAGTTTCACTTTTTCCGTTTCCTGCACGCATCCGGCAGAAAAACAGAATCCTGCTGCAAGAATGCAAATCAGGAGAATTGTAAAGATTTTTTTCATGGTCATCATTTTTTTATCTGTGGATTTTTTCCAGAAGGTCACCGATGTTGATTGGTTTGGGCAGGAATTCATCCATTCCTGCGTTTCTGGCAGCATCGCGGTCTTCCTGGAATGTGTTTGCGGTACATGCAATGATTCTGACGGTTTTTGCATCAGGTCTGTCTAAAGCGCGTATGGCTTTTGCTGCATCAATGCCGTTCATTTTCGGCATCTGCATATCCATAAGGATAACAGAGTATTCTCCGGGCTTTGAGTCGGAGAACAGTTTCAGGGCTTCCTCGCCGTTTATCGCCAGGTCATTGGAAATTCCCTCGTCTTCCAACATCTCGCATACAATTTCCGCATTGAGTTCATTGTCTTCGGCAACGAGAATTTTTGCGGTGCGGCGTTCGGTTTCTGCCGGTGTTTTCGTTTCTGCTGCCTTGTAATCATCAGGTGATGCTATCTGGGCAGGAAGCACTATGGTAAAAACCGACCCGACGCCAAGTTCGGATTCTACTTCCAGCTCTCCGCCCATAAGATGCATTGTCTGGCGGGAAATGGCCATGCCAAGTCCGGTTCCCTTCTGGCTTGCTTCATTGGCATTTCTGTCCTGACTGAATTCCTCAAAGATTTTTTCCTTGAATTCCGGGCTCATACCGCAGCCGGTGTCGGCAATTTTAAAGCAGGTTGTAACCATATTGTTTGCTTCATCTTTCTGCGTTACATCCATGGTAATTTTTCCGCCTTCCGGGGTGAACTTATAGGCGTTGGAAATGATATTGTTAATGACCTGCTGCAGGCGTGTTGCATCAATTACCACCATGTTGTGCTTTATAGCGCGGTTTACCGTGTATTCGATGTTTTTCTCGGTGATTTTTGCCACATTCATGGAATACGCCGCGTCGCAGAGGGTATCGAGTTTTGCTACATCAAGATGCAGCTCCATTTTGCCTGCCTGGAGTTTGGACACATCTAAAATATCGTTAATCAGATTTAAAAGATAATGCGAGGCATTGTCAAGTTTCTCCAGGTAGCCGGTGATTTTTTCCGGTTCGTTTACATGGCTTTTCATCAGATGGCTGATTCCGATAATGCCGTTTAACGGCGTTCTGATTTCATGACTCATATTTGCAAGGAATCCTGCCTTGTTTTTCGCATCGGTGCGGGCTTCCACGGTACGTGAGGCGCTTTTGACCAGGAATACGGCCAGTAAGATGAACAGCACCGCAACACCGGCAAGAACAATTATGCTTGCAACTGTGAAGGGAACGACAGTGTCGGTAAATACCGTCTCCGGAATCGTTACCAAAAGATACCAGTCATTTATTTCCATCGGATGGCAGCAGGTAATTTTTTCTTCTCCGTCCAGTGTCCATCTGAATACAAATGACTCACGGTTTCTCATGTGGTCATAGACTTCATACGACGGCATCTGTGTATACGTTGCCCGGGTTGCAATGATGTCAAACAGATTTTCGCGGTAATTCTGCGAATGTGCGGCCGCATCCTTGTTAATCAATAGAAAACCGTCGGCATCAACAAGGGTGGTGTGCCCCTCTCCGTTGAAATTGACATCGCTTAATTTTCCGTCCAGATTGGCAATTTTGGTCTTTCCAATCAGTCCTATGATGTGATGTCCTTCTATTTCTATATCCAGCGGGATGCCGTAAATAAATTCCGTGGTTTTTGATTCACTGTAAAGTCCGGTCTGGTCAAGTCTGGTGCAGAATATGCCGTCTGCGGATTCCTCAACAAAAAGTTTGAACAGCGCCGGCTCGGATGTTTTGATGAAAATATCCGTGTACATTGTACCGTCTTCATCGACAAGATAGAACGCGCTGAAGATATCCTGACTGGAGCGCACGGAATATAACTGATACTGGGCGTCATCAAGGGTTGCCGGGCAGCGTTTCGGGTCGGAAAAGGATGATGCAAAAATAGTCAGGGTATTGAGATTTCCTTCAAGGTAGCGGTTGATAACCAGGTCTTCATTGATAGAGATTTCTTCCAGGGAAGTGGTGGTTGTAGTATAGATGAAACTGTTTACACCTGAAATGTATAAGCCGGTAACCAAAGCAAACAACACTATTACTGTCACTATTACCGTGACAAGAATCCTGTTTTTCTTCAGCGTTTTGAAGATATTTGGCATGTTCTCCTCTAAATTAGTATGCCCTGCATTGGGGGGGATTTTTCGAATGGAATGCCGGACCGGTTTTGATGTCATTAAATATAGATAATATGTTTGTTTAAGTATTTAAAATCTCCAGTAGAGGATACCGGCACGCACCAGGAGATACACCTTCACGCTCGGTTGGTGCACGTCTCCTGTCGAAGTATGCCAAAAACGCGCAGAATTTTTACCGGTACAAAATTCCGTCAATCTGCGGCGTGTTTTCCCCATGAATTCAATTTCATTTTATGTCTTCACAATTTTTATTGAAATAAGAAAATCACCTAACCTTAGCAAAAAATAACTTTCACAATTTTCCCGCTTGCCTGCAAAAATTTCTGCGAATGTCGAAATGTGCTCTGCCATATTCCGCATCCTTTAAATACTTTCGGCTGAAAAAATAATATGTCCACACTTTGTACTCCATTCTTTAAGAGTGGTAACGTTTTACGAACACTTGAGAAAGCGACGTAATCTACGTCAACATCCTTCGTAAACGGCAGAAATTGCCGTTGAACGATAAAAAAAACTCAAGGGAGAATCTTACATGCAAGAAATCATTATCGGCATTGGAGTAACTGCCCTTGCGGGAGCTCTCGCAGCGGTTGCCGGTGCAGCAGAAGATACTGAGTCCAACATCGGATCACAGGGTGACCCGAACTCTCAGGTCCAGCTTGCACCGCAGATGGGTTACACTCACCGTATCTACAACAAAGCAGTGAGTGGAGAACCACCGGCATACACCTTATGGGTGACACTTGCCTGTGGTGTTGCATGGGCATTCCTCATGTTAGGAATGAATGCAGTCCTCGCAATCGTATTAGCATCTGTTCTCGCAACATTCGTGCAGGGAGTTTACGCAACTACTGCATACCTTGGAAGAACCGCAAGTTTATCCAAGTTCGGACAGCCGGTCTTTATTGATGTTATTAAATCAGTAACGACTGTAACTATGGCACACGCATTTATCGCAATCATTACTACTGTAGTTATTTGTTACCTTATGGCAACCGTCATCGGACACCCGTACAGTTTACCGCTGCTCGGTATTGTCTGGGGTCTTGCTCTTGGTGCAGCAGGTTCTGCAACCGGTAACCCGTACTATGGTAAAGAGCGTCAGTACCAGAACCAGAAGTTCGGTGCTGGTGTCCCGATCTCTGCATCCGGAAACATTATCCGCTGGGCAGAAGCAGGACAGAGAAGCTCGATTGACAACGGTTTCTTTACCGCAAAATTCGCAGGTCCGGCATCAGGTCTTTGCTTTGGTCTGATTGTCTTCTTCGAACTGTGGCGTACCATCCTCTTCGAGGACTTCCTCGGCGGCTGGGGCGGCGCAATTGTTGGTTTAGTTATCATCATCATCTTCATGATTATCGACTTTAACGTTGAGAAATGGGCACGCAAGAATTACGGCCCGTATGCAGCAGCGGAGGCAGCAGCATGAGCGCAATAGCAGCAAAGCCGGCAGCAAACGCCGGAGCATTCCAGCCTGTTGCGTCTATTATTGCAATTATTATTGCAGCAATCTTCGTCGCAGCAGCATACTTCCTCGGTTCCGCAGGCATTATCGCTGGCGGAGCAATGCTTGCCGTACAGACCATCGGTCTTATCATTCTCGGCGCAGCATTAATCGCATTTGGTGTTCACTTCGTCCCGGTCGGCGGTGCGCCGGCAGCAATGGGTCAGGCACCCGGTATTGCAACCGGTGTCGCAATGCTTGCAACAGGTGCAGGCCTTGCAGGACTTTTCGGCGGAGCATGGGCAGCAGATTACGGCTTAGCAGTAGCATTAGCAGCCGGCGCAATCGGCGGCGGCTTAATGATGGCAATCACCTGTTTAATGGTCAACTTCTCCTACGTCTTTGGTATGGGAATTCCGCCGGCATCAGGCAAGGTTGAAAAAGACCCGATTACCAAATTCACTCAGCCGGAGTACAAATCCCAGGGTACTGAAGGTCACGGACTTCCGTTCATCTCCTATGTTGGCGGCGTCATCGGTGGTCTCTTCGGTGGACTTGGCGGAACACTTATCTACCTTGAACTTCTCGGCTACTTCAACGCAGCACTCCCGCTTAAGGGAATTACCGGTATCTGCGACCCGATTTCTATCGGACTTGCAGGCATCATCTCTGTTGGGATGTTCCTTGTCATTGCAGTACTTGCTGCATACAATATTACCGGTACTATCGAAGGTCCGCATGACCCGAAGTTCAAGAGATTCCCGCGTGCAATCGTTGCCGCAATTCTTGCATCAGCAGCTGTCGGCTTTGTTGCAATGTTAATTACGGCGGTAATCTGAGGTGTAAAAAATGTCAGTAAAAGTTGAAGCATCAGCAGGCGGCGTCCCGCATAACACTGTTATGATTATCGGCGCTATTATCTCACTCGTGGCACTTTACATCGGTATCGCATGTATGTACTTCCTTCACGTTGATTACTTCGCCTTCCTTGGCGGTATCGCCGTGATTGGGGCCCTTGTCTGGGGTAACAGCACTATTAAAAGACTCTGCAGCTACGGTATCGGAACCGGTGTTCCTTCCGCAGGTATGCTTGCATTCGGTGCAGGAACCGCAGCATTCTTAGCAGCATCCGCTCTGTTTGGAACCATTTTTGGTGGTGTACAGCCGTTCCTTATCCCTGTTGCCACCTTAGTCTTAGCACTCATCCTTGGTCTTATCTTTGGATGGATTGCAAACTCTGTTGAAAACATGAAGATCCCGGTTATGACCAGATCTATTGCAGAACTCTCTGCCGTTGGTGCACTTTCTCTTGCAGGATTCGCACTTCTTGCAACCGGTCATGTATGTTTCGCAGAACTTATTGCAGGCGGTCTTCTTGGTCTTAACTTCTCTGCCGGATTCATTGGCGCAGGCATCATCGCAGTTGCATTCATGCTCGGTGCAATCGCACTCCAGCACCCGTTCAACGCATGCTTAGGCCCGGGCGAGAAGCAGGACAGAACCAACATGCTCACTCTTGAGTGTGGTTTCCTCTCCATGATTGTCATGGCAGTTATCTCCTTTGCATTTGTTTCCGCACTTGCAGGCTGGATCTCTGTTATCATCGCAGTCATTGGATGGCTCTACACTTACGTACAGTATCTGAAATTATCCAAACGCGATGCAGCAGCATGGCTCGATGCAAAGCCGTTCGAAGACAAAGAGGAAGAGTAAGGAGGTACAAAAATGGGATACATTTATGTTTTACCGGAATTTGGCCTCGTTGCTGATCCGGTTGTCGGTGTCGTTACCACTGCAGGTGTTTCCTACCAGCCGGTAATTGACAAAGTTGCAGAGCTCGAAGCAGTCGCAGACGACCTTGTCGGCATGCTCTCAGGCGAAGGCGCACTTCTGAACTCCTTCCCGGGACGTGAAAAGACCCTTACCAAAGCAGGATTTATCACTGCAATGTGGTACGGTATCTTCGTCGGTCTCTTCATTGCATTCGTCTTGGCATTCGTAATTCTCGGAGGTATCTTATAATGGCAGACAAGAAATCCCCTGCAGCAGGATGGCCGATTATCCAGGGTGACTACCACACCGGCGACGCAAACAGCCCGGTCGCAGTTATCACCATGGGTTCCCATCTTGATGAAGCAGGTATCTGTGCAGCAGGTGCAGCACTTGCCGGTTCCTGTAAGACCGAGAACCTCGGTATCGAGAAGATCGTTGCAAACATCATTTCCAACCCGAACATCCGCTTTGTTCTCCTCTGCGGTACTGAAG
>DALTWG010000067.1 GCA_029987245.1 Methanocorpusculum sp. | reverse complement strand
CCATACTGCGCCAGTGTTCAGCGGGGAAACTGTATTTCTCACGCGCAAGCTGCGCGCTATTTATCCGCGCACATCAGAACCACAGATTTTCCCGCCACCACTCAATAACCTATTATAACTCAACCGTACAATATCATGTAGAAACACGATATGCAGCATACATCTCTGAATCCTGATGAAATCAGCATATACCCGGTTTTAACCTGGAAATCCTCTGAAATTCTGCAACTCTACCGCGCGGCCGGATGGTGGGAAATGGGCGCAGACACAAATGAAATCCCGGCGCTTATACGCAGCACATTTCTTTTCGTTGTAGCTGCCGATGCAGAAGCGCGCGCAATCGGAATGGGGCGCCTGATTGCAGACGGAAAATCTGACGGTTACATACAGGACGTAGTTGTTTTCCCTGAATACAGAAACCTTGGAATCGGCAGCAAAATCGTGAATCTGCTGAAAAATCTCGGGCGCGCGCACGGTCTTTCGTGGATTGGATTAATTGCCGCGCCGGATAAAGAGAGCTTTTACAAGCGCGCGGGATTTGAAACGATGGAAGACTTCACCCCCATGAAACTTGACTGAAATGCCTGATTTTAAACCCGTTACCCTCTCAGATAAAAGCATCTTTGACAAATACTTTGCGCGCTATCCGCAGTACAATTCGGAACAGTCCTTTGTCACTATTTACTCGTGGCTTGATGCGTATCCCGCCACCTTTTGCGATACCGGAACACACCTCATTCTAATCAATGACGACTCAATATATGCACCGATAGGACCGGTAAACATCCCGTTATTTGAAGCCGTTCTTTGCCGTGCGCGCGAACGAAACCTCCCCCTGTGCTTTTCAGATACAACCTACCTCGACTACGTACAGACCGCGCATCCAAATCTCCCTTTAAGAGATTACAGAGAATATGCAGACTACTATTATGAAACAGAAACCCTTGCAAAACTGCAGGGGCGCGCATATCTGAATGTCAGAAAACAAATCAACCGCTTCAATGCGCGCTGGACTTATACCATCGAACCGATATCCGAAACGAACATTCCCGAACTCCTCTCTTTCCTTGAATACTGGGGCGCGCGCAATGTTTCTGAGACAAAAGGCTTCAAGCCCGAAGAACTTTGCGCGGTGAAAAAAACCTTCGCGCGTTTCTTTGAACTCGGCTGCGAAGGCATCGCGCTAAGAATCGAAAACACCATCCGCGCGTTTGCCGTATGGGAACTCATGCCCTTTGGCGTCGCGCACGTTCATTATGAAAAAGCTGATAGAAGCTTTACCGGGCTCTATAAAATCATCAACCTGGAAACCGCGCGCGCACTTTCTGGAAAAGCCAAATGGATAAACCGTGAATCCGATGTGGATTCACCCGGTCTGCGCGAGGCAAAACTGCGCTACCACCCCCACCATTTGTGCAAACTTTGGTATATCATACCATGAGGTTTTTATGGAGGAACGTACAATATAATAAGGTCAGGCGAGGGTAGCCAAGCCAGGCCAACGGCGCCAGACTTAAGATCTGGTCTTCAGTAGTTCATGGGTTCGAATCCCACCCCTCGCACTTCTTTTCATTCTTTCAATATTCTCTATCCGAAATACATTTATTCTCACATACGCGAATATAATCACATGAAAAAAATCCGCATCACCGCAGTAAAAATAACCACCCACACAGACCTCATCGAAAAATATGAAAACCCGATAGAACACGCCTGCGACATGAAAGAAGGACAGACCTTCATCGCAAACGGTTGGCAAAAACCCGACGGATTCTGCGACAGCGCATGGAACACCATATCGCCCTTTGTAATGACACTGGCGCACGGAGGACAAAATTTCTATAACGGCTGGATGAAAAATCCGAAAACAGCCATGATATCCTGCAATGACGGATTCAGACCGGTAAGTTTCTACCTTGAAACACTTGACGAGGAGGCGGACTAATGCTGCTTCTCTGGTATCCGAAATGCACCACATGTCAGAAAGCGCATAAATTCCTTGAAGAAAACGGCGCTGATTTTGAGGAACGCGACATCAAAGAACAAAATCCCGCAGATACCGAACTGCGCACATGGCACAAAACAAGCGGACTGCCTTTGAAAAAATTCTTCAACACCAGCGGACTGCTCTATAAAGAACTCAACCTCAAAGAAAAACTCCTCGAATTGACCGAAGACGAACAGTTTGCACTGCTTGCCTCAAACAGAATGCTGGTCAAACGACCGCTGCTTATCGGCAAGGACTTTGTACTTATCGGATTTAAACAGACCGAATGGGAAAAACACCTCAAATAAAAAGACACATCCAAATCAAAACAACGGCAGTTTGAACTTTTCCGAAAAGACAGCAAACGCCAGATATACCGCAAGAAGCATACATGCTGCATTCAGAATAGACACAACCGTAATCAGGTCCGGATATGACTCGATGCTGTTTGAAAAAAAACGGGCAAAAGCAAATCCGATTAAAAGAAGCGACGGCAAAAGACGCGAATTTTTCCGAATTACCGCAAATATGCCAAGTATAAGTAAAAGTATACCCACAACATAATGCATTGAACCAGTTACAAACAAATCAAGAAGGAAGGAACACCCCACACCAAGAAACATCAGCGGTGTAAACCGCATTTTTCCAATGCCAAACGCCATAAGACCGATAGCAATAATCATTAACGAAAGAGAAAGACATATAGCATTCGTCGTTTCTACCGGAAAAAGTTCCCCGCCGACATAATTATGTATAATCCACATAAACAGATACGATCCGATAAACAGATACCCGAGAACTGGACCGGAACGTGAAAATGTCATATCATCATCAGTAGTCAGAAACTTCGTTAACGGCAGATGAATCTTTTGTGCAGCACAGGCAAGAGAAAAATAAATCAGCATAACGGCACATACTATCATAAGAACAATAGATGCCATCCCCATAATAGTATCCGACTCGGCTATGCCGAGAAAACCGACAAGACCGCACATGCCGTTTATCAATGCATATGCATATTTCTTCGGACTGGCAGAAGTGAGCAAAACAAGAGCCAGAACAAGGGAAAAAAGAGAAATCATCGGTGTAACAAAATAACTTGCATCTTCACAAGCATACAGGAGACACAAGGCCGAGGAAAAGATAAACGTAACCGCAGACAAAACACGGTTGCGAAGAAGTAAAAGAACAATACCGCACAGCAAAAGAACAATACCTATAATAACTGCAGGAATTGTCATTGAGGAATATGCCTCCGCATCAGTCAGTGTTCCGGAAAACACATCATTGATGCTGAACAGAATCAGGATATACAGCGCAGCCATTAACAGAAAACCGAAAGATGTGGCATAATTGCGCATTTCATTTTTCAAAGAGACCGGCATACTTGTAAGAAACACGCCTTCATATTTTTCAGCATTTATATATTCATCATCATCAGGTTCTTCAGCGCGGTTTTTCGTAATCGCAAAGTACATTCCCGGAATTACTAAAACCAGTGCTGCAAGGAACGTAATCTCCGGCATCTCCTGAAAAAGAATGAAGGAAATAACGACACTAATCAGAGGATAGATACCGATAATCGCTGATGCTTTTGCCACATTGAACTCTCTTTGCGCATACATCATAAACAAACCGGAAAGACCGAATGAAATAAAGCCGATAAGCATGATTTCAAGAATGGAAACAATCGAGGGGATGCTTTCACCGGCACACAGGGCAAACAGGAATATACCTGCTGCACAGAAAAAACAGCGGATAATATTGACCTGGGTAGGATTGCGGTCTGCAAGCCTGTTTAACAGATTAAAATACAAACCCATCGTGATACAGCCCAGGAGAATAAAAACTGAGCCGAAGGAAAATGAGAAGAAGGCGGCGTCTTCAGATGAAGACAGAGCAAACGTGCCGAGTGTGATGAAAATAATTCCAATCCAGAGGCGTTTTGGTATTTTTTCCTTGAAAATAAACAAAGCAATCAAAGCAGAAGCAACGGTTACAAAATTCGAGAGAATGGAAGTATCCGAAGCAGAAGTCCCGTCAAGCCCGAGATAAATCAGAATATTAGCAGCAGCCGATGTTAGAATCACGAAAATAAAAACCGGCATATCGGATTTTCTAAGATTGCGTGATGTATCCATAAACGAAGTCTTTCTTCCAAAAAATGCACAAAGCGCCAAACCCGCAGCGCCACCGAAAAAGCAGAAAGCAAGTGTCATCAGTGTCCCGGATGAAGCAAACATCAGTTTGGAAAACGGCAGTTCGACGGCATAAGCAACAGCAGCAAGAACGGCACACAGTCCTGCAATATAATACGTATTTTTGAAAAGGCTGCTGCACTTCATTTACTAATTATATACTACCTTCATCCTTAAAAGAATATAATAATCATACCTGCCCGTCCGGATATGATTTCTTCAAAACAGCGGCAGTTTGAATTTCTCTGAAAATACCGCAAATGACTGATAGAGGCAGAGAAGCAGACTGAAAATTTCCAGCAGAATACTAATAGTGACAAGTTCCGGATACACGTCAAGTACAAGATAGAAAATATCCGCAAGACCAGTGCAGATTAACACAAGAGCCAGGAGCAATGCCGAATTGTTTCTTAGAACCGCAAAAACACCGATAATCATAAACAAAACCGGCAGCGTATATGCTTCATACCCGTTCGGGACATACGTTCCAAGCCAGATATTAAGACCGGAACAAAGATAAACAATCCCGATAAAATGTTTTTTCCCGATAAAGAAGAGAAGAAGACCGGTAAGAATCAGAATAAAACCGTAACCTGTCCCCGTACATACTCTTGCATACTCGGAAATCGGCTCCGTCTGCACAAGAGAATGGATTGTCCATATTAAAATATATGACCCGAAAATTAAAAATCCCAAAACCGCTCCGCAGCGGCTGAAAGTAATATGCCCGTTTGCAACCAGATATTTCCCAAGGGGGAATGCATACTTTTGTGATGCACTGGCAACAGCAAAATACAGAGACAATACGACTGCAATACACATCAAAACTGCAGTAACCACCCGCATAACACCGCTTCCTGCGAAAAATCCGAAAACACTAACCCCGCTGTTCAATACAATAATCCCGGAATACACATATTTCTGTCTGTCATTTGCCGTAAGAAGAACCAGACCTAAAAACAGCGCGGAAAGCGTCAGTGTGATAGCAATGAGCAGATTGCCTTCACTAGTATAGAATAATATGTGCACCGCCCCGAAAAACAAAAACGTAATCGCTGCAAGAACACGTTTGCGTAAAAGAAGAAGAATAATGCCGCAAAGCATCTGTGCAATACCGACAATCAGCCAGCACATATACAAATGCCTGCTAAGACTAAACGGCGTCATACCTGCGCCGGGATCACCCAGGTAACC
Source organism: Methanocorpusculum sp. (assembly GCA_029987245.1). Taxonomy (GTDB): domain Archaea; phylum Halobacteriota; class Methanomicrobia; order Methanomicrobiales; family Methanocorpusculaceae; genus Methanocorpusculum. Next base: position 2,243 of record DALTWG010000067.1, on the reverse strand, counting down.
GAACATTACCAGGATATACAAAACCGCGACAGAAAGAAAACCGAACGAAATCAGATAATTGCGTGCCTCGTCTTTGGACGATTCACGCATCGAGGAAAACAGAGGCGATTCGCTGATATCCTCTTCCTCCTCTTCTATTACAATCTCCTTGTTGCGCGTCAGTATAAAGTACATTCCGGGGATAACAAGCACAAGGGAACCGATAAAGATAATCGAAAGCGACTCCCCTAAGAAAAGAACAGCTATCAAAACCCCGATTAGCGGCGATATGCCGATAATGGCACCTGTTTTTGCAGCACCCACATATCTTTGCGCATACACAATGAAAATATTTACCAGCCCGGAAAAAACAAAACCGCAAACCAGCATTAATAAAACAATGGCCGGATCCGGAAGAGAGCTTCCAAGAGCCATTGCAATGCAGAGACTGCACAAAGCTATCCCCGCACAGCGCACAATGACAATCTCAACCGGATTGCGGTGCGCTATTTTTTTCATAAAATTGTTATTGAACCCGTAAAAGACACAGGATAGAACAATTAGCAGCGACCCTGGAGAAAACTGCAGCGACGAAAGGTTCGCTGCCGACAGGGCAACACAGCCAAGCACCGTCAGAATAATGCCAATCCAGAGGCGTTTTGAGATATTCTCCTTAAAAATCAGAAACGCGATAAGCGCCGTTGAAACAACGGTAAAATTATTGAGAAGAGACGCATTTGACGAGGCACACAGCGAAAGACCAAAGTAAAAAGAAAGCGCTCCGGCAAGGCTTGTCAGTATTATAGCAATTAAATACGGCGCATCGGATTTGCGGAGATGACATGCAGCATCAACAACTGCTGTTTTCCGGGCAAAAAACATAACAAAAAGTAGACCAACTGCAGCCCCGGCACTGAACAGAGTCGATGACATAACCGGGTCAGTCGAATCCAGAAGCAGTTTGGACACCGGCGTTTTTGTACCCATAAGCAAAGCTGCAGCAAGAGCACAGACTATAGCAAATACATAAGTATTTTTCATCCGGAAACCAAACGACATACTCTAAGAAATAATAATTAGTTGTATCTCCCTATATTATTTACGAATCAGTACAAATATCAGTAGATCATACAAATACTATTCATACAATTTAATGACAGAAAGTTTCCGCCTGACCCTTATCAAATCCTTCCTCTGGAAATTCCTGGAAGCTCGTGCCATTCAGATTATCACCCTTGTTTACAATATTATTGTTGCCCGGTTTCTTTTACCGGAGGCTTTCGGCACAGTCGCAATTCTTACCGCCATATTTTATCTGATGCAGACACTTATTGATGAAGGACTATGCTCGGCGCTTATACAGAAACGAACTATTGACGAGGTGGAAGAATCATCGGTATTTTATCTGCAGCTGGCAGCAGCTGCTGTTTTGTATGCAGTTCTCTTCTTCATAAGCCCTGCAATCAGCGAATTCTATCAGGTAGGGGACATGACCCTGTATTTGCGCGTCACCGGTCTGTTCATATTCTTCTATGCATTTCAATCAATTCAGTATGTTTTCATCAACCGTGAATTTAAATTCCGCAAATACTTTTTCTGCAGCCTCGCCTCCTCGCTGATTGCAGGAGGGTTTGCAATATGCATGGCAGTAAACGGCTGCGGCATCTGGTCTATTGTTCTCGAAGAAGGAGTATATGCTGCATCATTGACGCTGATTCTGTGGTTTGCAGTAATATGGAGACCAAAACTTGTATTCTCCTGGGAAAAAGTGAAGAAACTCTATGCATTCGGCTGGAGAGTCCTTCTTGCAAGCCTTGCAATCCGCCTCAGTTCAACCTCGCTCATCGGCGGAAAATTTTTTTCGACCGTAGCACTGGGTAATTTTACAACCGGCGAAATTTACCCGAAGACAATTGCACGCTGCATCTATGAACCGGTAGAAACAGTGGCATTCCCGGCAATCGCAAAATGCCAGGACGCAAAAGAAACCAGGATAAAACTCATGCATTACATTCTTATCTGCAATGCTTTTCTTCTCTTCCCCCTGATGGGAGGCCTTGCTGCAATGGCAGAACCCCTGGTGCATCTTCTGCTTGGAGAAAACTGGACCGGGATAATTTTCTTTATTCAGGTGTTTACATTAGTCTATGCAGCAACTCCTATGATGTATCTCAATCTGCAGACCATAAAAGGCCTGGGCAAAGGAGGGAAATATCTGTTTGCCCAGATGCTTTCGTTTGTTCTGGTAATCCTGGTGTTTGTTT
>DALTWG010000066.1 GCA_029987245.1 Methanocorpusculum sp. | reverse complement strand
TGCCTCCGGCACTTTTTCCTTCGGCGCTTCCACTGCTTCAGCGGGCTTTGCCGGTGCGGGTTCGGGTTTTGCCTCCGGCACTTTTTCCTTCGGCGCTTCCACTGCTTCAGCGGGCTTTGCCGGTGCGGGTTCGGGTTTTGCCTCCGGCACTTTTTCCTTCGGCGCTTCCACTGCTTCAGCGGGCTTTGCCGGTGCGGGTTCGGGTTTTGCCTCCGGCACTTTTTCCTTCGGCGCTTCCACTGCTTCAGCGGGCTTTGCCGGTGCGGGTTCGGGTTTTGCCTCCGGCACTTTTTCCTTCGGCGCTTCCACTGCTTCAGCGGGCTTTGCCGGTGCGGGTTCGGGTTTTGCCACCGGCACTTTTTCCTTCGGCGCTTCCGCTGCAGTTTCACCCTGCGCGGGAAGATTTTCCGGTAGATTTTCCTGCGGAGTTTCAGGCGAGGCAATATTTTCCGCGGGCGGATTCGCGGTATTTTCCGGAATATCCTCTTTTTCCTGTTTTTTTCTGCGGCCGAACAGGATAGTTAAAAGGTTTCTCATCGGACTCATCTATAGAATTACCTAAATATCACCTTTATCCTATATTAAATCTTTGGAATCATCACGTCGAAAAAAACCAGGCCGTCTCTCTGGGGACAGAGGCTGTGCCGGGCTGTGCCGCATCCCCGACACGCACCCTTATATTCTTTTGAAAACAACATACCAGTATGCCCCAAATAATCGCGCTCCTTGGAAGCGCAGTCCCCGAAGGAAACACAAAACGCCTGCTGCAGTGTGCCGTGCGCGGCGCAGAAAGCGCCGGATGTTCTGTAGAGACTTTCTGCATCCCGAAGATGCAGATAAACCCCTGCGTGCAGTCCTACGGCTGCACGTTTGAAAACCGCTGCATGATAGATGATGACGCAACTCTCCTTATGGATAAACTCAAAACCTCTGACGGCATCATAATTGCAAGCCCGATAATGACCTACGGCATCCCCGGCGCCCTGAAATGTTTCTTTGACCGGTGCCAGCCGTTTTATTTCGCCCGCAAAAACGGTGCGCCCCTTGTAAAGCCGGAACGTGCAAAAAAACGGCGCACCCTGTTTCTTTCGCTGTCCGGCATGGGCACCGCCGATGTCTTTGACGGCGCAAAGGCAACCGTAAAAGCCTGGTGCAGCATCGTATCCTCAAAATACTTTGATGAACTGCTCCAAAACGACATGGATAAAATAGGGCGGATTGAACATAAACCGGGGCTTTGCGAAGAAGCCTTTGCAAAAGGAAAGAACCTCGCTGAAGAACTGCAGCATGACTGATCTCAACGCCCGCATTAAAGCCGAACTTGCGAACCTTTCCGAGCCGCAGTTTCGCGCATTCAACGAAAAACTTCTGCCCGGCACTAAAAATGTGCTTGGAGTGCGCCTTCCCGCCCTGCGCGCGATTGCAAAAAAGCTTGCCAAAAGCGACTGGAAAACCTATCTTGCATATGCATCGGACGATTCCTTTGAAGAAATCATGCTTCAGGGTCTTGTCATAGGCTATCTCAAAGCACCCCTCGAGGAAATTTTTGAGCCACTTCGCGCATTTATTCCCAAAATAGACAACTGGTCGGTCTGTGATTCCACTGCTGCCGGTCTGAAACTTGCAAAAACATATCCAAAGGAATTTTGGAATTTCTTAATTCCGTACCTTTCCGGCACGGAATTTGAAATCCGGTTCGCCTTAGTTATGTTTTTAGACCATTTCCTCATGCCGGAATATGTTGACGAAGTCCTTTCCAAAGCTGACTTCAATCCGGACGGCTATTATGCAAAAATGGCGCTTGCCTGGCTTGTTTCCATCTGCTATGTGAAGTTTCCGGAAAAAACCGAAGAGTTTTTGCAGGACTGCACACTTGACGACTGGACCTTCAACAAATCCATCCGGAAAATTCAGGAATCCTATTGCGTAAGCGGTGAAAATAAAATCAGACTGCAGAAAATGAAGCGTTACCTGCAGCGTTCGTCATAGACCCGCAGTGCACGCGCCAGGTCAACAAACCGGAACTCCGGCCAGGTGGGCGTGCAAAAACAGACCGCGGCCTCGCTGCCGTTTGCAAGCCATGGCAGGAAATTGCTTGTTCTGCGGTCGTTTGCCGTCCGGATGATTAAATCAACCGGAGGCATGTCATGAGCCGGATACATTGCATTTGTAATGGATTCCGCGCTGATTTCATCAGCGCTGAGAATTCCGGCGCGCACATCGCTTACAATTCTGCGCGCGGCTTCGGTTATCTCGTTTCTTCCCCCGTAGGCAATCGCAATATGAATGAAATAATTATCATTTTCCTTTGTTGCCTGCTCGATTTTTTCTATGGACGCAAGAACCGATGCAGGAATGAGAGAGCGATCCCCGATTACCGTTACATTGATTTTTTTGTCGACGATTCGCTTGTCTGTAAGCATCGCGGTGAATTTCTCGATAAACAGCTCCATTAACGCCGTAACCTCGTCACTGCTTCGCCTGAAATTTTCCGTGGAAAAAGCATAGAGTGTGACATGTTTTATGCCAATCTGACCCATCCAGTCGATTACTTTGAGCGTTGTATCCGCACCAAGCCGGTGACCTTCTGCCGTGCTGATGTCATGGGCTTTTGCATACCGGCGGTTCCCGTCCTGAATAACCGCAATATGCGTCGGGATATGCTTTAATCCGGCTAAAAGCCGCTTTGCATAGATGTCTTCTGCTATGCTTCGCAAACTCATTGGGGAATTACCTCGACAATCATGCCGTTGTTCGGGTACCGCTCGATAATTTTGCGTTCGCCGCCGAATTTGCGCGGGATTTTGCGCATCTGCTGCCAGTCGAGTTCAATCGTGCCGTCCTCCATTTCCTCATAGTAACTGCCCGGTTTCATGAGCGATACAATCATTTCCAGGTCGTTTCCGGGGTCCATGGAGCCGTACATAATGGTACCGTCATCGGTTATCATATCAAACGGCCGCGCGGAGTTCATCGCAATCCGTTTCAGCCGTTCGCGCAGCTGGACCGAGTCTTTAAAGACCGAGGTGCAGTAATGCACCTTTGGGTGGCCGTTGATTTCGCCCGCCCACTTTGTAGAACCCTTAATTGCGTTGCAAAGCGGGTTTTCCGGCTCTAATTTCCGTTCGCGCATGTGTTCTGCGTTTGCATCGCCCCATTCCAGCTGGTTGATGTTGAAAAAGTCAACCATGTCAAGCACCGGGAAAAAGTGGCGCAGCCCCTGCAGCGACGGAACCTCGAATCCGACGTCAAACCCGAGTTCTTTTGCATCCTTAATGGATTGAATGTAAGGAGACTCCGTAATCTTTGACCAGACCTCATGCGGCGGATGCATTCTGATTTCATCGACAGAGCCCTGCAGTGCTGCAAGGTCTTCTAATGTCGGCGCACGGCCGGTATAAAGGTGAATCTGGTGTTCTTTTCCGAAATGCTTTTTCAGCGCGGTGCAGAACTCCACCACCCGCTCGATTTCAAGAAGCGGCTCGCCTCCGGTAACGCCGGTTCCAAGCGCATCCATGATTTCCGCCTCTTCTATGGCTTCTTTTGGTGTTGTTACCCTGCGGTCGTTTGCAAAAATGACGTCAACATCTTTGCGCTCTTCTGAAAGCGGGCAGTACCAGCAGTCGCGGTCGCACCTTCCCGTGATAAAAAGGACGAGTTTTGCTCCCTGATAGCAGAGTTTGCAGCCCTCAGAGAGATTTTTCGGCAGTTTCAGTTTTGCCATGTTACATTGTCATTTCAAGCAGGCGTTTGACTGCTTCCTCGCGGCCTAATGCTTCCAGGAACCAGCCGAGTCTCGGTCCGCGGTCTGCTCCTAAAAATGCGCGGTAAATGCCGGTGAAAAGCTCTTTTCCGGAAACGCCCGCGGCGGTTGCCGCGTCATAAACCGCGTTGTGCAGCACATCTGCCGTCCATTCCTTGTCGGTAACCAGTTTCACATAGTTAAAGACCGCCTTTTTCACGCCTTCGGATTCTGCGCGTGCAGCGGCCGGCAATTCTTCTGCAATCGCGAATTTGGCGTCGTCGGGGGCATAGCGCTCCAGCCAGGTTTTCGCGCGGTGCGCCTGGTCAAGGACCGCCGCGGTGTCAACGATTTCATAGCCGCTGCGTTTCAGAATATCAAATATTGCCTCGTCTGAGCGCGCAATCTGGACAACCGTTACCATGTGGCGGAACGGAATCGTGGTCTGGGGCGAATTAATCTTCGATAACTCGAGCTCGCGGGAACTGCCGAGTTTTACCGCGCGGTCGTAATCGTCGATTAATTTTAAAAGTCCCATTCCCGGGTCGAATGCAATCGTCTTGTCCGGCTTGGTTCTTGCAATCAGATATCTGAGAACCTCAGGCGGCACGATGTCGAGCATGTCGCGAATGGTTAAAACAACGCCCTTGGATGAGTGCATCTCGCCCTTGCCTTTTAAGGAAATCCATTCATAAGTTACCGGAACAGGCGCATGGTAGCCGAAGATTTTATCGGTGATGATTTTTCCGGTGTCATAGGAGCCTCCGGGTGAGGCATGGTCTTTTCCAAACGGCTCAACAGTGACGCCGTGGGCTGCCCACCGCATCGGCCAGTCGACACGCCATACTAATTTTCCTTCGCCTTTGGAATAGTCAGATACTCCTTCATGACCGCAGGAGCACCGGTAGGTTACCTTGTGGTTTTCAATATCGTGCGAAAGAATAGTCGCGCGGGAAATCTGGCCGCATTTCTCGCAGATAGGATAATACGGCGTCCATCCTTCTTCAAGTGTTCTGCCGGAGACGTCTTCTAAAATTTTCTTGATTTCCTCTGCGTGAATCAGCGCCTGACAGATGGATTCGGTGAATTTTCCGCTTCTGTAGGCCTCGGATGTTCTGATAACTCTCGGGTGGATGTCGAGTTCCTCAATTGCGGAGAGGAACGGTTCAAGGAAGTGTTCTGCGTAGCTTTTGTGTTTGCCGCAGGGACACGGGATGTCGCAGACCGGCCATCCGATATATTTGTGGTATTCTTCGGGCAGGAAGGGGTAGACTTTTCTGAGAGGGTCAAAGTCGTCGGCTATGTAGACCAGTTCCGCCTCGGTTCCTTTTTTCAGGAGAGCCTTGTAAATCATGTCGCCGGTCATGACCTCGCGCATGTTTCCAAGGTGAATCGGTCCTGACGGGGTGATTCCGGTGGCGACAAGCTGTCTTCCTTCGGGTACCTGGGCTGCTTTCGCATCGGCCCAGTGGATTATTTCACGTGGTTTTTCGTCCATAGATATTGCTATACTTATGGGTTGTGCAAGGTGATAATATATGTGCTTTGCATGTGCTTTGCGCAGGGTAAAAAAAGAGGCTGGTTGAGGGTTAGAGGATGCTGCGGCAGGGCTCGCGCGGACCGATAATAAGATGGTCCAGCAGCATGATGCCAAGAATGTTGCCTGCCTGTTTGATGCGCTCGGTTATTAAAATGTCCTGGGGCGAGGGGGTGAGGTTTCCTGACGGATGATTGTGTATCAGAATGATGGATGCAGCCCGGTCTTCGATTGCCGGGGCAAATACTTCGCGCGGGTGCACCTGGGACTGGTTTACTGTTCCGCGGGTGACCGGGTGGATTTTGATGACTTCGTTTGCTCCGGTAAGCGTTGCTACAATGACGTTTTCCTGGCTGTCATAGCGGTACTGGCCGAGGAAGGGGAGAATGTCTTCGGTTGAGTGCAGCACCGCGCGCCGTTCGTTTTCGGGGGGAAAGCGGCGGGCAAGTTCAAGCGCGGCTAAAATGACGCAGGCTTTGGCAGGTCCCACGCCTTTTACGCCGGTCTTTTTCTTTGCATCCCAGACCAGGTCTTCTTTGGCGGTTTTATAGGTGTTTGCCATGAGTACGTTGCCGATATGGCCGCCGAGTTTTATTGCGTCGCATTCCTGTGTGCCGCTGCCCATCAAGATTGCTATCAGTTCTTCCAGGCGCAGGCGTTTGGCGTTTCCGTCGCGCAGCAGTTTTTCCCGGGGTTTGTCTTCGTTTGCGAGTTCCGCAAGTAATGCCATACTCTATGAATGGATTATGGAAACAGATAAAGTTACCTCATTCAAAAACCTTATCTGAATCCGGAGATAATATATTAGGTACTATGACCACACAGGATTGTATTGCAGGAGCCTTTGCAGGCGAATCTCAGGCAAGAAACAAGTACAAGGCATTTGCTGAGGCGGCAGATGATGAGGGTTTTGCCCATGTTGCAAAGCTTTTCAGAGCAGCTTCTCTTGCTGAGGAAATCCACGCTCGCAGACTCATGAGAGTCGGCGGCTACATTGGAAACACTGAGGCTAACCTTAAGGCAGGTCAGGCAGGCGAGACTGAGGAGTACACCAAGATGTATCCGGAGTTCATCGAGGTTGCATCCAAAGAGGGCAGGCAGGATGCTGTCATTACCTTTACGCATGCAAAACTTGCAGAGGAGGCTCACGCAAAACTCTATGCAGCGGCAATCGAGTCTGTCAAGGCAGGCAAAGACATTGATGCAAAGACTGTTTACTTATGTCCGGTCTGCGGCAACATTGAGATTAACAAGACTTCCGAGAAGTGTCCGGTCTGCGGTATTCCGGGAGCTTCTTTCAAGATTGTCGAGTAAGACAATCTTATTCTTTTCTTCTTCCAGTTGTTCTTCATCTTTATTCTTCCGGCACGCCGGTTCAATTAATCTTATATTCTTGCAGTACCTATGTATTGGTATATGGTAATGCATTTCGGCGAAAACTTTGACGTTTCTTTAAAGTACGCGAACACTGCGTTTCGCGGTTTCGGCGGCTGGTTTGTTTTAATTATTCTGAACCTGTTTATGTTTGCAGGTGTGGCGCTTTTGTGCATTGGTGCGTCGTTTGTGGTTTTGGGTCTGTTATCGCAGATGGGTCTTATTTCTTCGGCGGATATCGGTTCTGTGGCAGGCACTCATCTCGATGCGGTGGTTTTGTCTACGTGGGCGGGGGGTATATTGTTTGTCTTTGGTCTGGTTCTTACGCTGATTTTCGGTATTTTTATCGCGGGTGTCCAGATTCGGGCGTACCGGGGCGGGGAGCTGAATTTTGCGCATTTCGGGCGTCTGATTTGCGATGGTTTCTTTGCTTTGGTTATTCTGTGCGTTTATCTTCTTCCGTATTGTATTATTACGACGTTAGCGGCGTTTGGTCCGGTTGACAATGGGGTGTATTATGTGCTTGTCTGTGTGGTTGTGCCGGTTCTTGTTCTTATTGTGTCGTTGTTAATTGGGTTTACGGCGCTGGTGCATTTTGCAAAGGAGGAAAAGTTTGGTGCGGCTTTTAGGGTAAAGGAGATTTGCGGTATTATTTCGGATATCGGGTGGCTGCGTTATCTGGGGTATCTGTGTCTGGCCGGGTTGATTGTGGGTGTGGTTGAGCTGGTGCTGACTATGATTCCGGTTGTCGGTTTGGTGCTGATGCCGGTTGTTCTCGGGTTTGTTCAGATTTTCCAGGCGCGGTTTGTTGGGAATCTGTATGAGACTGCGGGGGAGTGAAAAACGTAATTTTCCACCCTTCTCTTTTTTGCTATTTCATCTTTGGAAGAATAGATATACATGACCAGGCTATGGAAAAAAGAGCTCCTGGTCTGAAAAAATTCAGTGAAAAAAAAGGGTATGGTGGGGGTAAAAGGTATGACGTCACACCTTATTTTATATAGTAGAAAGTAAAAACACAATTTCCTTGCGATTGGGCAGTTGAAATACAATTTTGCGAGTGGAAAAATTCATCATTTTTTCAAAAAAATCAATCGGTGAAGTACTCACTACACCGATTTTACAATTGGTCTTGTTTATTTATTTCATTTATAAATATAAATAT
>DALTWG010000065.1 GCA_029987245.1 Methanocorpusculum sp. | reverse complement strand
TTAATAGGATGACAATTGCGAGGAAGATGAAGAATTCAGGCGTGGTGAATAACATGGTCAGGCCATCTCCTGAATGATGAGGTCGGCCATAAGCGGGGCGAATTTTTGTGCGCCGGTTACTGGGTCCAGATGATGAGCATCTTTGTACCAGTATTCATCTCCCTGACAGGCAAATTCATAATCATACCAGGTCGCGCCGGTCTGATCCAGTAGGTCAAAATAATTCTGACGCGATTCATTTGTTATTTTCTCGGAAACTAACGGATGCAACGGCATATTGATAATAACAACTTTAATTCCAGCCTCCTGTAATTTTTTGACATTATATAACAATGCCTCTTTTCCTCTTGTCATATCTTCAGTTATTTTCGGAGACCAAGTACCACTTTCAGCATCTTCAATTATTTTTTCAGGATATTGTTTTGCATGTGCTGACTCGCGGTAGTTTTTACCCTTGGTAAATCCATAAAGATCAGTAGAGGTAGTCAATGATTTTCCATCTGTCTTGGAAAAGAAATGACGTATAGCGCTCTTCCAGAAACGTTTTTTATCATACATCATCGTTTTTTGATTGATTTGGTCTAATTGTTTATCTGAATAAAGGCGAAGAGCATCTTCTGGAACTGAAATGCGGTCATTAATAAGGAGGATATGTTCTTCATTTATGCTATTATATTGAACTCTGTTATAACTTTCACCCATTATAACAAGAGATGGATGTGCATTGATAATATGCTGAATTTGCAATTACCGTCCAAGTGAATTATCTGCATCGATTCCAAGATTATAAGCAGTAATATCTTCATACCCTTTTTCATTCAATATTTGGTTAATTGTATCTGAATCTATCCCAGTCCCAATAATACTGCTCCCTATAAAAAAGACCATCGTTTCATCAGTATCGGCCTTTGTTTCAAGAAAAGCATAACTGGCAACAATCTGTTTTGTGTCACTAAGATAAGCATCTACTATTGGATTTATGAGTAGTAAGCCACCTAAAACGAGCAGACCAGCAATCACCAATCCAATCAGCACCCCGACATACACTCTCTCCTTCTTTTCCTTAACCCCCTCCTCTTTCAAAACCTTCTTCATACAACTCATAAGCACTTTGCTTACATATTTGCCTTACATAAATAAGTAACTTACTTACACAAAACATACAACAGCACACTCACACTAATAACAACACACGAAAAACTATATAACAACATATGGCACGGTCAAAACTCAACCCGACAGCCTCAGTCACCTTCAGAATGCAGGAAGCCACGCTCCAAAAAATAGACAATATTGCCGCTCAAAACAACCACGACCGTACCACAGAAATTAACGATGCCTGTAGATACTGGATAGAACTCGGAGGCAGTGCAAATCAGGACAGTGCCTTTATGCTCAAAAAAAGTATCACCGCCCTTCAAAATCAAATTAATGACCTCGAGAAAAATATGACAGAAATGGCAGCCTCCCTCAAACAACTCGAAGAAAACAACAGCACCCTGCTTCGCATCATCGAAAAAATGACCGGCAAATAACCATCCCGTTCCGCCCAAAATCACCATGTCCCCCATGTCCCAGACTTTTTTCTGAAAACTTATCTCACCATTTTTATTTTTACCCGTGCTGGTTTTTGACAAAAAATGAAAAAGTGTTCCACCTGCCTCTTCCCGCTCAGACAGAACAAAAAAGAGGCAGACCACTTTTTCCAGGCCGTTACCTATTTACCCTAAGAAAACCCAAACCACATACATGCATAAAAAACTCCTCGGCGCAGTATGCATCCTCCTTGCAGCAGCCGCCATACTTGTCCTGGCACTCGCTGCAGCCCCCCTCACGACCCCGGACAACAAAACCGCCGCCCCGGTCTGCAACCCCCTCACCGGAACCGAAATCCCCGGCAAAACCGCAGACAAAATAATCCCCGCAACCACCGTATTCGACCGCGTCTATGACCTTGGCACACTCACCACCGACAGCGAAGAAACCATCCTTGACCTCTTTTGGGACGCGACGGGAGACAGAACAGAAACCAAAACCGCGACAGACAGCTTCGGCTGCTCAATGATAGCCAAAAAATGCGGAGATGCTGCAATCGTCGCACGAAACATGGACGCCCTCTACTCAAACCGCCCCGCATACATCTATCACACAGCCGTCCCCGGACAATACAAAACACTTGGACTCACCTACACCACCCACTACCACCTCCCCGACTACCATGAACTGGAAAGTGCAGGCGGACTCGATGAAGACACCGCCTCATTCATATCCTTCATCTGCACCGACTCCATAAACGAAGCCGGACTCTACATCGGCGAAAACATGCGGGTTGCCGAATACGAAACCGTTGACGGAATTACTGTCAACAAATTTGCAAACACCGCAGACAACCCGGATAAAACAAAACGCGTCCCGATAAAACTCCTCCCCGCAATCTTAACACGCCATTGCGCAAACGTACAGGAAGCCCTGGACTATATCGAAAAAGAACTTGACATCTACACCAGAACGGGAACGGATTTTGACAGCTACGGCTATGGATTTATCCTCGCAGACGCCGGCGGCAGATACGGCCTCCTTGAAATCGCATCAGACAAAATCTCCTGGATTGAAGGCGGCGACTGCCAGACAAACTTCTATGTGACCGAAGAATTCGCCGCAAAAGAAGAATATAAAATCGGTCTTGGAAGATACGCCTACCTCAAAGAACATCTTCCTGCCTGCACAACAGAAAACGACCTGCTAAACCTCATAAAACAGGTTGCCTACACCCATGTATATAGCGAAAACTGCAGCTTTGACAACTACTCTGAACAAGTGCACGACCGAATAGAATGGACTAATGCATACGTAGACACCCATCATGACGAAATCGAAGAGATTCAGAAAAGCGACACAGCACTGTTCCAGGAACAATTCTCATCCGAAGACATCTCCGGCGACGAAATCCGCGAAATATTGCAAAACAACGATATATGGCTGAGTGTCTTTACACTGACTGCAAATCCGTCAGAAAAAACACTGAAAGTCAGATTCTATGAAGATGAGAATGCAGTAACTACGCTTGCTGTGTAAAAAAGAAAAACGGGAAGATTACACCCGGTCGCGGATTTCGCCGGAAATCTTTGCCACAAACTCATCCAGCGGCATCGAAACAGTCTTGCTGTCCCGCGTTCTGACAGAAACAGTCTTTGACTCCAGTTCCTTGTCGCCGATAATCACCATATAAGGCACCCGCTCGGTGTACTGGGCCTGACGAATCATGTACCCAATCTTTTCATTGCGGTTGTCAAGCTCGACACGGACCTTTGCATCCTTTAATTTTGCCGTGACCTCATCCGCAAAGCCGGCTGCATTTTTGGAAACAAGCAGCACCTTCGCCTGCACCGGCGCAAGCCAGACCGGGAACTTTCCTGCAAAGTGCTCGGTAAGAATGCCGATAAACCGCTCGATGGAGCCAAACGCAACACGGTGAATCATAATCGGACGCGGACGCGCATCATTTTCATCCACATAGGTCAGATCGAAATTCTGCGGCATCTGGAAATCAAGCTGGATAGTGCCGCACTGCCAGGTTCTGCCAATGCAGTCGCGCAGGTGGAAATCAATCTTCGGGCCGTAGAAAGCGCCGTCGCCTTCATTAATCGTGTAAGGCAGCTGCAGCTTTTCCAGAGCGTCTTTAAGACCATTGGTTGCCGCCTCCCAATCCTCATCAGAGCCCATTGAATTCTCCGGACGGGTGGAAAGTTCGAGGAAGTATTCAAAGCCGAACTTGGTGTAGACCGTGTTAATGAGATTGACCACACCGGCAATTTCATCTGCAATCTGGTCCTTGCGCATGAAGATATGAGCATCATCCTGATTGAAACAGCGGACACGGAATAAACCGTGCAGGGTTCCCTTTAACTCGTGGCGGTGGACGGTTCCAACCTCTGCAAGGCGCATCGGTAAATCACGGTAGCTTCTCGGCTCGTTTGCATACACCATGACACCGCCCGGACAGTTCATCGGTTTAATGCAGAAATCCTCGTCATCGATTCTGGTGCCGTACATATTCTCCTTGTAATGGTCCCAGTGACCGGACCGCTCCCAGAGGCTGCGGTTCATGATTAACGGGGTGGAAATCTCCTGATAGCCGTGCTCCCGGTGCAGGTCACGCCAGTAGTTTAAGAGCTCGTTTTTGATAATCATGCCGTTTGGCAAAAAGAACGGGAAACCCGGACCCTCGTCGGCGAACATGAACAGTTTCATCTCTTTGCCAATCTTTCTGTGGTCGCGGCGCTCTGCCTCCTCCTGGAGTTTCAGGAAGTCTTCGAGTTCTTTGGCGGTTGCAAACGCGGTACCGTTGATTCTGGTCAGCATCTTGTTTTCGCTGTTGTTTTTCCAGTATGCACCGGAAAGACCGGTCAGTTTGAATGCCTTGAGTGTTTTGGTGTAGGTCAGGTGCGGACCGACGCACATATCAATATAGTCGCCCTGCTCATAGAAACTAAGGGGCACCTCTTCTGCAAGGTCTGCGATGTGCTCCACTTTGTAGGGCTCGCCTCTTTCCTGCATGAGTTTGATGGCCTCAGCCCGGGGGAGAATGAACGGCTTAATCTGCAGGTTTGCCTTGACAATGTTTTGCATCTCCTTTTCGATGGCAGGCAAATCCGTGTCGGAGATTTTTGCATCACCTAAATCTACATCATAGTAGAATCCTTTTTCGGTTGCAGGTCCGTAGGCAAAAGATGCATTCGGATAGAGATGCAAGACAGCCTGTGCTAAAATGTGGGCCGCCGTGTGGCGAATGACATGGAGTTCCTCCTCTTTGGGGCATTCGCCGACTTTTCCGTCGCTGTATATTACTTTCATGACGTGTTCTCTTTCTCTAAATGAGTTTGTGAATAACACTACTATATAGGTGCTATCAGAATATGTATCTGCCGGCATGTAAGTCCGCATCTTTAATACCTGCAAACGCTAACTATTAAGGCACGCATGCAAATTCCCGCCCCGGTTCTGAAGCTCTATAACCGTATCTGTGCAACAAAATACGGCCTGTTGTTTTTTGTTATTGCGTCTTCATGCATTCTGAACGGATTTTTCTACGGCATGATGGATGCAACAAGTGTGGTAACCGATGTCATGGGAACAGACGGGGGCTTTGACTACGGATTGTTTTCAATATCGACCACAATGCTGCTGCTCTTTTCAGGGTTTTTTGCCGTATTTTTCAGTTACCTCACGCTGAAATGGTCCTATTACCGGGTGCTTCGCCTGGGTCTTGTTCTTGAAATACTGGGCATCCTCGGGTTCGGATTTATTGCCGGTGCGCCTTCTCTTGTGCCGATGCTCATATTTTCCGTTGTCTGGGGCGCTGCCGGCGGCGCACTTTCCTATGGTATTGTTTTTGGTGCGGCGCAAAACCGGATTAATCACCGATACGTGCCCCTTCTTTCCGCGGCGATTTTCACCTCGCACAGTGCCGTGAGTATGCTGTTAACGCCGTTTTTGAACACGGCGCTGGACAAACTCGGCATTGCACTTTCCTTTATCATTCTTGCCGCGATAGCGCTGTGTACTCTGCCGGTAATTGAAGTGCTCAAAGACCGGGAAATAGAAGCGAAAGAAGAAATGAATATAACACGCAGAATAAAGCAGGAGATTGCAGAGGTCAGGAGATTTATGCGCATTATAAAAAGTATATTAATGGACGGATTCTTCTGGATTGCAATTCTGATTTTCTTTTCCATCGGATTCATGCTGTCACAGGCGATTAACGATGCGGAAACTGCATATTATCTTGCCGGTGCGGGATATATGATTCCGGTTCTGATTTGTCTGTTAAACATCATTTTAATCGCCGGTTCGATAATTTTAACCAAGCGGCTGAAAACGATTGACAACAAATACCAGTTCCTTGCAATCGGGTTTTTGTGTCTGGCGCCGCTTTCTATAATTTCCCCTGTGGTGCCGTATGAAATTATTCTGCCGGTCGAGATTTTATTTGTTGCAGGATTGATGTTTCTTGCATTTCCGCTGTGTATCACCATGCTTTCCGAAAAGTATCCGCAGGGAAAAATCCAGGTGGTGTTCAGTCTGATTCTGATATCGTATTATCTCGGTCAGAATGCGGATTCAATCCTCGACGGCTTCGGGACGTTTTTCATCGGCGGATATGATTTGCATATTTTTATCGGAACAGGACTTATAGTGCTGTGTTCACACGTTCTGTTTGTCTACAACAAATGGCTTGGTGCGGAGGAAAACAAGGGTTTTGAGTAAATAAGACCGCTTCAGCGGCCGTCCGCATTTTTCCGCACGCTTTTTAATTCCGCCATTTTCGCCTCGGGGTTGTGCAAAAGGTGTCCGGCGACCGCGGGTTCATGAATAAATCTGCAGTCCATGCAGCTCCATATTTTTCCCTGGGGTGTTCGGATTTCCTCGCTGAATTCTGTGTCTTTACAGGGATAAAGCGGGCAGTAGCAGAAATAGCATTTCTGCTGCGGGAATTTATGGCAGGGATAATACGGGCATCCTTCGGGCAGCCATTCGTTCCAGTGGTCGCCTTTGTAGCGGCTGTAGATGAAAAATGCGGGGCGGCTGGTTATTTTTGCATCGCCTTTTGCCCAGCCGCGCGAGATGCCCCAGTTGCTCAGCAGGTAGTTGTCAAATCTGACAAAAGCAACATTTAAGGCCTGGGACACGGCTTTGTAAATGCGTTCGCCGGTTTCAGTCAGAGGTCCGGCAAATTCATCGGGGGCGCCGGGATTTTTTTCCGCGGCGACGATTACGGCATCGGTGCTGAAGGCGCCAGAGGGGAGTTTTCGTCCGGAAACAACTTTCATTTTTGCTTCGGTGACGGTCATTAAGGCGCCTAAGAGAGCTGCATCGGTCATGGGTTTTGCAGAGGTGACGATAATATTGATTGTACGGTTCCGGTCGGAAACGGCCGCGGTCACAAAGGCCGTTATGTAGTCATACTGTGCTATGCAGAGGTTTTTCATGGGGACCGCGGTCAATAGGCCGAAATGGGGGTGCAGAAAGCCGTATTTTGCGGAGACGAGGTCAATGTATTTTGCGGCGTCTTCTGAAAACCCGCGGGGGACGGAGATGTTAAGAAGGGTGTGCACATCTTCTATGCCGCCTGCAATACCGTTGCTTGCCGCTTTGAATCTGCCGCGGATAATGAGGGTGTCTGGTTTAAAGTAGTAGCGCATAATTGTTGCGGGTTAGCGAAGCCGGCGGGTTTCAACGGTTTTCAGGAGGCTGACTTTTGCGGTCTGTTTAAGGAAGTAGACTTTTTTGCCGCAGGAAACCACTTTTCTGCGCAGTCTGCTGCAGAGGCGAAGCGTGTGCAGAAAGTGAAGCGAGGTGCCGCGGGATAAAATTTCCCTGCGGCGCTGCATGAGTTTGTCCATGTAGAGATCTGCATCAAATCCGGGGGTATCAGGATTGGGACAAAAGGACGGGGACGGGTGATAGATATACTCTGTCACAGGATCGTTTTGTTCGGTGTCCGGATGAGATGCCATGGGTTGTATATGTATAGGGGCTCATGAGTAATGAGGTTTTGCGAATATATGTGAGATTGCGATAGAAATTGGTGAAACGGAAATCAAAAGGAACGTGGTTGCAAAACGTGCAGACTCTACGAACCAGGTATCCAGCCGGGTCCGCCGCACGTGGGGGTTCCCCCGCATTATTCGACTATCCTTTTTCCTTTCACGTATTTCACGCGCAACTGCTGCCGCGGTATTAAGATCGCACGGCAGAGGTCGCACGGAAAAACCGTGCTCAACTCCTCGGCGAACCGCCTCGGGGTACAGCACAAACAGTTTGTATTACTGTTAAGATGAGAAACATGGATGTGTCTCTCATTTTTTCTGGTTTTGTCCATAGCCGGCAAAACCGGCATATCTTATTTGCCTTGTGAGATATGAAG